>JACRIU010000102.1 GCA_016235775.1 Hydrogenophilales bacterium
CTACCCCCGGCCGGTCAAACCAGGAAGCATCGCAAATGTGTAGATTGAAAATCAAATCGTGGACACCCCAGAATCCCTCGAAACCCGCGCCAGTATTAGCTTTGCAGTCCGCTGGGCTAAAATAAACCGGACACTAGTGTGAATTTATATGGTGTTTTGGCAAATTGATGGTATAGAATTTGCTAATTTACCAATTCAACGGACACTTGGCAGGAATTCTTAAGTCCGGATCAATTCGAAAGTATATAAATAAGGTTAAATAACTTAATGAAATTTAGTTTGTTTATTAATGGCGTCTTGGCGCTGATTCCCGGCTTGGCCGGGTTGCCGGCGCATGCCGGCACGCTGAGCGAAGCCGCGCAGCAGGCGGTGCTGCAAAATCCCGAAGTGCAAGCGCGTTGGCGCGCTTTTAACGGCACCCTGGCGCAGCAAGATGCCGCCCGCGGCGGCTATTTTCCGCGTGTGGATATCACCGCCGGTAGCGGCCGCGAGCACTTGGAACAGCCGAATCAAGCGGATAAGGACTTTAACCGCCGCAGCGTATCCGCCAGCTTGAATCAAATGCTGTTTGACGGTTTTGCCACCCGCAGCGAGGTGCGGCGTCTCGGATATTTGAAACTGGTGCGTTACTACGAGTTGCTCGATATCTCGGAAAACACCGCATCTGAAGCCAGCCGCGCCTATTACGATGTGCTGCGCTTTCGCAAACTGGTCAAATTGGCCGAAGAAAACTACGCGCAACATCGCCTGCTGTTCGATCAGATGGAACAGCGCGTGAAAGCCGGGGTAGGGCGGCGCGTGGATTTCGAACAAGCGGGTGGACGCCTGGCCCTCTCTGAATCCAATCTTTTGACGGAAGTGACGAATCTGCATGATGTCAGCGCCCGATATCAGCGCATCATGGGCGAACTTCCCCCTGCTGACATGACCGAACCGGTCTTATTGAAACAAGGCGTGCCCCCCACGCCCAGCGCCGCCGCATTGGAGGCGATCAAACAAAGCCCGGTGATCAGCGCCGCGATCGAGAATATCCGTTCCTCCCAGATGGATCAGGATGGCCGCAATGCCGGCTTCATGCCGCGGGTCGAAATGCGCGCGCGCCAAGATTTGGATCACAACCGCGACGGTATATTGGGCAGCCGCCAAGACCGCGTAGTAGAGATGGTGCTCAATTACAACCTGTTTCGCGGCGGTTCCGATTCGGCCTTGAAGCGCCAAGCGGCGGAGAATTTAAATGCGTCAAAGGACCTGCGCGACAAAGCCTGCCGCGATGTGCGCCAGACCTTGGCAATTGCCTATAACGATACGCAGCGTATCGCCGAGCAGTTGCGCTATCTCGATGCGCATCAACTGGCCGCGGAAAAAGCGCGTGACGCCTACCGCAAGCAATTCGATATCGGCCAACGTACCCTGCTCGATCTGCTGGATACCGAAAATGAATTGTTCCAAGCGCGCCGTGCTTATGTAAATAGCGCGTATGACCACGGCATCGCTTATGCGCGCACGCATGCGGCGATGGGTACGTTGCTGGCGGCTTTAAATTTGCGCCGCATCGAAACGCCTTCGCCGAATGAAATGGGAGAAGACCCGTTTGAAGTCGATCCGGCGACGGCCTGCCCCCCGCAAACGCCGGTTACGCTGGTCGTGGATAAACCCGCGGCGGTGGCGCGAATTGCCGCGCTCTATCCTATTTCTCCACCGGTGGCGGCCCCGGTCGCCAAACCGGTGGCCGTGTCCGATGAAGAGCAGATTCGGAAAGCGATTAACGGCTGGATCACCGCATGGGCGAAAAAAACGGCCGATGCCTACCTGGCTTTTTATTCGCCCGGGTTTGCGCCTGCCGGTGGTGGCGCGCGCGAATCGTGGGTCAAACAACGTACACAGCGTCTCGCCCAGCCGGGGACCATCGAGCTTACGATCGACAATCTGAATGTGCGCCTGACCGGCGCGGATACCGCCGTCAGCGAATTTCGTCAAACTTACCGCTCGGACGCGTATCAAGACGTCGTCAACAAGACTCTCCACTGGCGGCGCGAAGCCGGGCGCTGGATGATTACGCAGGAAATCAGCGTCAAGTAGCCTGGCCGAAGAAAGTTAACCACGGGGAACACGGGGGGCGTGTTCTTGGTTTTCCCCGTGTCCGCCGTGTTCCCCGTGGTTCATCCGTTTGTTATCCGGCTCATTCCGTACCTCGCTACGGTTTTTCTGCTAAAGCTTTTTCAAAACCATCCGATTACTGAGCGTGAACCCGTTGATGTCATGATCATTCGGGTTCGACATCGTAATGGGCAAACCCATCGAAAGATGGGGACGCAAAATTTCCGGTCTAAGGGGCAGCGCCCTAGGATAGCGGGATTGCTAGATGTCAAAAGCGCACACGCGCTTCCTGCCGTCCAGCTTCCTCCGCTTCCTCCAAACCGGTTGTGAAAATACGCTTGTGGCAATGATCCGCAAGCGACTGGCTGTAGGGGTAGATCATGAGCGACACCGAGCAAAGCAACATCCTGGACGCCTTGGCGGAATCCAACAAGGGCCCCAGCCCGAGCGATCTGCGCATCATCGAACGTTGCCGCGAAATGGCGGTAGGCAGTCTCTCCGGCGCGCTGAAGGGCATGCTGGACCGGCTGACCGATGATTTTTTCACGCTCGCCGAGAAGGCGGTTCAGATCGAGATCCAACATCTCTATCTCGAGGCGATGACGGTCGCACGCGATAAGCGCTCAGTGATCGAGCATGGCTTCCGCCTGCATTTCATCCGCAATTTCAATGCCGCAGTGCGCGGAGAGCAAAGTAAACACTCTGGCTCGAATGACGACGCGGACAACGAGTTCGGCCTGGTCGCGCCGGATGAGCTTGAAGAGTCGATCGCGATCCAGGAAATGTCCGCCAAGCTGAAAGGCAATTGCCGTGAAGGTTTGTTTGGCATGGACAAGCGCATGGGCGTGCTGCTGCATGATCCGGATTTGGAATCGCACAAAAATCCGCTCGGCTCGGATGTGTTGGCGAATGCCTTTCTGGAAGCATGCCGGGAAACCGAAGCGAGCCTCAAGGTGCGCCTGCTGTTTGTCACCATGTGGGATAAACACATGCAGAACGGTGCGGTCTCCATGTACCAAGAGGTGAATCAATACCTGGTGGAGAAAGGCATCCTGCCGAAAATCAAGCGCGAGATTAAACGCCAAGGCATGTCCCAGGCGGCTGAAATCATGGCGGCCGCGGCTGAAGCCATGGCGGTTTCGGAAGACGAAGGTGAGCTGTTCAGCACCATGCAGCATCTCATGAGCGCGGCGATGGCGCGCGGTACGCTGCCCGGCATGACGCAAGGCGCTTATGCGCTGCCAGGCATGCCAACGGGTGGCATGGCTCAAGGCATGGCGATTGGCGGTGTGCCAGACGGCATGGCGGCTGGTATGCCGGGAGGTATGGCTGGCGGGCTCGCTGGTGGCATGCCAAGTGGCGCGCCCGGCATGGCGGCGGGCGCGGTGCTTGCCCACAACCCGATCGTGGTCACACAGTTGACGCAATTGCAGCACGGCGACGCAGGGGTATTTGGCGCCGGCGTGGCGGTCGATCCCGCCGCTTTGGTCGCGGGTAATGTGAGCATCCTGCGCGACTTGAAGCACACCGAGCTTGGGGCATCACTCGGTTCGGTGGACGCGATGACCATCGACATCGTGGCCATGCTGTTCGATTTTATTTTCGAGGATAAACAAGTGCCGGACCCGATCAAGGCCTTGATGGGACGGCTGCAAATTCCGGTTCTGAAGGCGGCGATGCTGGATCAGGCTTTCTTCTCCAAGAAAAGCCATCCCACGCGGCGTTTGCTCAATATCGTGGCGGAAGCGGCAATCGGTTGGGATGAAACGATCGGCCACGAATCTCCGCTGTATCAGAAAGTAGAGAGTATCGTGCAGCGCATCCTCGATGAGTTCGAGGACAATCTCGCGGTATTTGAACGCGCGCTGGACGATTTCGAGCGCTTTTTGGAAGAGCAGGAACGAGCGGCGGATGCCTTGGTTGAGGTGTCGGTAGAGTTGATCGAAACGCGTGAACGCGAACAAATCAAAACCGAGGACGCGCAAAATGCGGCCGAGGAATCGGTGCGCGCGCGCGCCGCGGACATCGAGGTGCCGGATACGGTGCGCCTGTTTCTATGCCAGGAATGGATCAAGCCCCTGCGTGCCGCGTATCAACAGGGCGGGGCGGAATCGTCCGCTTGGCTGGAGGCGGTCGGACTCATGGACGACTTGATTTGGAGTGTGCGCCCCAAGCTCAGCCGGGAGTCGCGCCAATACATGGTCAAGACGCTGCCGGCCTTATTGCGCCGCTTGCAGGAAGGCATGGCGAAAGCCGAGATCGGCCAGGAAACGCGCGATCAATTCATGAGCCAGTTGGTGAAATGCCACGCCGCCGCCGTGAAAGCCGGCTTCAATCCGCCGGTCGAGCCACAACCCGCGTCGGAAGATGCTTGGAAAACCGCCGTGCTCGCGCGCCAGGCGATGCAAAAACAGGAGGCGGCGGAATCGGCCGTGGTACTGCCCTTCGTGCGCCCGGAAAGCGCGAAGGATCGGCGCGAGGTCAAGCTTGAAATCATCAAGTCGAATGCCGATGACGCCAAATTGGAAGTGGAAGAAATCACGATCGGCAGCGTAGGCTGGATGGAGCAGGAAGATATTGATGCGCAATCCGACGCATTGATGCCGATTGAAGCGTCGTCCGAATTCGATGTGGTGGATGAAGTCGAAGCGAAGCATCTGGTCGATGAACTCAAACCCGGCGTGTGGGTGGAATTCAGCCATCAAGGTGAAGACACGCTGCAAGCCAAGCTCAAGTGGATCAGCCCGCTCAAAAATGCCTATCTCTTCACCGACCGCCAAGGCAAGCGCGCCGCGACCATGCCGCATGACAAGCTGGAGGCCGCGTTCCGCATCGGCAGCGCGCGCATTATCGACGATTTGCCGCTGCTCGATCGGGCGGTGGACAATGTGCTTGAGTCATTGAAACAGGCGGCGGCATAAAAAAACAGCGGCCCTGGGCCGCTGTATGGAATATTTACCGCATTTTACAAAAAATCGTCACCCCGGACGAAGCTTCAACGCCCCTGCGCTTCCTTCAGCCAACGCAAGTAGTGCAAGCCATAGCGGTAGCCGAGTTGCACGCCTACCGCGTAATCCTCGCTGCCATCCAATTGATCCTGCGGCGGCGCCAATTGCGCTACGCGGTAAGCATTTCCGCGAAGATAGCCATGCGCCATTTCCTGCGTCCAGCCGGTGCGGCGGGCCAAGCGGTATGCTGCAAGGTGAATAATTTCTGCCATTTAAATTCTCCTGACTTGAACCTAAGCAAGTCGTAGGCCAGGCGGGCAGGGCCAAGCTACGGAGAATCATTTGCAAGCGTGCCGGATAGGGCGGGGGCGCTGGTTTTGCCCGCGCCGCAGTCTGGAATTTGCGATAGTCCAGCCAAATCAGTATAATGCGCGGCTCTCATCGGCCCGGCTATGGGTCAGGCCGGTGAACCGTTTCTTAACCTTGCTTCACCGTTGCACGCGGGAAGCATTATCCAAAAGGAGTGTGCATGCGTCATTACGAAATCGTATTTATTGTCCATCCGGACCAGAGCGAGCAGGTGCCGGGCATGATCGAGCGCTACAAGGGCACGATCACTACCCGCAACGGCCATATTCATCGCCTCGAAGACTGGGGCCGCCGCCAGCTCGCATTCCCGATCCAGAAAATCCACAAAGCCCATTACGTGCTCATGAACATCGAGTGCGATCAAGTGACTTTGGACGAACTGGAGCACGCCTTCAAATTCAACGACGCCGTGTTGCGCCACCTCACCATCAAGACCAAGGGCCCGGTTACCGAGCCTTCGCCGATGATGCGTGAAGAGCGGGCTAAGCCTGCTGTGGCCGAGCGTGTTGAAGCGGTGGTAGAGGCGGCAGCGCCTGGAGCGTAATCCAGGAGCGTGATTAAAGTGTCGTGCAACCGGACGCAACTATGCGGCCGGCTTGAAACCAAAGGCGCATTGCGCTTCAGCCCGGCGGGGGTGGCGTTGATCGAATTCACGATCGCACACCGCTCCGATCAGGTGGAAGCGAAAGCGCCGCGAAAAGTGGAATGTGTGATCAGCGCACTGGCGGCAGAGGTGGTAGCGGAACAAGTTGCCAAGCTTGCCAAAGGATGCCAGATCAAAGCCACGGGGTTTCTCGCCAAAGAGAGCCGTAACAGTTCAGCGCTGGTGTTGCATGTGCAAAATATCGAATTGATTGAATAGAGGTCAAAAAATGTCTCGTCAAATGTTTAAACGTAGAAAGTATTGCCGCTTCTCCGCGGAAGGTATCAAGGAAGTCGACTACAAGGACGTCGGCTTGCTGAAGGATTTCATCAACGAAAACGGCAAACTGATTCCGGCGCGCATTACCGGCACCAAGGCTCGTTTTCAGCGCCAATTGTCCGTGGCCGTGAAGCGTGCGCGTTTTTTAGCGCTGCTGCACTACACCGACCTGCACTAAGGAGCGCGCCATGCAAATCATTCTGATGGAAAAAGTCGTCAACCTCGGCCAGCTCGGCGATGTGGTGAAAGTGAAAGATGGCTATGCGCGTAATTTCCTGATTCCCCAGGGTAAGGCCAAGCGCGCCACGGATTCCAATCTCAAGGAATTCGAAGCCCGCCGCGCGGAATTGGAAAAGCAACAAGCCGCACACTTGGCCGAAGCGCAAGATCGCGCACAGAAGCTGGAAGGCTTTATGGTGCAGATCACGCAAAAGGCCGGCCCGGACGGTAAGTTGTTCGGCTCCGTGAGCAACGTCGATATTGTGGACGCGCTTAAAGCCCAAGGGTTTGAAGTGAGCAAGTCCGAAGTGCGTATGCCGCAAGGCCCGATCAAGCAGATCGGCGACCACCCGGTCACCTTGGCTTTGCATACCGATATTACGACCCACATCACGGTTTCCGTGCTCGGGGCCGCTGCCTAAGCAAGCTGTAGTAAATCATCAAAAACGGGCCGCGTAGCGGCCCGTTTTTGTTTGGGCCGACAAGGGTTTATCGGCGCCCGCTTTTCTGTGCTAACCTGCTTTTTTCCTAGTTAATTTTAAGCGTATTGGGCTATGGGCGATAACCAAGTCGATGCAATAAAACTCCCCCCGCATTCGGTGGAAGCCGAGCAATCCGTACTGGGCGGGCTCCTGCTCGAAAACACCGCCTGGGAGCGCATCGCCGATCTGATTACCGAGCAGGATTTCTACCGCCACGATCATCGCCTGATCTATCGCCACATCACCAAGCTGCTCGACGGCGGCAAACCGGCCGATGTGGTGACGGTGTCCGAGTCGCTGGAAAACAGCAACGAGCTGACCACCGTGGGCGGCTTGGCCTATCTCGGCGCCTTGGCGCAAAACACGCCCAGTGCGGCCAACATCCGGCGCTATGCCGAAATCGTGCGCGACCGCGCCATCCTGCGCGGCTTGGTGGAAGTGGGCACGGCCATCGCCGATTCCGCCTACAACCCCTCCGGCCGTTCGGCGGCCGAGTTGCTCGACGAGGCCGAGGGCAAAGTATTTAAAATTGCCGAAGCCGGCGCACGCGGCAAGCAGGGCTTCATGGAATTGCAGCCGCTGCTGACCCAAGTGGTAGAGCGCATCGATATGCTGTTCCAGCGCGACAACCCGAGCGACATCACCGGCATCCCCACCGGCTTTGTCGATCTGGATCGCATGACTTCCGGCTTGCAGCCGGGCGATCTGGTGATCGTCGCAGGGCGGCCCTCGATGGGTAAAACCGCCTTCTCGCTCAACATCGCCGAAAACGTCGCGCTCGATTCCGGCTTGCCGGTTGCCGTGTTCAGCATGGAGATGGCAGGTACCCAGTTGGTGATGCGCATGATGGGCTCGGTCGGCAAACTGGATCAACACAAAGTACGTACCGGGCGTTTGCAGGACGATGACTGGCAGCGGCTCACCTACGCGGTGGGCAAGTTGAACGATGCGCCGCTGTATATCGACGAATCGGCGGCGCTCACCGCGCTGGATCTGCGCGCCCGAGCGCGCCGTTTGCATCGCCAATGCGGCAAGCTGGGCTTGATCGTTATCGACTATTTGCAACTCATGTCCGGCTCGAGCCCGGGCGAAAACCGCGCCACCGAAATCTCCGAGATCTCGCGCGGACTCAAAGCGCTGGCAAAAGAGCTGGACGTGCCCGTGGTCGCGCTGTCGCAGCTTAATCGCAGCCTGGAGCAGCGTCCGAATAAGCGCCCGGTAATGTCCGATCTGCGCGAATCCGGCGCCATCGAGCAAGACGCCGACGTGATTTTGTTCATCTACCGCGATGAAGTGTACAACCCGGAGACGCCGGAAAAAGGCATTTCCGAAATCATCATCGGCAAGCAGCGTAACGGCCCGATCGGCACCGTGCGCCTGGCGTTTCAGGGCGAGTACACGCGCTTCGAGAATTTGGCGCATGGGAGCTACCAAGATCGATAAGTTGCAACTCGCGCAGCGAGCCTGCGTCCCTCTCTCCCGCAAGCGGGAGAGAGCTAGGAGAGAGGGGAAGAGTCCTCGCAAACAGGGACACGGCAGCCATAAACCATGACCCGCCCCATCCAAGCCATCATTCATCCCGCAGCACTCGTCAACAATCTCCTCGTCGCGCGTCAAGCCGCGCCGTCCGCCAAGATCATGTCCGTAGTGAAGGCGAATGGCTATGGCCACGGTTTATTGCGCGTGGCGAAAGCGCTGGAGGATAGCGACGGTTTCGCGGTGTTAAGCGTGGGGGAAGCGGTGCGTTTGCGCGAAGCCGGGTTCACCCAGCCGATCTTGCTGTTGGAAGGCGTGTTCCATTCCGGTGAATTGAGCATCGTGTCGGAGTTGGGTTTGAGCATTGTCGTGCATAGCGTCGAGCAGATCGAGATGCTCAAGCGTGGCTGGTCGCCGGTGAAACTCAATATTTTTCTCAAACTGAATACCGGCATGAATCGTTTGGGCTTCGCGCCGGATGCGTTTCCATCCGCTTTAGCCACGCTTCAAGCTTGCGCAATTGTCGGCCAGATCACGCTCATGACGCATTTTGCGACAGCGGATGAAGCGGCGGGGGTGAGCGATCAACTCACGCGCTTCAAGGCGCTGACGCAGGACATCGCCTTGCCGCGCAGCCTGGCCAATTCCGCCGCCTGCCTGCGATATCCAGAAACCCACGGCGATTGGGTGCGGCCGGGCATCATGCTCTATGGTGCATCGCCCTTCGCCACGCAGCACGCCGACGATCTGGGCTTGCAGCCTGCGATGAGCTTGGTTTCTGAAATAATCGGAATTCAAAACGTGAAAGCCGGCGAGCCTGTCGGCTATGGCGGCACTTACCGCGCCGAACGCGCTATGCGCATCGGCATCGTCGCCTGCGGTTATGCCGATGGCTACCCGCGGCATGCCGGGACCGGTACGCCGATTCTGGTCATGGGCCGGCGCACCCGCACCCTGGGCTGCGTGTCCATGGATATGCTGGCGGTCGATCTGAGCGAAATGCCTGATGCCGGTGTCGGCAGCCCGGTCACGCTGTGGGGTGAAGGGCTGTCCGTGGAAGAGGTTGCGCGTGCCGCGGGCACGATCAGCTACGAATTATTGTGCGCCCGCGCCGAGCGGGTGCCCGTGGTTGAAGGGGCGTGATGGCGCGGGTTATCGTCGTCGCACGATCCGGCGGGGGGCGATAGGGGTGTCTGAACCCCATTTACTCCAAAAGTCATTGGAAAAACACGATTACAGCGCAGAAATGCGCAAGCACAATTCGCTGACCGTGCGCCTTGCATTTCTGGCGCTCGGTACGCTGTTTCTGGCGCTCGGCATTGCCGGCGCTTTCCTGCCCGTGCTGCCAACCACGCCATTCATGCTGTTGGCCGCCGCCTGCTATGCGCGTGCATCGGCGCGTTTCTACAACGGGTTGCTCAACAACCGCATGTTCGGCCCGGCCATCCTCGAATGGCGGCGCTACCGCAGCATTCCCTATCGGGTGAAATGGACCGCCATCATTCTCATGGCGGTAACGCTGAGCATCTCGATTGTGTTTTACGTGCCCTGGCCGGAACTGCAGGCCGTGCTGGCGATTTTCGGCATACTGCTCGGCGCCTATCTCTATAACATCCCGTCGCGCGACCGGCCGCGTCGCTGAGGGTAAGCGCCGGCAGCGGCCGAAGCGGCTGGACGCATCGCGTGTATCAGCACAAGCGTAGGCGTCCGGAAAATGGCCGGTGGTTTTAAGAGAAAATGGTCTTTATACTTCTTATGCTCGCGATCCGCCATGCGACGGCGATCCTCTCGGCGCGGCAGGCCATGTGATGGTGCGCGATGCTGCCCCGGGCGTTGCCGGGTTTGTAAGCAAGACTGACCGAAAACACCTGATTTTTCTTAATTCAAGGAGCAAGCATGAAAATCGAAATTCTCAATATCGCCACCCCAATCAACGCAGAAGCAGCCGAACGGGCCGGCGCAAGCCTGAAGGCGATACCCGGCGTGCACGACGTGTCGTTTCTCGACTCCCCGGCGCGCCTGCACGCTCAAATCGATGACGCTGCGCCGGCCCGGGCGGAACTGGTGGCGGTGCTCGCCAAGGCCGGCGTGCAGGTCGAAGAGGAACGGCGCACGCATGCGATCGGCAGTTGTTGCGGCGGCTGCGGCAGCTAGCATCGGGAATACAAGCGATTGGGGCAAACCGTAGCGCGTTGGCTGTTGGCTTAGCCCCTGCCTGTATAACGCAATTCAATGCGGCGTAAGTTGATGGTGTTTACCACCGGCAAAGACTTCGCCGCCTACCGGCGCTATATCGGCGTGAATTTGCATGGCTAAGGCAAAAACCATCTATACCTGCACCGAATGCGGCGGCCAAAGCCTTAAATGGCAAGGCCAATGTCCGCATTGCACCGCTTGGAACACGCTGGTCGAAACCATCGCCGAAGCGACCCCCGGCGCGGGCGCTAACCGTTTTAGCGCCCTGGCGGCCGATGGCCGTGTGCAAACCCTGGCGGAAGTAGATGCGGTCGAGGTGCCGCGCGCCCCGACCGGCGTGGCGGAACTGGATCGCGTGCTGGGCGGCGGCTTGGTCGAAGGCGCGGTAGTATTGATCGGCGGCGACCCCGGCATCGGCAAATCGACGCTGTTGCTGCAAGCCTTGGCGCATATGAGCACGGCGCAAAAAGTGCTGTATGTGAGCGGCGAGGAATCGCCGCAGCAGATCGCGCTGCGCGCCAGGCGGCTCGCGCTCGATGCGCAATCCGTCACACTGCTGGCCGAGATCAGCCTGGAAAAAATTATCAGCACCCTGAAGCGCGAGCAGCCCAAGGTCGCGGTCATCGACTCGATTCAAACCGTGTATTCCGAGGCGCTGCAATCGGCGCCGGGCAGCGTGGCGCAGGTGCGCGAATGCGCGGCGCAGCTCACGCGCTACGCCAAGCAGGCCGGCACCTCGATCATTTTCGTCGGCCATGTCACGACAGAGGGCGCGCTGGCCGGGCCGCGCGTGTTGGAGCATATCGTCGATACCGTGCTGTATTTCGAAGGCGAGACTTCTTCCAGCTTTCGTTTAGTGCGCGCCTTCAAGAACCGCTTCGGCGCGGTAAATGAATTAGGCGTGTTCGCCATGACCGAAAAAGGGCTGCGTGAGGTGAGCAACCCGTCGGCGCTGTTCCTGTCCCACCACGGGCAGGAAGTGCCGGGCTCCTGCGTGATGGTGACGCAGGAGGGCACTCGCCCGCTGCTGGTCGAGATTCAAGCGCTGGTGGACGAGGCGCATGCGCCCAATCCGCGCCGGCTTACGGTGGGGTTGGAGCAAAACCGGCTGGCCATGCTGCTTGCGGTGCTGCACCGGCATGGCGGCATCGCCTGTTTCGATCAAGACGTATTCGTGAATGCGGTGGGCGGCGTGCGCATCACCGAGCCGGCGGCGGATCTGGCGGTGTTGCTGGCGATTGTTTCCTCGCTCAAGAATAAGCCGCTACCAGGCAAAATGGTGGTTTTTGGTGAGGTCGGGCTGGCCGGCGAGGTGCGCCCGGTACAGCGCGGTCAGGAAAGATTGAAAGAAGCCGCTAAACTTGGCTTTACTCGTGCCGTTATTCCCAAAGCAAACCGGCCAAAACAGGCCATAGCCGGGATGGAAATCATAACGGTGGAACGGCTGGAACAAGCAGTTGCGAATTGCTGGTAAGCACCCTATAATGACAACGTAATTTTCCATGATTTCATAATATGGGAAATGCGCAAAATAACAGATAATTAACTGTTAAGAGGTGATTTTTCCAATGCACACTGTCGAGATCGAGCGTCCGCGTCAATCGGGGCGATACTAAGTGGAAGCCGCACAAACAATCGCGCCTGAATGGCACCCCAACCCGTCGCGCGCGACACAGCTAATCTGTGCCGCGCGTTCCGATGTTGGGCGGGTACGCAACAGCAACGAAGATAGCCTCGACTTCGATGCCGAGACTGGCCTTTTGGTGCTGGCTGACGGAATGGGCGGGTGCAACGGCGGTGAAATCGCGAGTGCGATGGCGGTCAACATCGTCTCCAACGAGTTCCGCCAATTGGCTTTGACCCTCCCCCAAGAGGAGTCAAACACCCCTGGTTTGAGCCAGGTGGCCGTGCGTTTGTGTACCGCGATCGCCAAGGCGAATCGCGAGATTTTTCAGTTGGGCCTGATGCAATCGCACCTGTCCGGCATGGGCACCACGCTGGTCACGGCTTTGTTTTGCGGCGCCCGCGTCACCATCGCCAGCATCGGCGATTCACGCGTATATCGCTTGCGCCAGGGGCATTTTGAGCAGCTCACGGTGGATCATACCGTGGTGCAGGAGCAGATCGAGTATGGGCTGATTACGCCCGAGCAGGCTCGTTTCGCCGGCAACCGCGGCCTGATCACGCGCGCGCTGGGAGTGGAGGCGGGCATTGAGGTCGATGTGCAAGAGCAGCCGGTGCTCCCGGGTGATGTGTTTCTGTTGTGCTCGGATGGCCTCTTCGACATGCTGGACGATCAAGAGATTCAATTCGTGATCGATCATGCCGAAGGCGAGCTGGAGGCGGCGGCGCATCAGTTAATCGATACCGCCAATCACAAGGGCGGATACGACAATATTTCGCTGATTCTGGCGCGGGCAAATTAAGCCTGCCGCCGGGCCGGCGGCAGGCGGTGGCAGCATGTCCAAACTGATTGTTTACGACCAGAACGGCAATGTCCTCAAAGAGCGGCAGCTTGATCGCGAGCGCATCAAGATCGGCCGCCGCGCCGATAGCGATATTCAACTTGATCATCTTTCGGTAAGCGGCGAGCATGCGCTGATTACCAACATCCGCAATGATTCCTTCCTGCAGGACTTGGGCAGTACCAATGGCGTACGGGTGAATGGCCGCCTGGTCAAAAATCACCATTTGCAGGACGGTGACGAAATCAACATCGCGGTCTTCAACCTGAAATTTCAGTTCGAGCCCTGGATCATGCCGGAGAGCAGTTGGGCGACGACCATCGCCAAGGTTGCGAAGCACACTGCGATTCAAACGGCGACCCGCTCGGAGGATACCCTGTTCGAAATCGGCCACGACGACGGTTTGGGATTGACGCGCGAATTACTCTCTCAACGCATGGCGCCCAATACACAGGCCGGGGAGGACGATGCGACGGCGGTGGATTCGGGTTCGGGCGTGTTGCGATTGATGGGGGGGCATGGCGCCGGCAAACAACTGGAGCTCGACAAGCCGGTGTTGACCTTGGGCAAACCCGGCATTCAAACCGCCGTCATCGGCAAAAAATCCGCTGGGTATTTCCTGACTTATGTCGAGGGGGGCAGCTATCCGCTGGTGAATGGCGTGGAAGTAGGGGCAACACCCTATCACTTGAAAGATCACGACATTATCGAAGTGGCGGGAACGCGGCTGGAGTTTTTTTATAAGTGATTGCCTGGCGTTGACTGGGCGTTGACTGGGCGTTAACTGGCGTAGGCCAATAGCCATCACGGTTTTATCTTTCCCCGCGACAACAATTCGGCGCGCACCCCCGTGTAAACGGGCCCCCACAAGGGGTGGCCGATTTCGGTGCGATCCAGCTTGAAGCCCGGATCGAGATCAAATGCGCGGCGGAATTCGTCACGGCATTGCCGTTCTTGATTCGACGAGCAGTAGATGAAGGCCAAGTGCTTGTGCGCGGTAACTTTGTCGGAATCGAATGCGAGGCCAAGATTGAGCGCATCCAGCAGGCTTTTTTGCGCCGCTTTCAGTTCGCCATCCTCATATTGCTGAATGCCGGCATTGAGCGCTTGTTCCGCCTTGCGCGGGGAGAGTTTATCTACGCCGGTATCGCGTGAAAATAGCGAGGAGCAGCCGGCTGTGAGCAATACAAGCGTAGCCAGGACAAGCCAGCGGGATGGGTTCATGGTCGGCTCCATTAGTTTTGAAATTTATATTTTATTTTATGCGTGCTGTCCGGCGCCAATTCGATCGTCTGCGAATAAGGCTTGAAGGTTTCATTCACGATCAGAATCGTGTGCTTGCCGGAACTGAGTTTCAGATCGCGCAGCGGCGGACTCACACCTTGCCGCTTGCCATCCACGAATACTTCGCCCCACGGGCTGATGGCGAAAGTAACCCGGGATTCGCCCATAGCCGCAGGTTTGGGGGGCTCATCCCCTATTTTTGCCGGGCCGGTGTTGGCGGTTTTGATTTTTTCGCTTTTCGTTTTGACCTTGTCCGCGACTTTGTCAGGAATGGGTTTCTGCACGGCCTTGGGCGTTTCCGGCTGGGCCGGCGCCGCTGGGGGCGGCGCTGGCGCCGCTTGCGGCGCGTCGCCGGACGCCGCCGGCTGCTTGGCCAGGGTAGGTACGATGGCGCCGGGAGCCGGCTTCGCTTGCCGAATCTTGCTCAAGGTGACGACCACGGCAAAGGTGATGATCATGGCCGGGATCGCGGCGTAGAGCAAAAAGCGTTGAAAGGTCAATCCGGCCCACCAGGATTCCTGTGACGCGGCGCCGTTGGCCGGCAGCGGGGGGTGATCATCCATGACCAGGCTGGGGATGATCTGGGTTGCATCACCCAAGTTGTCGCGCGCAAGCCTGCGCCGTTCCATGGGCTCGGGTTGCTTCGGTTCATCGCCCGGCGCCGGCAGCTCCAGGGATTTGTAGCGCTTGAGGTCGCGCGCCATCTCCTTGGCGTTTTGGTAGCGCTTGTCCGGGTGCTTGGCGAGCGCCTTGAGCACGATGAAATTGGCCGCCTCGGGAATGCCTTGATTGAAGGTTTTGGGCGGGATCGGCTCATCATTCAGAATTTGGTACATGATGGCGCTGATGTTGTCGCCCGCGAACGGCGTCTTGCCCGTGAGCATTTCGTAGAGCATCACCCCCAGCGAAAAAATGTCTGAGCGCCCATCCACGGCTTGGCCGACGACTTGCTCCGGCGACATGTACTTGGGCGAGCCCATCACCATGCCGGAAATGGTGCGCGTGGCGGAAGACATCTGCGCGATGCCGAAATCGGTGATTTTCACCAGGCCGTTCTTCAGCACCATGACGTTGGATGGCTTCACATCGCGATGCACGATGCCGTGCTCGTGGGCGAAGCCGAGGCCTTCGGCGACTTGGGTGGCGATATGCATGACTTTCTCGATCGGCAGCACGACGCCGGAATCGAGAATCTCGCGCAGCTCCTTGCCTTCGAGGAATTCCATCGCCATATAGGCCACGCCCTCGGTGCGGCCCACGTCATAAACGGTGACGATGTTGGGGTGATTGAGCTTGCCGGCAGACTGGACTTCGCGCTGAAAGCGCTTTTCGAAATTCGCCAGTTCTTCCTTGGAAAGGTCGAGGTTGATCGTCTTGATCGCGACCGTGCGGTCAATTAACGGGTCCACGGCCTTGTACACGACGCCCATGGCGCCTTGGCCGATTTCCTCGACGATTACGTAGCGGCCGAGTTTCTCGATTACCATTTGATAATTTAGGGAATAATTCGGCAAGTTGGGATCGCTAAAGTAGTTTTTATCGGGAACCGTGTCAAGCTGGCCAAATGCCGGCTGGCCTCAAGTTTGGCTGTAAGCAGCCCGATATTCCAAAGGGGGGGGGCCGCATGCCGGCGTTGAGATCGGCACAGAAGCTGCTATTTTAAGTAAAATTACGTTGGTATAAGCCGGATTGGCGCAAGATGAACAAAAGTTAAATTTGGATATCGGCACGAACGGTAAAATTTAAAGATAAATCCCAAAAAATATAATGACCGCCTTCCTTTGGCTGGCGGGAGAGAGTGATTAATGAAGCTGAAAAATGCGCTGACGATCGCCAGCGCCACCGATGCCGGCCTGGTGCGCAACTTCAATGAAGACAGCGTATCAGCCAATGAGGAATTAGGGCTCGTGGTGCTGGCCGATGGCATGGGCGGCTACAAGGCCGGGGACGTGGCGAGCGGCATGGCCACCATGATCATCGGCAATGAGCTCAAGGAGCATCTGGGCAAAGGGGTGGACAAGTCCAACGGCGTGGATCTGGAAACCGAATTGCTGCGCACCGCGATTACCCGCGCCAATCAGGCGATCTATCATGCGGCGCACAACAAAACCCAATTTCAAGGCATGGGCACGACCGTGGTGGCGACCTTGTTTCGCGATAATGTGGTCACCATCGCACATGCCGGTGACTCTCGTTTGTATCGCTTGCGCGGCGATAAGTTTGATCAACTCACGGTGGACCATTCCTTGTTGCAAGAGCAAGTGCAGCTCGGCTTGATTTCTTCCGAGGATGCGCGCGTTTCGCATAATCGCAATCTGGTCACACGCGCGCTCGGGGTCACCCAGACGATTGCGGTGGACGTGCGCCAGGAACGGGCGCAGGTGGGCGATATTTATTTGCTGTGTTCGGATGGCTTGAACGATATGGTGGACGACGCCGACATCGAGTTGGCGATGCGCTCGATCAAGGAAAATATCCCCCTGCTGGTGCGGCAATTGGTGATGATGGCGAACGACAACGGCGGCCACGACAACATTTCGGTGGCGGCGATCAAGGTCGAGAAACCGTTTCCGTTGCGCCCCGGTTTTTTCGCGCGCTGGTTTGGCGCTCACGCCTAAGCTAAAGGAACAAAATGGCTAAATTGGTTTTAAGCATGAACGGATCCGTGCTAGGCAATTATTTCCTGGAGAAGGAACGTTTCTCTTTCGGGCGCAAGCCGACCTGCGATATCCAGATCAACGATCAGGGCGTGTCCAAGGAGCATGCGGTGATTCTCACCGTGGGCAACGACCAGATATTGGAAGACCTCGGCTCCACCAACGGCACCCTGGTGAACGGTGAGAAAGTGCAGCGCCACATCCTGCAAAACGGCGATGTGATCGAGGTCGGGCGTTACAAGCTGCGGTATGTCAACGCCAAGGCCTTGCCGGACATGGATTTCGACAAGACCTTGATGATCCCCGCTTTTGACCGCACCAAGCTCAAGCAAGAGGGCGCCGACAAGGATGAGGCGGATACCCAGAGCATCGCCACCGCGGTCGCCAATGCGCGCAACGTGAAAACCATTTTTCCGCTCGGTGCGGTGCGCGGCATCGGCGGTGATCATACGGGCCAGGAAATCGAGTTGTCGCGCTCGATTACGGCCTTCGGCAAGCCGGACAATTCGGCTATCATCACACGCCGCCCGGTTGGTTATTTCATCACCCACGTGGCCGGCAAGAAGCACCCTGTCGTCAACGGCAAGACCATCGGCGACGATCCGGTTGCACTCGACAATCTGGATCAGATCGAAGTCGGGGTGGATAAACTACAGTTCTATTTGAAATAGTCCCGAATTAGCCGAACTGCGTTTCAAAAATCTTCCCGCTGTGCTCCCGGCTGTCCGGGCCCATCAAATACAGGTAAAGCGGCATCAGCCGTTCCGGCTCCGGCAATTGCGTCCGGGCCTCCGCCGGGTGGCTGATCAAACGCTGCGGTGCGCGCACCGGGCCGGGAATGACCAGGTTCATGCGTAAGTTCGGGTGCACCGCCAGCTCTTGCGCCCAGATTGTGACCAAGGCTTCCAACGCCCATTTCGATACCGCGAAGGCGCCCCAGAACGCCGCTGGCTGGTGGCCATGCGTTTCCGAAGTGAGCAGTACCGCGCTATCCGGCGCGCGCGTGAGCAAGGGCAGGCAAGCGCGGGTCAACGCCGCCGGCGCCGCCAGATTGACCCGCAGCGTGCCCATCCATTGATCCAGTGATTGATATTCGAGCGGCGCCAAGCCATCGAAGCGGGCCGCATTGTGCAAAATACCGTCAAGTTGCCCAAGCTGTTCGAAAATCGCCTGCGCCATCGCCTGAAAATCATCGTCGCCGGCTTGCGCCAAATCCAGTTTGAGCGCCATCGGCTCAGGGTAGCCATGGTTGACGATCTCGTCGTAGACGGCATCGAGCCGCTTCTGATTGCGTCCCAGCAGGATCACCGTGGCGCCATGTTGGGCATAGGCGAGGGCGGCGGTTTTACCGATGCCTTGGCCTGCGCCGGTAACCAGTATCACGCGATCCTTCAGTAAATCGGGGGTGGGGGAATAATTCATCGCACTGTTTCCTGTATGGAGAGCGCGCATTGTATCCCGCTTCGCACTGCGGATTCGAGCGTGGCGGGGTAATCGCTGTCGGTGTAGTCGCCGGCGAGGAACAGCCCCGGTATCGGCGTGACATTGTCCGGGCGTGTGATCGACGGCAGGCAAGTGAAGGTTGCGCGCTTTTCCGCGATCACTCGCGTCCAGTCGGTTTGCGCGGGGAAGCCGAGTTGTTCATGCAGTTCGCGCGCGGCTTGTTCGGCCAGCGCCGCATGCGGCAGCGCTTCATGTTCGCCTTCGGCGCTGATCACCACGGCCATCAAACCGTGTTGATTGGAGAGCGCGCCGCGATCGAACACCCATTGGCAGAGCGTATTGGATAGTCCCAGCATCGGGAAGGGCAGGCGCATCGACGCAGCGTATTGCAGATAGACCGTATAAATTGGCTGATACTGCAACGCAGCAATTTGATCTAGTACCGGTTGCAGAGATGGGAGTTGGCCGAGCAGGTCACAGACACGGAACGGCGGCACGGCGCAGATCACTTGCATGAAGTGTTCTACTCCTTGATCGCTATGCAGCGTAAATCCCTTATCGGCCAATTCAACCCGTTGAATGCGCTGGTTGAGACGAATTTTCCCGCCGTGTGCAGCAATAAAATGCGCCGCCGGATCAGGCAAGAGTTGGCCGAGATCGACGCGTGGCAGCACTAGCCGGCTGTCGTCGCGCGTGCCGAAGAAGGCATCGCGCAGTACGTTGACGAAAATCTGGGCCGACGCCGTTTGCGGTGGAGTGTTCAGCGCGGCAAGGCATAAGGGATGCCACAGATAATCGTTCAAAGCGGGGCTTTGCAGATGTTGGGCGAGCAAGGTTGAAACGGAAATGTCCGGCATGACACTAAATACGCCGCGCTTGAGTGCAGCAAGAAAGCGTACAGCGGAAAGCTTGTCGCGGAGGGGGATGCCGCGGCTTCTCAGCAAGCCAAGCCCGAGGTGCCAGGGCGCCGGCAAGGCTGCTGCGCGGAGAAAAAAATCGGGCGTGACTTGCAGCGTCAGCGGCGGGGCGTGGCAAACCGCACGCACATCGACGCCCACCGAGGCGAGCAGGCGCAAGGTTTCGCGATAAGCGCCGATCAGAATGTGCTGGCCGTTATCCAGCGCCAAGCCATTGATCTCTACCCGCCGCGCGCGTCCGCCGAGTTGAGCGGCGCTTTCGAACAGCGTGACCGGGATGCCTTGCCCGGCGAGGGAGACAGCGGCGGCGAGCCCGGCCCAACCGCCACCGATGACGGCGACGGACATAAGGTTAATTAAACACCCAAGTGCGCCACGCGATCCACAGCTTGCGCAGCGGGGTGATGGTGATGCGTTGATTCAGGACATGAAAACCATCACGCTCGATTTCATTCAGCAGCTTCTGGTAAATCGCCGCCATCACCAGTCCCGGCCGTTGGCTCTTCCGGTCTTGCAACGGCAGGGCTTGCAGCGCTTGTTGATAGAACGCGCGCGCGCGCGCCACTTGATGCGCCATCAAGGCGCGAAATTCTTCACTCGCTCGCCCCTGCAGCAGATCGCTTTCGCTGACGCCGAATTGCGCGAGCTCGTCTTGTGGCAAGTAGATGCGGTTGCGGCGCGCGTCTTCGCCCACGTCGCGAATGATGTTGGTCAATTGAAACGCCATGCCCAGATCGTGTGCGTATTTCAGCGTTTTGCGATCGCTATAGCCAAAGATGGCGGCGGCGATCTGGCCCACCACCGAGGCGACGCGGTAGCAGTAGAGTTGCAGCGCTTTGAAATCGGCATAGCGCACATATTGCAAAGCCATCTCCATGCCGTCGATGATTTCCTCGAATTGCTCCTGCGCCAGATCATAGGCGCGAATCGCCGGCAGCAGCGCCTGGCTGACCGGGTGGCTGGGGTGGCCGGAGAAGGTGTTGGCCATCTCCGTGCGCCACCATTCGAGTTTGGTGCGGGCGAGGGCCGCATCGGCGCATTCATCGGCGATGTCGTCCACCTCACGGCAAAAAGCGTATAAGGCGGTAATCGCTTCGCGCCGCAGTTTCGGTAAGAACAAAAAGCTGTAATAGAAGCTGGAGCCACTTTGTGCGGCTTTTTCTTGGCAGTATTCGGCAGGCGTCATTTGGCCCTTACGGCGCGATAAATCATGTAGGCCCAATCGGCGGGCTTTAACACCGGGCGCGCGTGAAATACATCACCGTGCACGTTATGTAGTTTTTTCAGAATTCTGTCTCCCCCCATGATGATCAGACGCATTTCAAGTCCGATACGGCCCTTGAGTTGTTTGCCCAAGGGCGCGCCCGCTTGCAGCAGTTTGCGCGTGCGCTCAATTTGAAATTGCATGAATGGCCACCATCGCCCGCTTGGCTCACCGTTTGCGAGTTGTTGTTCGGTGATGCCGTATTGTGCCAGTTCATCTTGCGGCAGGTAAATGCGTCCCTTCCGGTAATCGATAGCGATGTCTTGCAAAAAGTTGATGAGCTGGAGCGCGGAACATATCCCGTCGGAATAGGCTAAGGCGCGCGCATCGGTGATGCGATACAGGTGCAGCAATAGCCGTCCGATCGGGTTGGCGGAGCGGCGGCAATAATCCATGACCTCGCCGAAATGCGCATAGCGGGTCTGGGTGACATCCTGGCTGAAGGCATCCAGCAGGTCGCGAAAATATTGAATCGGTAACTGATGCTCGCGAATCATCAGCGCCAAATCGTTGAACAGCGGCAGCTCGCTGTGCTCGCCGCGTTCGATGCGGTCCAACTCGGCGCGAAAACGATTCAGCTTGGCCAGGCGCGCTTCAGGCGGATCATCACCTTCATCGGCAAAATCATCGGCCTGACGCGCAAAGGCGTAAATGACCTGAACCGGGCGGCGCAAGCGGCGCGGCAGCAGGATGGATGCGACCGGGAAATTTTCGTAATGGGTGATCGGATAGTCCACGGTTTCTCGGCAAAGTGTTGTAAGTACAGGGAAAATAGAGAGAAATGACTGGAAGGCCTGAATCGAATAAAATACACCATTTTTCGAGCAGAGTTTAGCGAAAGTGGCGGAATTGGTAGACGCACTGGATTTAGGTTCCAGCGGGTAACCCCCGTGGGGGTTCGAGTCCCCCCTTTCGCACCAGATAGCAATTGAATTTTCAGGCGAATTTTAAGGACACTACATATCATGCAAGCACAGGTTGAGACTATCGGGCAGTTGGAGCGGCGCATCCGCATTTCGGTGCCGCGCGCGCAAATCGATGCGGAAATCGAAAACCGCCTCAAGCGTATCGCCCGCACCGCGAAGATCCATGGCTTTCGCCCCGGCAAGGTGCCCATGAAGCTGGTCGCCCAGCAATATGGCGGCCAAGTGCGGCAGGAGGTGATCTCCGAAGCCGGCAGCCGCGGCATCAGCGACGCTTTGTACGAACAAAAAATCAAGATTGCCGGCATGCCGCGCTTTGAAACAGCAGCCGATGCGGCGAATGGCGAGCAATTGGAATTCACCGCGACCTTCGAGGTGTATCCCGAAGTGGTCGTGGGCAGTATCGCCAGCGCCAAAATCGAGCGCCCAACGGTTCAAGTGTCGGACGCCGATGTCGATAAAACCATTGATATCCTGCGCAAGCAGCGGGCGGCCTTCGAACCGGGCGAGGGCGCCGCGCGGCAGGGCGACCAGGTCGATATCGACTATATTGGCAGCATTGATGGTCAGCCGTTTGCGGGTGGCGCGACCCAAGGCTATATCGTCACCCTTGGCGAAGGACGGACGTTGGCCGACTTCGATCGTCCGCTCGAGGGCATGAAAGCCGGCGAGGAAAAGACCTTCGACCTGACTTTCCCCGCCGATTATCACGGCAAGGATGTGGCGGGTAAAACCGCGCAGTTTCAGGTAAAGGTGAATCGTGTCCTGGCGGCCCGTTTGCCGGAGATTGGCCCGGAACTTGCTAAATCACTGGGTGTGGAAGATGGCGATGTCGCCAAAATGCGCGCTGAAGTCCGCGCCAACATTGAACGTGAAGTGAGCAAGCGGGTCGAAAATAAGATTAAGGAGCAGGTAATGCAGGCGTTAGTCGAAGCGACACCCTTGTCGGTACCGCGTGCGCTGATTGATGGAGAGATCGAGCGCTTGCAGCAACGCGCGCGCCAAGATATGGAAGTACGTGGCATCAAAGCTGACAATATGCCGATGCCAGCGGATTTGTTCGAAGCGCAAGCGCAACGCCGCGTCAGTTTGGGATTGATATTGGCCGAAGTGGTGAAGGCGAATGATCTTAAGGCGCAACCTGAGCAAGTACGCAAGCTGGTGGAGGAGTATGCCGAGAGCTACGAAAAGCCGGAACAAGTAGTGGCTTGGTACTACGAAAACCCTACCCGGCTCGCGGAAGTGGAGTCCTTGGTGCTGGAACAGAATGTGGTAAGCTGGGCTCTGAAACAAGCGCAGGTGGAAGATAAACCGACTGCATTCGACGACCTGATGGGAATCAATAAATGATCGATCGTTTCATGGATTTTACGGACCGCAACGGCTTCGATCCGAAGATGCTCGGGTACATCCCGATGGTGATCGAGCAGAGCGGACGTGGCGAGCGCGCTTACGATATTTACTCGCGCCTGTTGAAAGAGCGCGTGGTGTTTCTGGTCGGCGTGGTGAACGACATGAGCGCCAATCTGGTATTGGCGCAGATGCTGTTCCTCGAATCCGAGAACCCGGACAAGGACATCTCGTTCTATATCAATTCGCCCGGCGGCTCGGTATCGGCCGGGATGTCGATTTACGACACCATGCAATTCATCAAGCCCGACGTCTCCACCTTGTGCGTGGGCCAGGCGGCCAGCATGGGCGCGTTCCTGCTGTCGGCGGGTGCGAAGGGCAAGCGTTTCTGCCTGCCCAACTCGCGCGTGATGATTCACCAGCCGATGGGCGGGTTCCAAGGCCAGGCGTCGGACATCGAAATCCACGCCAAGGAAATTCTCTATTTGCGCGCGCAACTGAATGAAATTCTGTCCAAGAATACCGGGCAGCCGATCGAGGTGATCGAACGCGACACCGACCGCGATTTTTTCATGAGCGGCGACCAATCGGTAAGCTATGGCCTGGTGGACAAAGTGCTTGTCAATCGAGGCGAAACTTCGGTTTAATGTCAAAAACCGTCAATTAAGGGCAAGGCTATGAACGACAAAACCGCTGGCACCGACAAGCTTCTCTACTGCTCCTTCTGCGGCAAAAGCCAGCATGAAGTGCGCAAGCTCATTGCCGGCCCTTCGGTATTCATTTGCGACGAATGCGTCGATTTGTGCAACGACATCATTCGCGAAGAGATTTCAGGCGATCAGGGCGCCAAGGGCGCGGGCACTGAATTGCCGACCCCGGCTGAGATATGCCAAATCCTCGATCAATATGTGATCGGCCAAAACGTGGCGAAAAAGATTTTGTCGGTCGCCGTGTATAACCACTACAAGCGCCTCAAAACACAACCCAAGGCCGACGATGTCGAACTCTCGAAGAGCAATATTTTACTGATCGGCCCCACCGGTTCGGGCAAGACCCTGCTCGCGCAAACCTTGGCGCGGCTGTTGAATGTGCCCTTCGTCATCGCCGATGCGACTACCCTGACCGAAGCCGGTTATGTAGGCGAAGACGTCGAGAATATTATTCAGAAGCTGCTGCAGAAATGCGACTACAACGTGGAGAAGGCGCAGCAAGGCATCGTCTATATCGATGAGATCGACAAAATTTCGCGCAAGTCGGATAACCCTTCGATCACCCGCGATGTCTCGGGCGAGGGCGTGCAGCAGGCCTTGCTGAAATTGATCGAAGGCACCATCGCCTCGGTACCCCCGCAAGGCGGGCGCAAGCACCCGAACCAGGAATTCGTACAGGTCGATACCGGCAACATCCTGTTCGTTTGCGGTGGCGCATTCGATGGCTTGGTCAAGGTGATTCGCAACCGCTCCGAAAAGGGCGGCATTGGTTTCGGCGCGCAAGTCAAAAGCAAGGACGACCGCAAGGCGATCGGTGAAGTGCTGCGCGAAGTCGAACCAGAAGACTTGATCAAATACGGCTTGATCCCGGAATTCGTCGGCCGCCTGCCGGTGGTCGCGACCCTGGAAGAGTTGGACGAAAAGGCGCTGGTGCAAATTCTCACCGAGCCCAAGAACGCGCTGATCCGGCAATATCAAAAACTCTTCGCCATGGAAGGCGTCGAATTGGAATTCCGCGATGGCGCGATCGACGAGATCGCGAAGAAAGCGCTGCAACGCAAAACCGGCGCGCGCGGTCTGCGCTCGATCATGGAGCATGCCTTGCTCGACATCATGTTCGAACTGCCTTCGCTCAAAGATGTCTCTAAGGTGGTGGTGGACGAGGAAGTGGTCAAGGGTAAATCCAAGCCGCTCCTCATCTACGCCGACCAGCCGCGCGTCGCGTGATTCCCCGGGATTACTTGATTCAAGTAATCCCCTCTCGAACCGCTATTTATTTTAAGGACTGGGCGCCGCCATCCAGGGCGCTTCACGGGTTTTCCTGCCCTTGGCCCTTGATATTCCAGGGCGGGGCCCCATCTCTTATCAACAAGCTTCTCACTTAGGCAGATAAATCATGAGCTTACCTCAAGAGACCCAGGGCGGCCGCGTAACCCTTCCCTTACTTCCCCTACGCGATGTGGTGGTGTACCCGCATATAGTCATCCCACTGTTCGTGGGCCGGCCCAAATCCATCAAGGCGCTGGAAGTCGCAATGGAGGCGGGCAAGCACATTCTATTGGTGGCGCAGAAATCCGCCTCGAAGGATGAGCCGACCACCGATGATCTTTACCATGTCGGCAGTGTGGCGAGCATTCTGCAAATGCTGAAACTGCCCGACGGCACCGTCAAAGTGCTGGTCGAAGGCAATCAGCGCGCACACATCAAGGAATTCATCGACGCCAAAACGCATTTTGCGGCGGAAGCGGAGATCGCCGAGATCGAGCCGCCGACCGACAAGGAAACCCTGGCGCTGATGCGCAGCGTATTCACCGAGTTTGACCAATACGTCAAACTTAACAAGAAAATTCCGCCTGAGATTTTGACTTCACTGGCCAGCATCGACGATGCGGGCCGTCTGGCCGATACCATCGCCGCGCATCTGCCCATCAAACTCGAACAGAAACAGGAAATTATCGAGATGTTCGGCGTGCATGGCCGGCTCGAACATCTGTTTGGTCTGCTCAATGCCGAGATCGACATCCTGCAAGTTGAAAAGCGTATCCGCGGCCGCGTGAAGCGCCAAATGGAAAAGAGCCAGCGCGAGTATTACCTGAACGAGCAAGTCAAAGCGATTCAAAAAGAGCTCGGCGACCTGGAAGAGGGCGCGGATAACGATGACTTGGAAAAGCGCATCGTTGAGGCGCGCATGTCGAAAGAAGCCAACGCCAAGGCGATGGCCGAGCTGAAAAAACTCAAGATGATGTCGCCGATGTCGGCGGAAGCCACCGTGGTGCGCAACTTCATCGAAACCATCGTCAATCTGCCGTGGCGCAAGAAAACCAAAATCAGCAAGGATCTGACCCATGCCGAAGCGATTTTGGACGAAGATCATTACGGTCTCGACAAGGTGAAAGAGCGCATCATTGAATATCTCGCGGTGCAGCAGCGCGTGGACAAGCTCAAGGCGCCGATTCTGTGCCTGGTCGGGCCACCCGGCGTGGGCAAGACCTCGCTCGGCCAATCGATCGCCAAGGCCACCAACCGTAAGTTCGTGCGCATGGCGCTCGGCGGCGTGCGCGACGAGTCCGAGATTCGCGGTCATCGCCGCACTTACATCGGCTCCATGCCGGGCAAGATATTGCAGAGCATGACCAAGGTCGCGGTGAGAAACCCGCTTTTCTTGCTCGACGAAGTGGACAAGATGGGCATGGATTTCCGAGGTGACCCCTCATCGGCGCTGCTCGAAGTGCTCGATCCGGAGCAGAACCACACCTTCGTCGATCATTACGTCGAAGTGGAATTCGATTTATCGGAAGTGATGTTCGTCGCGACCGCCAACTCGCTGAATATTCCCCCGGCGCTGCTCGACCGGATGGAAGTAATTCGCCTGGCCGGTTATACCGAGGATGAGAAAATCAATATCGCCTTGAATTATCTCCTGCCAAAGCAGATCAAAACGCATGGTTTAAAAGGGAGCGAGATCAGCGTTACCCAGAGCGCGCTGCGCGACATCGTACGCTACTACACGCGCGAAGCCGGAGTGCGCAGCTTGGAGCGCGAAATCGCCAAGATTTGCCGCAAGGTGGTGAAAACCTTGGTAGTCGAGAAGAAAGCGAACAAGGTGACCGTCAGTGCGCGCAATCTTGATAAATACTTGGGCGTGCGCCGCTTCAGCTACGGCATGGCGGAAAAAGCCAATCAAGTGGGGCAAGTCACGGGCTTGGCCTGGACCGAAGTGGGCGGCGAGTTGCTGACCATCGAATCGGTCAAACTCCCCGGCAAGGGCAAAACCATCACCACCGGAAAATTGGGCGATGTGATGCAAGAGTCGATTCAGGCCGCACTATCGGTGGTGCGCAGCCGCTCCAAGCGCTTGGGTATTCCGGCGGATTTCTACCAGAACAACGATATTCATATCCACCTCCCGGAAGGGGCCACCCCGAAGGATGGGCCCAGCGCGGGCATTGCACTATGCACCGCCATGGTGTCGGTGCTGACGGATATTCCGGTGCGCGCCGATGTGGCGATGACGGGTGAAATTACGCTACGGGGTGAAGTGCTGCCGATCGGCGGTTTGAAGGAGAAGTTGCTGGCAGCCCATCGCGGCGGCATCAAGACCGTGCTCATCCCGCAGGAAAATACCAAGGATCTCGTTGATATTCCGGACAATATCAAAAACAAGTTGGATATTCATCCCGTGCGCTGGATCGATCAAGTGTTTGAAATGGCGTTGGAGCGCAAGCCCAAGCCGCTACCTGAGGAGGATGCTTCTGCACCACCTCCGAAAGTGGACGAGAAATCAACAACGTTTGTAAAACACTAATATCAAATCGTAAGTTGAAAGCCGGATAAGCAAAGCTTATCCGGCTTTTTTCATGCCAATTTTGCCGTCCGGATGAAAATAAACTGCTTGATCGAGTTTTAAAAATGATTAACCCGGCTAATGCGCGCGGATCGCTTGACACTGTGTTTTTCGGACTGCTATAAAGCACGGTGCAGCATTCAAAGCCGCACCACAACACATTCCAATCGATAAGGGGGCACCACGTGAATAAGACTGAATTGATCGACGCCATCGCCAAGAACGCAGATCTGTCCAAGGCAGCCGCAGGCCGCGCGCTGGATGCCGCCGTCTCGGCGGTGCAACAAGCATTGAAAAAAGGCAATATGGTCACGCTCGTTGGCTTCGGCACTTTCTATGTCGGCAAGCGCGCGGCGCGCAATGGACGCAACCCGCAGACCGGCGCCACCATCAAGATCAAAGCGGCTAAGGTTCCTAAATTCCGCGCTGGAAAATCGCTCAAAGATGCGCTAAACTAGCGGGCTTTTGGTGAGGCCGAGTTGCAGTTAACGCGGTCTGGCCGTTGCTTCTTTTTGGGCAATGTTCTCGATGCAGCAAGCTCGGTCATAATCGGGAACCAGATTTTGGGTGCTTAGCTCAGCTGGTAGAGCGTCGCCCTTACAAGGCGAATGTCGGGGGTTCGATCCCCTCAGCACCCACCAGCGCAAGTTTCAAATGAGCGAGTTATGGAGTGGTAGTTCAGTTGGTTAGAATACCGGCCTGTCACGCCGGGGGTCGCGGGTTCGAGTCCCGTCCACTCCGCCAAACCGGGCGAGCCTATATGGCTCGCCTTTTTCATTGGTGCTTTAAACAATAGGGTGCGCCATGTTAGCGGATACCATGCACGAGAAGATGAAAGGCCTCGCGGCGCGAATCATTCTTGCAATACTGATTATCGCTTTTGCCTGGACGGGTATTGATACTTACAATAAATCAGGCGGCTCGGTACAAACCGTAGCGCAAGTGGGCAAGCGTAACATTGCACTGCCCGTGTATGAAGAAGCGCTCAAGAAAGAGCAGAGCCGCCTGCGTGAGGCGGGTGAGAAAAACCCCGCTGTATTAAACAGCGCCGAACTCAAAATGGCCGTGCTGGAGCGCATGATGCGCGAGCAACTGTTGATTCAGCAAGCGGTGAAATTGGGCTACGGCACGAATGAAGCGGGCATTCTCGCCGCGATCCGCAATGAGCCCATGTTCCAGGAAAACGGCCAATTCTCCGAAGCGCGGCTGAAGCTCATTTTAGAAAATAACCGCCTCAATCTTAAGCAATACATCGCCTCTATCGCGCAAGACACC
Source organism: Hydrogenophilales bacterium (assembly GCA_016235775.1). Classification (GTDB taxonomy): domain Bacteria; phylum Pseudomonadota; class Gammaproteobacteria; order Burkholderiales; family Thiobacteraceae; genus RBG-16-58-11. The sequence goes on from JACRIU010000102.1 coordinate 28,842, forward strand.
TTGAGCCGCGAGTTGGTCGCGTTCCAGGCCGATACCGGCATTGCAGCGCGCGCGATGGGCGAACGCTTGGCGCAGGTGATGGCGGAGCAGCGCGAGGTGTCCAAAACCGTGCTGCGCGCAGAAGACTTTGCGCTGCAAACCAAGCTTGATGCACGGCAAATCCAAACCTATTACGACAAGCATCCGGAATTATCGCGCGTGCCGGAGCAAGCGCGCGTGGAATACATCGTGTTCACCCCCGAAGCGGTGCTGGCGCAGTTGCAAGTATCCGAGGCTGACGCCAAAGCTTATTACGATAAACACGCTGAACAATTTGCCCTGCCCGAGCGTCGCGAAGTGGCGCATATCTTGATCCGGCTTGCGCCTGAAGCAAAACCTGCAGACAAGCAGGCCGCGCGCGAGAAGGCGCAGCGACTCCTGACCGCTTTGCAACAGAATCCTAAGCAATTCGCCGAACTCGCCAAGCAGCATTCACAAGATCCTCTGACCGCCGCCAAGGGCGGGGCGCTGGGCGCCATCCAACGCGGCGCCATTTTTCCCCAAGTCGAGCAGGCCGCGTTTGCCATGGCTGCGGGCGAGGTGAAGGGGCTGGTGGAATCGCCTGCCGGGCTACACATTCTTCAAGTGAAAGCGATCACCGGCGGCGGCCAGCGCAGTTTTGCCGAGGTGCGCGATGGGGTGTTGGAAGCAGCCAGGCGGGACATGGCGCTACGCAAATTCAATGAGGAAGTGGAGCAATTCGGCGATATGGTGTACGCCAAGTCCGACAGCCTCAAACCGGCGGCGGACAAGTACCGATTGACGATACAGACGAGCGATTGGTTCGAGCGTCAGGGGCCATTGCCTGGCTTGCTTAAAAATGAACGTCTGGTGAACGCGATTTTCAGTAGCGACACGATCAAGGCAAAACGCAATACCGAGGCAATAGAAGTGGCGCCGAACACGCTCGTGGCCGCGCGCATCGTTGAGTACAAGCCGGCCGGAAACAAGCCGATGGAAGCCGTGAAAGCCGAAATCGAAGCCCGGCTGCGCAAGGAGCAAGCCGCGGTGCTGGCGGCCAAGCAGGGGCAAGCTTTCTTGGCTGAATTGAAACAGGGCCGCGCCGTGCCGGCGCTCAAATTCGGCGCCGCTAAAAAAATCAGCCGCGACCAAGCGCAGCGTGAAGGTTTTGGCGTAGATGAAACCAAAGTGATATTCCGGGCGGGCGTCCGAACTTTGCCGAGTTACACGGGTGTCGCACTGCCCGATGGCGGTTATGCCTTATATAAAATCAGCAGCATCGCCAGCGATGAGAACGTAAAGCGGCAAGTCGCGCAGATCGCACCGCTTTCATTGCGGCAAGTGCTCGCCGAGCAAACTGCCGGCGCCTATCTGGAAAGCCTCAGAACGCAAGGCGAGGTCAGTATCAAGCAGGCCGTGTTGGATAAGGTGGGCGCGCAGAACTGACAGGGCGGAGACCGCTAAACCCGGATCGCCCGTGCGCCCATCGCCGCCAAATGCGCCAGGATGCGTTGCGCCACCTCCAGCAGGGGAGCGGTCTCATCTACGCCGCCCATGGCCACCGCTTCTTTTGGCATGCCATACACGACACAGCTCGCCTCGTCCTGCGAGATGTTGTAGGCGCCGGCATGTTTCATTTCCAGCATCCCCATTGCACCGTCCTTGCCCATGCCGGTGAGGATCACCCCAATTGCATTTGCGCCGGCGCGATTCGCGGCGGAGCGGAACAGCACATCCACCGAAGGCCGATGCCGGTTCACCGGCGGGCCGTCGCTCAACTCGCACACATAGTTCGCTCCGCTGCGCGCCAATAACAAGTGTGAATGTCCCGGCGCGATATAAGCATGGCCGGGCAGGATGCGGTCGCCTTGCTCCGCTTCTTTTACCGAAATTCTGCACAGGCTGTCGAGTCGATTGGCGAACGATCGGGTAAAGGATTCCGGCATGTGCTGCGTGACCAGAATGCCGGGGCAATCCGCCGGCATTCTGATCAAGACTTCCTTAATGGCTTCCGTGCCGCCGGTCGATGCGCCGATGATAATGAGTTTCTCGGTCGAAGTGATACGGTTTGCCACGGCGGGAAGTACGGCATCAGCCGATAAGCGCTCCGCCACATGCAGCGCCGAGGGTTTTTTAAGCTTGGCCTTGGCCGCGGCGCGAATTTTATCCACGATCATCTCCCCATATTCTTGCATGCCGCTCGCGATGTCGAGCTTGGGTTTGGTCACAAAATCCACGGCGCCGAGTTCCAGCGCCTTGAACGTCACATCCGAACTGCGCTCGGTGAGGGATGAAATCATGACGACCGGCGTGGGGCGCAAGCGCATGAGCTTATCCAGAAATTCCAGCCCATCCATCTTGGGCATTTCCACATCGAGCGTGATGACGTCGGGATTGGTCGCACGGATGATTTCGCGCGCCACCAGGGGATCGGGCGCAACGCCCACTACCTCGATATCCGGCGCTTGCGCCAAAATTTCCTTTAACACGCTGCGGATCAGCGCGGAGTCATCGACAATGACTACTTTGATTTTTGCGTCCAGCGCTATACTCATGTGAAGAGTTCCACGTCGCCGCTCACTTTTTCGACTACGATGCGCTGCTGGTATTGCTGCTCGCGTTGGGAAATGGTTTCGTTGTGGAGATTGCGCAATTTCTTGACCAGCACACGCCCGGTTTGGGGAAAGTAGTAAACCTTGCGCGGATGGATATCCAGCAAGTCTTTCGAGACAACCGAAATTTGCTCGGTCTCCAGATAACTCAGCGCGAATTCGGCATTGCGCGTGCCGACTTTGTTCACGGTAAAACCTTGCATCACATTACCGCCGCCGAATAGTTTGGCTTCCAGGCACTGCCGGCGCGCGCCGAGCTTGAGCAGATGGTTGATCAGCATCTCCATGGCATAGGTGCCATAGCGGGTCGAGGTGCTGAGCGGATTGTTCGGATCGGCGTCGCTGTGCGGCAACATGAAATGATTCATGCCGCCGACGCCGGTTTCCCGGTCGCGAATGCAGGCCGAGACGCAAGAACCCAGCACGGTCACGATCATCATGTCGCGCTTGGTGACATAGTATTCGCCCGGCAAGATTTTCGCCGCCTGGGTATTGAATTGGCGGTCGTAATAGATATTGGGCACACCAGGTAAATCGATGCCCGCCTCGCCGGGACTTTCCGATGACGCCCGATTGCGGGACTCGCCGCCCATCAGCGCCCCTCGGAATGACAGGCCCGCTTCTTGGCCGGTTCAGCCAGCTCGTACACGGTTTTGTTGCGCAATTTGAATAGATCGGCCGCGTGGTGAAAGCTCTCGGAATGTCCGGCGAACAGCACGCCATCCTCCGTCAACAGAGGAACGAATTTTTCCAGGATGGCATGCTGCGTCGGCTTGTCGAAATAGATCATCACATTGCGGCAGAAAATCGCATCGAACGGCCCGCGCATCGGCCAGCTCGCATCCAGCAGGTTGATCTGGCGGAAGCTCAGCATGGCTTGCAATTCAGGGCGCACACGCGCGAACCCCTCTTGCGCACCGCTGCCGCGCAAAAAATACTTGCGCAGCAAGTCTTCGGGGATTTTGGAAACGCGCTCGAGCGGATACACCCCTTGGCGCGCTTTATCCAGCACATTGGTATCCAGGTCGGAGGCAAGAATTTTTACATTGTTCGGAATGCCGCCGTACAGTTCCGCCACGGTCATCGCGATCGAGTAGGGCTCTTCGCCGGTGGAGGCGGCGGAACACCAAATCGTCACCGCGCCCTTTTTCATGCGCGGCCGCAGATGCTCTTTCAACATCGGAAAGTGATGCTCCTCGCGGAAGAACGAAGTGAGGTTGGTGGTGAGCGAATTGGTGAACGCTTCCATTTCCACTGGGTCGCCTTGCTCCAGCAAGCGCAGGTAGTCCGCGAACGTGCGCAAACCGCTTGCGCGCAGCCGGCGCGCCACCCGGCTATACACCATGTCACGCTTGATCGGCGAGAGCGAAATGCCGGCGCGCTCGTAAATCAATTTGCGAATATGCTCGAAGTCCTGGTCGGTAAACAGAAACTCGCGCTCGTCACCCGGTACGCCCGAGGCGGAAACCACAGCTTCCTGCGGGGGTTTGGATAGGACTGACGATCTTGCGTTTGGCTTAAGCATCAATCAACTCCAAATCCGGGCTCATCAATAGCGCTTCAATATCAATCAGGATAATCATCCGATCCTCCTTGGCGCCGAGCCCCTGAATGAATTGCGTATCCAGGGTAGAAGCCAGCTCCGGCGGCGGCTTGATTTGGGCTGCACCGAGAATCGTGACATCCGATACCCCATCGACCACGATGCCGATCACGCGGCCCGCCACATTCAGAATAATCACCACCGTAAACAGATTGTATTCAGCCGCGCCGAGATTGAATTTGATGCGCAAATCCACGATCGGCACGATCACCCCGCGCAGGTTGATCACGCCCTTGATGAATTCCGGCGTGTTCGCGATATGCGTCACCGCGTCATAGCCGCGGATTTCCTGCACCTTGAGGATGTCGATGCCGTATTCTTCCGCGCCGAGCGTGAAGGTTAAAAATTCACGGCCAGCGGCGTTATCTGCTTGATCTGATGAAGGCGTGGCTTCGCTCATGAAAAGGCTTGATCAGCTTAAATTGCGCGACATGCGCACCAACGCCACCATATCCAGGATCAGCGCCACCTTGCCGTCGCCCATGATGGTGGCGGCGGAAATGCCCCGTACCTTGCGGAAATTCGTTTCCAAGCTCTTGATTACCACCTGGTGCTGGCCCACCAACTCATCCACCAGCAGCGCGGCCTTGGCGCCATCCGATTCGATGATGACCAGAATGCCCTTGCTCGGATCGCGCGTCTTGGGGCGAATATTGAATAAGCCATGCAGCGCCACCAGCGGCAGATATTCGCCGCGCACGTTCACCACGCGTCCGTCGCTCGCCACGGTTTTGACATCGTGCTCCGCCGGTTGCAGCGACTCGATGATGTAATTGAGCGGAATGATGAAAATTTCATCACCCACCGCGACCGACATCCCGTCCAGAATCGCCAGCGTCAGCGGCAGGCGAATCGTCACCCTGGTGCCGGTTCCCGTTTTGGAATCCAGCTCGACCCGGCCGCCCATGCCCTCGATATTCCGCTTCACCACATCCATGCCCACCCCGCGCCCCGAAACATCGGTCACCACTTCGGCGGTGGAGAAGCCGGGCGCGAAAATCAACAGCCATACTTCCTGATCGGTGATGCTATCGCTGACGGGAATGCCTTTCTCTTTCGCCTTGGCCAGGATGCGCTCGCGGCTCAAGCCGCCGCCATCGTCGGAAACCTCGATCACGATATTGCCGCCTTGATGCGAAGCGCGCAGCGTCAGCGTGCCTTTTGGATTCTTGCCCGCCGCGATGCGCTTTTCGGGCGTTTCGATGCCATGGTCGAGGCTATTGCGCACCAAGTGGGTGAGGGGGTCGGCGATCTTCTCGATCAAGCCCTTGTCCAGTTCCGTTCCTTCGCCAATCGTGCGCAACTCGACCTGCTTGCCGAGCTTAGTGGCCACGTCGCGCACCACGCGCGGAAAGCGGCTGAACACGAAACTGATCGGCATCATGCGAATCGACATCACCGACTCTTGCAGATCGCGGGTATTGCGCTCCAGTTGAGAGACGCTATTCAACAGCACCTCATACAACGCCGGATCAACATTGGCGGTGGTCTGCGCCAGCATGGCCTGGGTAATCACCAACTCGCCAACCAGGTTGATGAGTTGATCCACTTTTTCCACGCTGACGCGGATCGAAGCGCCTTCCGCATTGGCGGTTGCGGGCGTCACCGTTTTGGCGGGCGCGGCGGCCAGGGGCTTGCTTGGCGCGGCTGCCGCCACTTGCTTGATTTGCTCCATCCCCGGCGCATCGTCGAACAAGCCGAAACCCTCATCGGCTTCTTGTTGCGATTTTAATTCTGCGGGTGAAACGAATAATCCGAAACCGTCGCCTTCCTCCGCCACCGGCGGCGCTTCCGGCGCGCCGGGGTTGCCTTCGAAGAAGCCGAATGCCTCGCGCGCGAATTCGGCAGGGTCGATTTCGCCTGTCGCCAGCACGACTTGCTTGAGGCTCACCACGTATTGAATCATTTCCAACAGATCGCTCTCGGACAGAGCCGTGTCGAGCATGATCGACAAATTTTCATTGCCCGATTCTTCTTGAACTTTCAGATCGCCGTTCCCGGCGAGCTCCCGCAGCAGATTTTCCAGCTTGGCTTTCGCCACGCGCTTGAAAGCGAGGTGAAAGCGAGATCTGCCTTGCTTAGGCGTCACGTTGGGCGGGGGGGCAGCCACCGGCGCGGCGTCTTCGCCGGCCATTTTGGCGAGCACTGCGCAAACATGTTCTACCGTCGCCTCATCCACGCCCGCGCCGCCGCTCCGATGCGCATCAAGCTGGCCTTTCAACACATCGCCGGCTTCCAGAAATACATCGATCATTTCCTGGCGCAACGCGAGCTCGCCCTTGCGAATCTTATCCAGAAGATTTTCGAGAATATGCGTCACCCCGGTCATATCGGTGAAGCCGAAGGTGCCGCTGCCGCCCTTGATCGAATGCGCGGCGCGAAAAACCGCGTTCAATTCGTCGGGGTCGGGCGCATGGATATCGAGCTTGAGCAGCAGGCTTTCCATCGAGGCCAAATGCTCCGCGGCTTCCTCGAAGAACACCTCATAAAACTGACTCATATCGACCGTCATGGCGAGCCTATTGAATAATCATGTTTAGCGATGGAGGAAAATAGCGGCGGCGTTCAGCCGATGACTTTCTTCACCACATCCATCAATTTTTGCGGGTCGAACGGCTTCACCAGCCAGCCGGTTGCCCCGGCCGCTTTGCCTTGGGTTTTCATCGCATCGCCGGCCTCGGTGGTCAGCACCAGAATCGGCGTGCTCTTGTATTGCGGTATGGCGCGCAGCGATTTGATCAGCGTAATGCCATCCATCTTCGGCATGTTTTGATCGGTGAGCACCAGATTGAAGGGCTTGGATTTCGCCTTGTTCAGGCCATCCTCGCCGTCCACCGCTTCCACTACCTCGTAGCCCGCACCCTTGAGGGTAAACGCCACCATTTGCCGGATGGACGCGGAATCGTCCACCGCTAAAATTGTCTTTGCCATCTGATTTCCTTTTTCTATACCGGCTGGTTAGAACAGATCGACGTCTCCCGACGCCATCTTTCCCTGGGAGACCGGCCCTGCACCGGTAGGCCCGAGCGCGCTGGCTTGCGCCAGCGCCGTTTGGTTCTGTTGGAGATATCGGCTCAAATCCGGCAAGGCTTGAATCGTCACTGCCGCACTGCGTACCCCTTCCATTTCCCGGAGCGTATGCGACATGGCTGAGATGCGGTCGTTTACCCGCGCGATCAACTGCGAGGCCAGATCCTGAAATTGGAGCGAGGTCACCGTCACGCGCACTTCACCTTCCACTTCCTTGGCGATGCAGGTGATTTGATCCACCGCGCCGGTCATCATGTGGTTCATGTCCTGCACGCGCTCCAGCATGCCTACTACGCGCTGCTTCGAGTTGAGCGCAAATTGCATGTCCTTAGAAGCCATGCCGTTGATCGCATGCTCGGCTGCTTGCACCGAGCCATGCACGCCGCTCATGTAACCGCGTATCTGCTCGGAGAATTGCCCGGAGCGCATCGACAAGTTGCGCACCTCGTCCGCCACCACCGCGAAGCCGCGGCCGGACTCACCCGCGCGCGCCGCCTCGATCGCCGCATTCAACGCCAGCAAATTGGTTTGTTTTGAAATCGAATCGATCTCGCCCAGCACGCACAGAATGGTTTTCACGCGCGCGATGATGTCATCCATCATCCCCACCAGTTCCATCCCCACCCGGCTGGTGTCCACGGTGGTATCGACAAATACCGAGAGTGTGTTGGAAATTTCCTGCACGAAGGATTCGAAGCTGACCGGCTGCGTGTCGCTCGCCTCTGTTTCGCCCCGGTTGTGGTCGGCCAGATTAAGCGCCAGGCTCTGCTGCTGGCGGGTATGGCTTTCCAGGCTGGTGAAGCTCGACACCAGTTTCCCCACCGCATCGCTCAAGAGTTCGCGCACCTGCTCCAATTCCTGGCCGGCTTGCATGTACTGCGTGCTGAAATTCTCGGTCAGGCGGCTCAATAGATGATCGAGTTCCTGCCGCACCTCGTCCACCTCCGTGACGGCGTGTGCGGCCACGTTCGCGTTCCGCGCTTGTGCGCGGCCGATCAGCGCCAGGCTGGTTGCCGCCAGGGCGGCGAAGGCCATGCCGAATACCGCCCAAGCGCCCGCGCCCGCATGCAGCGAGGCCCCCAAGAGCCAAGCCAGCCCGGCCGCCAGCCCGCCGGCGAACGCGCCGCCGGCCAGCAGAATCAGCGCGGGCTTGACGCGGGGTGAAGATTGGCGCGTGCTTTCCAAATCGTTTTTATTCATTGTGATGGCTCTGTCCCGATCAAAAATGGCCGCGCGCCATGAATTATGTTTGCATGGTCGTGTAAGCAAATGTTCTAACGGCATAAATCCGGGCAAACATTAGCCCGGACTGGCATTGCTAAGCATATGAAATAGGGTGAGAAATCAGACTTGGGGACAAGGCGGGGAATGCCTGCGCCCGTCATCCGGCGCAAATAAGTCTTGAACCATTTGTAGATAGCGGATGCGGCGCACCCTGCATCAGGGCTCGGCGAAGCGGGTGCGGATGGCGAGCACCTGGGGCAGCAATTGCATGAAATGCCCGACCAATACCGGGTCGAAATGCTTGCCGCTTTGCTCGTGGATATGTTCCAGCGCCGCTTCGACGGTCCAGGCGCGCTTGTACGGCCGTTCCGAGGTGAGCGCGTCGAATACGTCGGAGAGCGCCACAATACGGCCGGAGAGCGGGATCGCATCGCCTATCAAGCCGTTCGGATAACCCGAGCCATCCCATTTTTCATGATGGCTGAGGACGATCTCGCGCGCCAGGGTGAGCAAGGCCGAGTCGTCGCCTTCCAGAATATGCGCGCCGATGGCGACATGCGATTTCATGATCTCCCATTCCTCGGGATCGAGCTTGCCGGGCTTGAGCAAAACCTGATCAGGGATGCCGATTTTGCCCACGTCGTGCATCGGGCTTGCATGCAGCAGCAGCTCGCAGCGGTCGTCGTCCCAGCCGAGCGCACGCGCCAACAGCACCGAGGTGTGGCTCATGCGCAGGATATGGAAGCCGGTTTCGTTGTCGCGAAATTCCGCCGCGCGGCCCAGGCGGCGCACGATCTGCAAGCGCGTGGCGCGCAATGCGCGCGTGCGTTCGCGCACCATCTGCTCCAGCACATCATTCTGGTCGCGCATGTACTTTTGGAACAGTTGCGCCTCGATCAGGTTGCGCACCCGCGCCAGCATCTCTGCGCGGTCGAAAGGCTTGGTCAGATAATCGCGCGCGCCGTTTTCCAGCGCGCGCAGCCGATGCTCATGCCCTTGCTGCGCGGTCAGCACCAGCACCGGCGGCAGCGCCTTGCCGGATTTTTCCTTGAGCAGATCCAGCACGGCAAAGCCGTCCAAATGCGGCATATTCAGATCGAGCAGAATAATGTCGGGCACGCCGCGTTCGTAGGCCGGCATCACTTCGCGCGGGTCTTCGATCAGCGTCAGATTCTCATAACCCTGACGATTCAGCATTTTTTCCAGCAGCTTCAGGTTGGCGGGCTCATCGTCCACGATGAGGATGCGGGCGCTGGTATGGTCCACGATGGGCGTCGATATTTTTTGCATGAGTTTATCTTTGAAAGCGATTGGCAATGATTATCGGCAAGAATGCATGAAAATTGAGCGCAATAATCCTTTTCCCATTTCTTTCCCCCGGAGTACACGGAGAGATAGGGTAGGGGCCGGGCATGCCCGGCCCGCCATTGACGCCGGGCGAGGCATGCCTCGCCCCTACAGGAATTCGCTGATGGGATGATTCGGCGTGTACGGGTCATCCGGTTCGGGCGCGACCCTCCTGGGAGGCCGGATACGATAACAAGCGGTCTATCGCGGCCAGGAACCGCGGCACGTCGATCGGTTTAGTCAGGTAGCCGCTGAATCCGGCGGCCAGGCCTTTCTCCACATCCTTCGGCATGGCGTTGGCGGTGAGGGCGATCACCGGAATATTGCGTGTGGCCGGGTCATTCCGCAAATGGCGCAGCGCCTCGAATCCATCCATGCCGGGCAGGTTGATATCGAGCAGGATGAGATCGGGTTGACGTGCCCTGGCGATATCCAATCCTTTCTCGGCGGTGGGGGCGCCGAGCAGAGACAGGCCGGGTCGCGCGGCGAGGAGTTTTTCCACCAAGCGCAGGTTGGCGGGATTGTCTTCGACGTAGAGCAGGGTGCGCGCGCCGGCGCAAACGGTCTGAGCGGCTTTGGCTTCAGTGGCGGCCGCCGGCGCGAAAACCTCCGCCGCCAGCGGGAATTCGACCCAGAACGTGCTGCCTTCTCCGGCCACGCTTTCCACGCCGATCGCGCCGCCCATACTCTCCGCCAGCTTCTTGCACAGGGCGAGCCCGATGCCGGCGCCCTCGATGCCGTCGTTAGACGACTCCACGCGCTCGAAAGGTATGAACAGGCGCGGCAGCGCATCGGCGGAAATGCCGCGCCCGTTGTCGCGCACCGTGACCCGGCCCCATCCCTCCGGCGCCGAGTGGCAGACAATCTCGACGCTGCCGCTCGCATGATTGTATTTGATGGCGTTGGACAGCAAATTGAGCAGAATCTGGCGCAGCCGCAGCCGGTCGGCCCGGACGGCGCAGTTGCCGGTCTGGCTGCTCAGATGGATGTCGCGCTGCGCCGCCAGGGGCTGCATCAAGGTCATGCACTCCTTGACCAGTTGCGTGACGGACACGGGCTCCGGCGCCAGCTCAACCCGCCCGCTCTCGATGCGGGCCAGATCCAGCACTTCGTTGATGAGTTCCAGCAGGTGCCGGCCGGCGTGCAGGATCTCGTGCACATTTTCATGCTGGTCCGGCGAGAGCGGCGTTTGCGCATCCGATTCGAGCAATTGCGCAAAACCCAGAATCGCATTCATCGGCGTGCGCAGTTCATGGCTCATGCGCGAAAGGAATTCGGACTTGGCCAGATTCGCCCGCTCGGCCTCGTCCTTGGCGCGGGTCAGATCGGCCGTGCGTTGCCCCACCCGGCCTTCGAGTTGCGCATTGAATTGTTTGAGCGTTTCTTCCGCTTGCTTGCGCGCGCTGATGTCGGTGGAAATCCCGGCGCTGGCGTAGATTTTCCCCTCGGCATCGACCAAGGGGAATTTGATCGAGAGGTAGGTGCGCGGGCCATCCGGATGCAATACCAGCGCTTCGGATTCGATGATCATTTTCTGCTTGATCACTTCGAGGTCGTTGGCCCGAAATGCATCGGCCTCTTCCTTGGGAAAGATATCGTGGTCGCGCCGGCCTTTGATCTCGGCATCGGTGATGTTGAACAGGCGCTCGAACACCCGGTTGATCAGCAGATAGCGTCCCGCCGCGTCCTTGACGTAAATCACCGCGCTGCTGTTGTTGATGATGCTCGCCAGCAGGGCTTCGCTCTCGCGCAGGCGCCCGTTGGCCTCGTTCATCTCCCGGTAGGCGCTGCGCAGATTCCGGCGCATGGCGTTGATGGCCTGCGTCAGATGATCCAGCGCATCCGGCCGCCAGCGCCCCGTTTCAGGCCGGTCAAGCTTCAAATCCTCGCCTTCCAGCCCTTGCACGCGGAGCGAGCGCGCATAGGCGGATAACTTGGCCAAGTGGCGGGTAATCAAAAGCTGCAACACCAACAGCATGAAAGCCGCCACCAGCAATGTCTTGATGCCGTTTTCGACCAGCACGACCAGCAACTGATCAAACAAGCGCGTCCAGACTTTGTCGAGGCTGGCGATCACGCGCACCTCACCGATGGGCACATGCCGGCCGCGATACGGATGCGTCAGCCGCATCTCGTCTGTCAGCCGGCGGGACGACGTCTGGGCGCCGGCGGACCAACGCAACTGTCCATCGACATAGATGCCGATGAATTCGATATCGCGCAGCCGCAGCAATCCTTCAAGCTGGGTCTTGATCTGCGTGTTGTCAACCACCCAGATGCTGTTGACCAGGGTCGGGGCGGCGCTTTCTTGAATGAAGCGGAAGCTGTCGTTTATTTTCCGCACATCCGAGCGGTATGTGTCATGGAGCTGGATCGCGGTAATGACGGCGGTGAGCACCGAGCTAAATAGCACGAGCGCGACGATCAGCCGCCGTGCAAGCCCGTTGTCGTTGAAAAAAGCCTGCCGCAACAAATCTCGATAGCGGGTCATGGCGCCTCCAGCGGACGCAGCATCTCGTCGGCAATGCGCTGATAGGTTCCGTCCGCCTTCATCTGCGCGAGCGCCTTGGCCACTTTGGGCGCCAGCGCCGCGTGCCGTTTGTTGAGATAAATGAACATCGCCGACCGGGTGAACGGGGGTTCGATGAGGTGGGCCTCTACGCCGGTGCGGCGCGCTTCCCACAAGCCTTGCCAGCGATCGGCCAACACCACTTCGGCCCGGCCGTGCTTGAGCAGCGCAAACATCTCCCTCAAGCTCGGTGCGATGGTCAGTTCCCGGAATTCTTTGACATTCTGTTCATAGATTTTCCAGCCGGCCGTATAGCTCACCCCATAGGGCTTCAGGCCGCCGAGCCCATCGATGCGCAGTTTTCGATCCAGCGTATAGCCGGCGAATTCGAAATCCATTATTTTTTCCGTAACGCGAATCAGGTCCGGGTATTCTTTTTCCACCGCGGGGGTGCGCAGCAAATCGCCATCGTCGAGGCCCGTATTGACATTGATGAGCGCCCGCTCTCCCGGCAGTACGCTCACCTCGATGTCGACCCCGATACGGCGAAACGCTTCCCGCGCCACCTGATCCGCAAACCCAGGGCGACCGGCGCTGGGCGCGATCGGCGGCAGCGCGACCGTCACCAAACGCAGGCGCTGCGCGTGCGCGGCGGCAGGCAGGCAGACGAGTGAAATAAGAAAAAGCACGACAAATTTCGGTATGGCCTTCGTCATTTCCATGCTCCTTCCTCACGCGATTGAATCGTCCTCGACTGATTGTTTTTCAATAACGGATTGGCGGGCGGGCTGCTTTTCTACCTGCATTGTTTCCTGGGGCAGGTCAAACCAGAACGTGCTGCGCCAGAACGTGCTGCCTTCGCCGGGGGGGCTCTCGACGCCAATCGCGCCCCCCATCAATTCCACCAGTTTCCGGCTGATGGCGAGGCCGATCCCGGCGCCCTCGATGGCGCCGTTTTCGGCGCCCAGCCGGTTAAAGGGCTGGAACAATTGGCCCAGGCGCGCTTGCGGGATGCCGGGGCCGGTATCGCTTACCAGGATGCGGGCCGGTTGGCCATCGCCGGCGGAGAAATGCAGCTTTATGCTGCCGCCGGCGCGGTTGTACTTGACCGCATTGGAGAGCAGATTGAGCAGCACCTGTTTTACGCGCATGCGGTCTGCGCGCAGAACGATGTTGGCGCAGTCATCGCTTTCGACCCAGATGCCGCGCGCATCCGCCAGCGGATGGATCAGCGCCAGGCATTCGTTGACCACGGCGCAGAGATCGACCGGTTCCAGGGAGAGCGTGATGCTGCCGCTCTCGACTTTTTCCAGGTTCAGTATTTCGTTGATGAGTTTCAGCAGGTGTTGGCCGGCTTTCAGAATCTCGCCCACGTTATCCTGGTTGTCCGGTGACAGCGCCTGATCCGTTTCCATCAATTGGGCAAAGCCGAGCATGGCGTTCATCGGCGTGCGCAGTTCGTGCGACATGCTGGAGAGGAACTGCGATTTGGCCAGGTTGGCGCGTTCGGCCTCGTCTTTCGCGGCGATCAGCGCTTCTTCGGCCTGCTTGCGTTCGGTGATGTCGGTGAATACGCCGATGTAATGCAGCGGCAAGCCGTGCGCATCGCGCACCTCCGTGACGTTGAGTATCTCCGGATAGATTTCGCCGTTCTTGCGCTTGTTCCAGACAACGCCGCTCCAGTGGCCCTTTTCCCGGATCGCAGCCCACATCGCCTGGTAGAAGGCGGCATCGTGGCGCCCGGATTGCAGGATGCGCGGGTTCTTGCCGATGACCTCGCGCGGGGCGTATCCGGTGATCTCGGTGAAGGCGCGGTTGACCGAAATGATGTTGCGCCCGGCGTCGGTGATGGTGACGCCTTCGCGGCTGTTTTCGAACACCGTGGCGGCCAGGCGCAACTGAAGTTCGGCCTGCTTGTGTGCGGTGATATCCTGCAATGCGCCGGCGAGCCGCGCCAGCTTGCCGTTTTCGAATTGCGGGTGGCCCATCGCGCGCACCCAGATATTCCGGCCCCGCGCGGTGACGAGCGGCAGTTCCAGGTCAAAAGGCGAGCCGCGCTCGATCGCTCCCTGTATGGCGTTCGTGATGATGGGCCGCGCCTCGGGCGTGAAATAGCCGAGAGCATCCTCGAGGCCCGGCTGCTTGTCCTGCGCAAGCTCGTGGATGCGGCGGGCCTGCGGGGTCCAGCGCAGCGCCTTGTCCGGCAGATCAAGTTCCCAGCCGCCGATATTGGCGATTTCGCCGGTGTGCTCCAGCAGGTTTTCGTTGTAGCGCAGCGCGCGGTTCGCCTGCTCGAATTGGCGCGCCCGCTGCGCGCTCAGTCCCCATAGCCAGAATGTGATGCCGGCCAATAAGGTCAGCGCGAGGCCGCTGGCCAGCACCAGTTCGGGCAGCACCGAGTCGTTCGCGCTTAGATGCGCCGGCGTGGGCCAGAGCCGGATTTGCCAGTCGCCGTCGCCGCTGTCGAGCCGGAAGCTGCGCATAAGGCGCGCCGCGGGGGAGGCTGCCGGCAACTCGCCACGCCGGTACAGCGTCACCCCAGCGCGCGAGACGTCCAGGCCATAGCCCCGCGCGGCGATTTCTTTGGTGAGATTGGCAAACAGACTGTCCGTGCGAAATACGCCGAGCAGATAACCGCCGGGCCGCCCCGCGACCGATAGCGCGTGCACCAGCAGCAGGCCTTGCTCATCCTGGGTGAGGTTAATCTGCGCGGAGAAGATGGGGTCTGTGCCATGCGCGCGCTCCAATGCCCTTTTGGGCGCAGGTCCCTGTTTCAGATCAAGGCCGATGATGGGCTCGTTGCCCGCTTCCGGCGCCACCCAGCGCACGCGGCCCAGGGCATCGGCCCACGCGATGGCCTGAAAGCCCGGCAGGTCGCGGACGTAGCTTGCGGCATCCTGGCGCCACAATGCTTTGGGCGTGCCGCCGGCGGCTTCCCAGCGATGCGCCATGCGATCGAGGGCGTTTACGCGCTCGAGCAGGGCGGCCTCAAAATGCTTTTGCAGCCACTGGGATTCCGTATCCACTTGCCAGCCCTGTTGCTGTTCATCGTAGTGTTGCAGCTTGTTCCAGAGCACGGTGACACCCAGCAGTAGCGCCAAGGCGCCTATCGCCAAGGGGAGGCGCAGGCTAACGGAAAGGAGGCGATTCGGCATGCGGGATGAATCCATCGCTCAACCCCGTTTGTTCTTGAGCAACAAGATTTCAAACTCCGCCAGCGGCACCGGCTTGCCGAACAGGTAGCCCTGGTAGTTGGGGCAGCCGTGGCGTTCGAGAAAGTCGCGCTGCGCTTGCGTTTCCACGCCTTCGGCGATGACATTGAGCCCCAGGTTGTTGGCCATGCCGATGATGGTCTGCACGATCACGGCGTCGGAGGTTTTGACGCCGATGTTCTTGAGCGCCTGCATTTTGGCGATGGTGTCGTTGACGTTGTCGAGCACCAGGCTTTCGGTGAGTTCGAGCTTGAGCTTGGCGGGGTCGATGCCGGTGGCGTCCAGCACGGCGCACACTTGTTCGACGAAATCGGGGGGGCGGAACTGGCGCGCGCTGACGTTGACGGCCAACTGCAAGTGCCGGGCGCTCGGGTCGGACGCCCAGGCTTTCAGTTTCATGCAAGCGGTTTCCAGCACCCAGTAACCGATGGGGAGAATCAGGCCGCTATCCTCGGCCAGCGGGATGAATTGGAGCGGGGAGACCAGCCCCTGCTTGGGATGCTGCCAGCGCAGCAGCACTTCGGCGCCGTGGATGCAACCGGTGTGATCCACCTGCATCTGATAGTAAAGCCGGAGTTGGTTTTCCGGCACGGCGCGGCGCAAGTCCGTTTCAAGCGCGATGCGAGTCTCCATGGCGGCATGGGTGGCGGGATCGAAGAAGCGGATGGTGTTGCGCCCGGACTGCTTGGCTTGATACATGGCGGTGTCGGCGCGCTTGAGCAATTCGTCCATCGTGATGTTATGACCGCCAAACAGGCAGATGCCGATACTGGGCGAAGTGAGGTATTCGCGCCCTTGCGGTTCGAAAGGCTGGTTGATGGCGTTGCGGATTTTTTCGGCGATGCCCTCGGCCTGCACCGCGGCCTGTTCGGATGCCGCGCTCAGATCATTCAGGATGATCACGAATTCGTCGCCGCCCTGGCGCGCGACCGTGTCATCGGTGCGCACGCAGGCTTGCAAGCGCCCGGTGACTTCGATCAGCAGCAGATCGCCGATGCCGTGCCCCCTGGTGTTGTTCAGCTCCTTGAAGTTATCCAGGTCGATGAACAGGATCGCGCCATGGCGTTGGCGCCGCGCGCTGGAGGACAAGGTCTGTTGCAGCCGGTCTTGCAGCAGGCGGCGGTTGGGCAGGCGGGTGAGCGAATCGTAGAACGCCAGGTGGTGGATGGTTTCTTCGGCCTGCTTGTGCCGGCTGATGTCGGAGAACGCTCCGACATAGTGGGTGACCCGATCCCCTTCATCGGTCACGGCGGTGATGCTGAGCCACTCGGGATAGATTTCTCCGTCCTTGCGCTTGTTCCAGATTTCACCCTGCCAGTACTGGTCGCGATTCAGGCTGTTCCACATCGCCTGGTAGAACGCGTCATCCTGGCGGCCGGATTTGAGAATGGCGGGGGTCTGGCCGATGGCCTCCCCGGCGCTATAACCGGTGATCCGGGTAAAAGCATGGTTGACGTTGAGGATGACCCGGTTCGCATCGGTGATGGTCATGCCTTCCTGGGATTCGAAGGCGATGGCGGCGATGCGCAGCTCCGCCTCCATTTGCCTGCGCTCGGTGATGTCCTTTTGCATTTTCCGGAAGACCAGGAAATAAAGCGACGGCGCAATGAGGAGGGTAAGCAGGACGGCGTCGAAATACTCCCATGCGGATTCCGGGACGATGGCGGGGACGAGCGCATCATGCACGACGATCATGATCCAAAGCTCGACCAACGTTATGAGCGAGCCTAATACGATCACCAACCCCAGAGGGGTGCCCAATAACGGAAATGATCGCTTATGTTTCATGCTCGCTAGTCCAGGCCATACACCGCGGTGACATCATTGCCCTTTCCCGAATACACCAAGGATAGGCAGAGTTGTTTCACCAGCATGATGCCGCGACCGCTCAATTGGCCGGTAGCGGCTTCGCGCTTTTTGATTATGGCGGCATGGTCGAAGCCGGGGCCGCTGTCCCTGACGCGCAGGCGCAGGAGGTCGCTGCCCGTTAAAAAAAAGAGTTCCAAATCGACTTCTATCGTGGCGTCGGTGAGCTGTGAGAGCCGCGCTTCGCGTTGCTCGATGTATTGCTCGAAGCCATCCGGGTCTTGCTTGAGTTGGGAGTCGAGCCCGAGCAGGCCGTGGTCGAGCGCGTTGTTGAACAGCTCGCCCAGAATCAGGAAGGCCTGGCCGCGATGTTGCGGATTGATTTGCAGTTGATCGAGCCAGTTCATGATCAAGGGCAGGGTATCCAGGCGCTTGATTTCCGCCGCGCTCAGGGAGAGCGAGAAACGCCAGCGTGAATGGCCGGACGGTTTGTCGGGGTGCGCGGCGGACATGGCTTCAACCATGGGCAGCCAATCCAGCGCGCCCGCGCAGCGCACCGCGAGCAGGGAGATGTCGTCGCGTTGTTGCGCGCCGTGAATGTGGCTCTGCACCGCATCCGCGAGCACTTTAAATCGCCCCGTGCCATACGGGCGGGACAGCAAGGACAGGAAGCGCGTCATGCTGAACGGAATGCCGGCGCTGTCTTCCGCCTCGGGCAGGCCGTCGGAGCAGAGAATGATCTCGCCCGGCTCATCCCATCGATAGACCTGCGGGTTGCTGTCGAATTCGGCGGCGGGCAGAATGCCCAGCGCGGGATGGGTGGATTTCCAGATGCGCTGCACCACGCCGCCGTCGGTGACGAAGACCGCTTCCGGCGAGCCGCCGTTCCATACCCTCACGGTGCGATTGGCGTAGTCGATCGAGATCAATACCGCGGCGATGAAGCGGTCGATCGGCAGCAGGTTTTTCACTTTGCGGTTCAGTTCGCGCGCGATGCTGGAGATCGAAAAGCCTTTTTCGGTCATGCTGTAGAACGATTCGATCACCGGCAGCACGCTGATCGCGGCGGCCAGGCCATGGCCGGTGGCGTCCGCCAGCAATACGTTCAACTCATTCGCGGGCGAGCGCGCGGTGATCGCCACGTCGCCGCTGAAATGCTGGGCGGGCGAGACCCAAGTGTTGACCAGGTCCTGCTCCGCTTTGTCCTGGCGCACGATGTGGTCGAGCAGGTGGCGCGCCAACAAGCGCTCTTCGCGGTGTTGTTCGAGGTTGGCCTGCATTTGCCGCGCATAGTTCGAGACTTGATCCTGCATGTCCGCGATGCGGCGCAGCGCGCGCACTTTGTTGCTCAGGATGGTGAGATTGACCGGCTTGGCGAGATAATCGTCGCCGCCGGCTTCCAGGCCCTTGGTGCGCTCGGCATCGTCGGTGTGCGCGCTCAAAAAGACGATCGGCACCCAATGCGCCGTGTCGATGCGGCGGATGGCGGCGGTGGCTTCATAGCCATCCATCACCGGCATCATCACATCCATGATGACCAGATCGGGGTTTTCGGTGCGGTAGGCGGCAATGGCTTGTTCGCCGTTTTGGGCCGTCACGATCTCATGGCCCTGGCCTTTAAGGTGCTGGCCGAGCACGAAAATATTATCCGGCGCGTCGTCGACTACCAGGACTTTCATCGGAAGGCTCTCAGCGGCGCGCGTTAATCGCGCGCCGGCACGGAAGGTTGCGGGAGATTCAGGAGATGGTGAATAGCCGCCCGAAGTTGGCGACTTCCAACACCTGCCGCACCGAACTCTGCGTGTTGAGCAGCTTCATTTGAATGTTTTTCGCCGAGGCTTTCTCGCGCAGCAGCAACAGCATGCCGAGCGCCGAGCTGTCGACGTAATCGACGCCCTTCAAGTCAACATCCAGCTCGCGCATGCCGTCGGCGCCGAGGATTTGCTCGTAGCCATTGCGAAAATCGCGGTGAATCGAAAAGTCGAAACGCCCGTTGATGGTGAGCGTGCCCTTGTTATCGCCGATATGATTGCTAACAGTCGAAGCCATGTTGTCGTTCCTTGTGTGTGAAGCAAGACAAAGGCTATATCGGCGGCTTTCTTGAATACTGTAGGGGCGAGGCATGCCTCGCCCGATAGACATAACGGGCCGGACGACCCCTGCAACTATGAAAAGATTATCAGGGCCAAAGACCGCCCACCGTGGAATTGAAGCCGCTGTCCACATAGCTGATCTCGCCGGTCATGCCCGAGGCCAGGTCGCTCAGCAGGAAGGCGGCGACATTGCCGACCTCCTCGATCGTGACATTGCGCCGCATGGGGGCGGATTTTTCAACGAAATCAAATATTTTGCCGAAATCGGCGATGCCCGAGGCGGCCAGGGTTTTAATCGGGCCGGCGGAGATGCCGTTGACCCGGATGCCTTTGGGGCCCAGGCTCTGCGCCAGGTAAAGCACGCTGGATTCCAGGCTGGCCTTGGCCAGTCCCATCACGTTGTAGTGGGCGATGGAGCGCACCGCGCCCAGGTAGGAGAGCGTGAGCAGCGCGCTGTTGCGGCCTTCCATCATCGGCAGCGCGGCCTTGGCCAGGGCGGTGAAGCTGTAGGAGCTGATGTCGTGCGCGATGCGGAAATATTCGCGATTGACCGAGCTGAGATAGTCGCCTGACAGCGCTTCTTTCGGTACGAAGGCGACCGAATGCACGATGCCGTCCAGCCCATCCCAATGTTGCGCCAGATCGACGAAAACTTTATCGATTTCCTCGTCGCTCGACACATCGCAGTTGAACAGCAGCGTCGAACCGAAATCCTGCGCCAAGCCCGCCACCCGTTCCTGCGTGCGCTCGCCTTGATAGGTGAAGGCCAGCTCGGCGCCCTCGCGTTTCGCCGCGCGGGCGATGCCGTAAGCGATGGAGCGGCTGCTGAGAAGACCGGTGATGAGGATTTTTTTGCCTGCGAGAAAACCCATTGCGCGTTCCTTGGTTATGAGCGAAAACGGGCATTATAAAACATCCGTCAGTAAACGCGGCCTTGCGTTTGGCATTAACATAAAAACAGCAGTTCCAGGTCATGATTAGCCACGAAGTTCAGCAAGTTGCAGCCCACCGTGTTGCCCCATCCCTATCCATCATACCCATCAGGACGGCGGGCCCGTGTAGCGCCGGCTTCCAGCCGGCATGCAAGCAGGATGTTTGCACTACAAAACCTGGCTCAGACCCTCCCACAAGCGGAAGGGATCTGCTGAACTTTGTGGTTAATCAGGTTCCAGGTTGAATGAATAATATTAGACGGGCCGTGCCCGCCATCCTCAACTGGAATTGCGCTAAACTTTCGTCCCATGACCGTTCGATTTTCACGCGCGCTAGCCGGCTTGTTTTTTTTAGGGCTCCTAACAAGCTGCGGCAAGACGCCGTGGAACGATCCCTACCCGGTTGCCGAGCGTGGCCAAAACATCCGGTATGCCGCCTTCAATGAGCGCCCCAAGCACCTCGATCCGGCGCGGTCCTACAGCTCCAACGAAGTCGAATTCATCGGTCAGATTTACGAGCCGCCGCTGCAATATCACTATCTCAAGCGCCCGTATGAGCTGATTCCCGCCACCGCGACCGAGGTGCCGCGCCCCAAGTATTTCGATGCGGCGGGCAAGCGCTTGCCGGATGATGCGCCCGTGGCGCGCATCGCCACCAGCGTGTACGAGATTCATATTCAGCCCGGCATTCGCTATCAGCCGCATCCTGCCTTTGCGCGGAATGCGCAGGGGGGATATCGCTACCATGCGCTGAGTCCGGCTGAAATCGAGCGCATCACCACGCTCGGTGATTTCAAGGAGGCCGGCACGCGCGAGCTGGTGGCCGAGGATTACGTGTACCAGATCAAGCGTCTCGCGCACCCGCAACTGAATTCGCCGATTTTCGGCATGATGAGCGACTACATTGCCGGCCTCAAGGAATATGGCGCGCTGCTGGCCCAGGAGGCGAAGAAAAATGGCAAAGGCGCGTACCTGGATTTAAGCAGTATCCCGCTGGCCGGGGTGGAAGTGGTGGATCGCCACACCTATCGCGTCAAGCTCAAGGGAAAGTATCCGCAGTTCGTGTACTGGCTGGCGATGCCGTTTTTCGCGCCGGTGCCGTGGGAGGCCGAGCGCTTCTACGCTCAGCCCGGCATGAAGGAAAAGAACCTGGTGCTCGACTGGTTTCCGGTGGGCACCGGCCCCTACATGCTCACCGTGAACAATCCGAACAAGCTGATGGTGCTGGCGCGCAACCCGAATTTCCATGGCGAACGCTATCCGGGCGAAGGGGAGGCGGGCGACCGCGCGCGCGGGCTGCTGGTGGATGCGGGCAAGACGCTGCCCTTCATCGACAAGGCGATCTTCAGTCTGGAGAAGGAAGACATTCCCTATTGGAACAAATTTCTCCAGGGCTTTTACGATAGCTCCGGCATCAGCTCGGATACCTTCGATCAGGCGATTCGCATCGGCGCCAGCGGCGAGGCCGGACTCACCGATGATTTGCGCACCAAGGACATTCGCCTCGAAACCACGGTCATGGCCACCATCAGCTATATGGGTTTCAACATGCAAGACCCGGTAATCGGCGGCCTGTCCGAGCGCGCGCGCAAGCTACGCCAGGCGATATCGATTGCCGTGGATTACGAAGAGCGCATTTCCATTTTCAGCAACGGCCGCGGCATCCCGGCGCAAGGCCCGCTGCCGCCCGGTATCTTTGGCTATACCGAGGGCGAGCGCGGCATCAATCCCTATGTGTACGATTGGGCGCAGAGCCAGGCGCAGCGCAAATCGGTCGAGGCGGCGAAACGCCTGCTGGCCGAGGCGGGCTACCCCAATGGCCGAGATGCCAAGACCGGCCAACCGCTGGTGCTCAATTTCGACACCGCCGCCGTCGGCCCGGATCAAAAATCGCGCCTCGATTGGCTGGTGAAGCAGTTCAAAAAACTCGATCTCGATCTGGTGATTCGCGCCACTGACTACAACCGCTTTCAGGAGAAAATGCTCAAGGGCACGGCGCAGATTTTCGAGTGGGGATGGAATGCGGATTATCCAGACCCGGAGAATTTCTTGTTCCTGCTCTACGGCCCGAATAAAAAAGTCGGCGCCAACGGCGAGAACGCCGCCAACTACGACAACCCCGAATTCAACCGCCTGTTCGAGCAAATGAAAAACATGGACAACGGCCCGATGCGAAGCCGCATTATCGACGACATGGTGGACATTGCCCGGCGTGACGCGCCCTGGGTGTGGGGTTACTACCCGAAATCGTATGGCTTGTATCACGCCTGGCTCACCAATGCCAAACCAAACCTGATGGCGAATAATGGATTGAAGTATCTGCGCGTCGATCCGGCACTGCGCGAGCAGCAGCGTGCTGCGTGGAATTCGCCGCGCCTGTGGCCACTGGGCTTGCTGGCCTTGGCGCTGGTGGTGGTGCTGGTGCCGGCGTTTGTGAGTTACCGGCGCAAGTTGCATGCACCTGCTAAATTCCCCTCTCCCGCAAGCGGGAGAGGGGGTAGGGGAGAGGGCTAATGCGCTTACTAGAAAACGCGAAAAACCTCCGCAGCAGCCAAACAGATGCCGAGCAACGCCTGTGGTATCACCTGCGCGCGCATCGTTTTATGGACATGAAATTTAAGCGGCAAAAACCAATGGGTCGCTACATTGTGGACTTCGTGTGTGTGGAGCATCGGTTGATTATCGAACTCGACGGTGGCCAGCATGCGGACGAAGTGTCTTACGACCAACAGCGGGATGCATGGTTGCGTAGCCAGGGTTATACAGTTCTACGTTTTTGGAACAATGATGTGATGCAGCAATTGGATGGGGTGTTGGAGCAGATACGGCTTGCCCTCTCCCCCACCCCTCTCCCACGAGTGGGAGAGGGGAGAACCCCGGTTACTCTACGTACCTGTTCAGGTGATGCCAATTCTCTCCCCTCTCCCAGAGGGGCCGGGGGAGAGGGTGAACCCCAATGATCGCCTACATCCTGCGCCGCATCCTCTACGCTATTCCGATTCTCATCGGCGTGAACGTGCTTATCTTTGCCTTGTTCTTCGCCGTCAATACGCCGGACGATATGGCGCGGCTGCAACTTGGAATGAAACATGTCACGCCCGAAGCGATCGCCAAGTGGAAGCAGGAGCACGGCTATGACAAACCGCTGTTCTTCAACGCGCAGGCGCAGGGTAGCGCCAAGTTCAGCGAAACCATTTTCGCGCAACGCTCGGCGCCGATGTTTGTCTTCCAGTTCGGCGCATCGGACGATGGCCGCAACATCGGTCAGGAAATAAAATCCCGCATGGGGCCGAGCCTGGCGCTGGCGATTCCGGTTTTTTTGGTGGGCTTGCTGGTGGAAATTACCTTCGCGCTGATCCTGGCTTTCTTCCGCGCCACTTATGTGGATGTCGTAGGTGTGGTGCTATGCGTGGCGATGATGTCGATCTCCGGCATGTTCTACATCATCGGCGGGCAGTTTCTCATCAGCAAGCTGTTTCACCTGGTGCCGATTTCCGGCTATCAGGCAGGCTTCGATAGTTTCAAGTTCCTGGTGCTGCCGGTGATTATCGGTGTGATCGGCGGCATCGGTGCTGGTACGCGCTGGTATCGCACGATTTTCCTGGAAGAAATGAACAAGGACTATGTGCGCACCGCACGCGCCAAGGGTCTGGCGGAATCGGTGGTGCTGTTCCGCCATGTGTTGAAGAACGGCATGATCCCGATTCTCACCGGCGCGGTGGTGGTGATCCCGACGCTGTTCATGGGCAGCCTGATTTCCGAATCCTTCTTCGGCATTCCCGGCCTGGGCAGCTATACGATCGATGCGATCCGCCAACAGGATTTCGCCATCGTGCATGCCATGGTGTTCCTGGGTTCGGTGCTCTACATCATCGGACTCTTGCTCACGGATATTTCCTACACCCTGGTTGATCCGAGGATCAGGCTGTCATGATGCCGTTCGATCCCGTCTTCCTCTGGACTGACCGCCTGATTTTTTTGCTGCTGGCAGTGATCGCGATTTATGCCTGGCGCGCGGCGGGCAAAGAGCACCTCGCGGCGCCCTGGCGCAAACTCGCGCGCCGGCCGGGTGCGATGTCGGCGGCAGTCGTGCTCGCCGCCTTTGTGTCGATCGGCGTGATGGATTCGATTCATTTCCGCCTGCCGCTGCCCGAGCAGAAGCCCGGCGTGGAACGCCAGTACGCGCCGCAGGTGTTGAGCCTGCTCGATTACACCTTGCAAGATCTGCGCGACCGTAAAGAGAAGACCTATTCCGCACCGTTTGCGACACAGCTTTACGCCAAGGAAACCGTCGAGCAGGGTGGCAGTATCACGCGCGTCTTTCCGCGCCTGAAATACGGCGGCGCGCATTTGGGCGCGGCGGTTGAGCAACGCAATGCGGATATTTTTCGGCGTGGCCTGCGCGGCAGCGGGCTGGCGCTGCTGGGGTGGGGTGTCTGCGTGGGCTTGGTCACTGTGCTGTTGGCGCGGCGCGGCCGCACCCTTGCCCAATTGATGCGCGGCCAAACCGAGTTGCCGTGGCGCGCCATATTGGCCACATTCGGTTTCGTGATTCTGGCTGTGGCGCTCGTCAGCCAATGGGCGCCGGTGTACCACATCTTCGGCACCGACAAGGTCGGGCAGGACGTGTTTTTCCTTTCGCTCAAAAGCATTCGCACCGGTCTGGTGATCGGCACGCTCACCACCTTGGTCATGCTGCCGTTCGCATTGCTGCTCGGCATCATGGCCGGCTATTTCCGCGGCTGGATCGATGATGTGATCCAGTACATTTACACCACGCTCAACGCCATCCCCGGCGTGTTGCTGATCGCTGCGGCGGTGTTGGTATTGCAGGTGCATATGGATCGCCTGCCGGATTTGACCTTGGTGGAGCGCGCCGATTTGCGTCTGCTGT
The DNA here is from genome assembly GCA_016235775.1 of Hydrogenophilales bacterium. Lineage (GTDB taxonomy): Bacteria > Pseudomonadota > Gammaproteobacteria > Burkholderiales > Thiobacteraceae > RBG-16-58-11. Next base: position 54,104 of record JACRIU010000102.1, read on the forward strand.
TCCTGTGCATGATTCTCGGCGTGACCAGTTGGACCGGGCTATGCCGCCTGCTGCGGGCGGAGACGCTGAAACTGCGTGAAATGGATTTCGTGCAGGCTGCGCAAGCTTTCGGTGTGAGCGAATGGCGCATCATGGGCCGCCACATCCTGCCCAACGTGCTGCACATCGTGCTGATTACCGTGACCCTGGAGTTCAGCGGCCTGGTGCTGGCGGAAGCGGTGCTGGCGTATGTCGGCGTCGGCGTCGATCCCACCATGCAAAGCTGGGGCAATATGATCAACGGTGCGCGCCTGGAATTGGCGCGCGAACCCATCGTCTGGTGGCTGCTGACCGCCGCCTTCGCCTTCATGTTCGTGCTGGTGCTGGCGGCGAATCTGTTCGCCGATGCGGTGCGCGATGCGTTTGATCCGAGGGTGAAATGAGCGTTTATTTACCGCCAAGATACCAAGAGCGCCAAGAAAAACTCTTTTTTGCCACAGAGATCACAGAGGCCACAGAGGAAATTCGGCACGGGTACTCTGTGTTCTCTGTACCCTCTGTGGCGAATGCTTTTGATCTTCTTGGCGCTTTGGCGTCTTGGCGGCCAAACGGTTTTTTCAACACTCCATGACCACGCCGCTTTTACAAATCGAGAATCTTCGCATCTGGTTCGAAGCCAGCGGCCAAACCGTGCGCGCCGTGGACGAGGTGAGCTTTGAAATCGCGCGCGGCGAGACGTTTGCGCTACTCGGCGAATCCGGCTGTGGCAAGTCGGTTACGGCATTATCTATTTTGCGCCTGCTCGCACCGGCGGCGCGCATTGCCGGTGGCCGCATCGTGTTCGACGGCCAGGATTTGCTGGCGCTGCCCGAGGTGGCGATGCGCAGCGTGCGCGGTTCGCGCATCGCGATGATTTTCCAGGAGCCGATGACCAGCCTCAACCCGGTGCTGAGCGTGGCGCAGCAAATCGGCGAGCCTTTGGCCTTGCATAAAAGCTTGCGTGGCGGTGCCTTGCAAAAGCGCATGCTGGAATTGCTCGACGCGGTGGGCATTCCCGATCCCGCGCGCGTGAGTCAGGCCTACCCGCATCAACTCTCCGGCGGCATGAAGCAACGGGTGATGATTGCCATCGCGCTCGCCTGTGAGCCGGAGCTGCTGATCGCCGACGAACCGACCACGGCGCTGGATGTCACGATTCAGGCGCAGGTGTTGGCCTTGCTGCGCGAATTGCAGCGCAAAACCGGCATGGCGATGCTGTTCATCACGCATGATCTGGGTGTGGTGTCGGAAATGGCGCATCGCGTCGGCGTGATGTACGCCGGCGAGATGGTCGAGACCGCGCCGCGCGATGCCTTCTTTGCCGCGCCGCGCCATCCGTATTCGCAAAAGCTGTTTGCCTCGCTGCCGCGTCTGGACAAGCGCGATACCCAACTGACCGTCATCAAGGGCAACGTGCCTCGGCTCGATCAGGTATTCACCGGCTGCCGTTTTGTCGAACGTTGCGATGCCGCGATCGACCAGTGCCGGGAAGCGGCGCCGCCGTGGGTGGCGTTGGGGGAGGGGGGCGCGCGTTGTCATTTGCTGGATCAGGAAGCAGGCGTCGGGCGTCAGGTGTCAGAGAAGCAGGATTCGGGATTCAGGATTCGGGATTCGGGGGGAGAGGCAACACCGCTGTTGCGGGTTGCGGATATCCGGGTGCATTTTCCGGTTCGTAAAGGTTTCTTACAGCGTGTGGTGGGTGCGGTGAAGGCGGTGGATGGGGTGTCGCTGGCGATTCCCGCCGGGCGCACGCTGGCGCTGGTAGGTGAATCCGGTTGCGGCAAAACCACGGTGGGCAAGGGTATTCTGCAACTCGCCCCGCTTACCGGCGGCAGCGTGCAATTCGAAGGGCAAGAACTCACCAGCCTTAATCGTGATCAATTGCGTAGCAAACGCGGCGCGTTCCAGATCATTTTCCAAGACCCCTTTTCCTCGCTCGACCCGCGCATGGTGATCGCGGAGATTCTGGAAGAGGGCATGCGCGCATTGCATGTGGGCGCAAATGCGCCGGAACGCGCGCAGCGCATCGATCGCATGTTGGAGGAAGTGGGGCTCGGCGCCGACACCAAATATCGCTACCCGCATGAGTTTTCCGGGGGGCAGCGCCAGCGCATTGCCATCGCGCGCGCCTTGGCGGTGAATCCTCGGCTCATCGTGTGCGACGAGCCGACCAGTGCGCTCGACGTGTCGGTGCAGGCGCAGATTCTTAACTTGCTGCGCGGCCTGCAACAAGCGCATCAGCTTTCTTACCTCTTCATCACGCACAACATCTCGGTGGTGGAATATCTCGCGCACGACGTGGCGGTGATGTATCTCGGCCGCATCGTCGAGCACGGCCCGGTGGAAACGGTATTGAGTGCACCGAAGCATCCCTACACTCAAGCGCTGCTGTCGGCTGTACCTGTAATCGAAAAAGTCAGCGGGCGCGAAGTGATTCATCTGCAAGGTGAGTTGCCATCGCCCGCCAACCCGCCCAGCGGCTGTCATTTCCATCCGCGCTGCCCCCGCGCCATGCCGGTGTGCAGCGAGCGCTATCCGGATGAAACGGTGTTCGGCGAGCAGGTGGTACGCTGTTATTTGTACAGTCAAATAGCCTAAAAAATCCGGCCACAGAGGGCACAGAGATCTCAGGCCGTTGGGGAAGGGGCGAGGCATGCCTCGCCCACAGCAGAAGCTAGCCGTTTTTGGCCAGAACGATGGTGACTTTGTCGCCTGGTTGCAGGCGTTTTTTGGCGGAGAGCTTGTTCCAGCGCAAGAGGTCGTCGAGATCGACGGCGAAGCGCTGGGCGATGGAATAGAGCGTGTCGCCGCGGCGCACGGTGTAGAGTTTGTTCACCGGGGATTTATTGGCAGCGGCGCGCGGTGAAGCCTTGCCGGCTGCTTTAGAACTGACCACGGTATCGCTCGGCGCGGCTTTTTCTACCGGGCCCACGTTCAATTTCTGGTTGAGCGCGAGGCGGTTGGATTTCAAATTGCTCCAGGCTTTGATCTGCTCGGCTTTCACGCCATGGCGCTTGGCGATGGAAAGCAGGGTGTCGCCCTTGCGCACGGAATAGACGCGGCCGTTCGCCAGCGGCAACGATTCGGTTTTGATTTCAGTGAAAGAGGCGGTTTCCAGTTTGGCGCCACTGGCGCCCGGCACCAACAACACTTGATTGCTCGTTAAGCGGCCACGCTTGAGGTTGATACCGTTCGCGTCTTTTAGGCGGGCGCTGGAGATGCCGTGTCGGCTGGCGATGGTATCCAATTTTTCGCCGCGCTTGGCGTGATAAGGTTGCCACGACACCAGTGGTTTGTCGTAGTTTTCCAGATTCGAGGCAAAGACTTCCGCTTTATCCACCGGCAGCAGCAAGGTGACCGGTTGCTTTGCCTGGATCACCGGGCGATTGTAATGCGGATTGAGCGAGGTGAATTCATCCAGCGTGGTGTCGGATAGTTTGGCCGCGAGCGCCACGTCGATATGCTGGGTGAGGGTGATTTGCGCGAAATAGGGTTGGTTGGGCACGACGCCCAGATCGATGCCGAATTCGCCCGGCGCGGCGATCAGATTCTTGATTGCTAAGAGGCGCGGTACATATTGCCGCGTTTCATTCGGCATGCGCAGGCTGAGATAATCGGTCGGCTCGCCGCGTTTTATGTTTTTGGCGATGGCGCGCGACACCGAGCCTTCGCCCCAGTTGTAGGCGGCCAGCGCCAGCTCCCAACTGCCGAACATATTGTGCAATTTTTGCAGGTAATCGAGCGCGGCGCCGGTGGCGGCGATCACATCACGCCGATTATCTACCCACCAATTTTGACTCAAGCCGAAATGGCGGCCGGTGGAGGGGATGAATTGCCAAATGCCGGCAGCGTGGCTGCGCGAATAGGCTTTGGGGTTAAACGCGCTTTCGATCATCGGCAGCAGCGCGATCTCGGTCGGCATGCCGCGCTTTTCGACTTCTTCCACGATATAGAACATATAGCGTTTGCTGCGATCCAGCATGCGCGCCACATAGTCGGGCCGGTTGGCATACCAGTTTTCGTTTTCCTGCACCAAGGCCGAATCCAGCTCGGAGAGCGCGAAGCCGGCGCGGATGCGCGCCCACAAGTCGCGCTGCGGGTCACCCAGGTTTTCGGCCGCTTTTAACAGCGGGGTGGCGCTGGTGGGCGCCGGTTCGATGCTGATAATGGAGGGTTGATCCGGTGTAATTGTGGCGCTGGGCGTTTCAACCGGCGGATTGATCGAAGCGGCGGGAGCAGTTTCGGTGCGGACTTCTTCCGGTGCTTTGACGGCGAAAGTGACGGCGGAGGCGGGAATCAGCGCCGCTTCGCCTGCCAGGGCTGCGCCGCTGTAAATACCGGCGATCAGGATTGCGATCGTCAGCCGGGTGCGAGTTATCCGCATCGAATTATACTTTTTCAAGTTGAAGTCGAGGCGATGTTAATGGCGTAACACCTTAATCGTCAAGGATTTATTTCCTGTAATGTCAGTCCTGGCCATCCTTCCAGGAACGGACTGTGCCGAACACTTGCGCCGGGCCGGACAAGGCGTGACCGGCATAGCGCTCGGCGGCTTGGATCACCGCCGGCTCCAGGCTGCGCATGAAGGGGTTGGTGCGTTTTTCCAAGCCCAGGGTAGAGGGCACGGTAGGCAGATGTTGAGCACGGGAGGCGCGGTCATGCGCTTCGCGCCGGATCAGATCGGCATTTTCCGGTTCGACCTTTTTAGCGAAGCGGATATTGTCCAGCGTGTATTCATGCGCGCAGTACATCAGCGTGGTATCGGGCAAGTGGGCGAGCTTGGAGATCGACGCATACATCATGGCAGGCGTACCTTCAAACAGTCTTCCACAGCCGCATGCGAATAGGGTATCCCCACAGAATAAGCGTTCTGCGCCATAATAGGCGACGTGTCCCGCCGTGTGGCCGGGCACGTCGATGACGCTGAATTCCAAGCCTAATTCCGGTATTTTCACTTGATCGCCCTCGGCGACGGGGTGGGTGCGGCCTGGGATGGTTTCATGCGCGGGGCCATAGACCGGCACGTCGAAATGTTGCAGCAGCTTTCGAATGCCGCCCACATGGTCGCCGTGATGGTGGGTGCAGAGAATGGCGCAAAGTTTTAGCTCATGCTGCGCCAAATAATCCAGCACCGGCGCTGCGTCACCGGGGTCCACGACAAGCGCCTTTCCGCCGCGAACCAGCAGCCATAGGTAGTTGTCTTCGAACGCGGGGATAGGGACGACTTGAAGGTTTTCCATACTGCGTATGGTTGAAGGAGATGGGTAACTTGTCAAATCGTATTGAGCGCCGGCGGGATGCGCGGCAGTGGTTCGAGACCACGCTGGGCGGCTACGTGCTGGCGCGGGAGCAGGCCTATTTCGATGAAACCGTGAGCGATATCTTCGGTTTCAACGCGCTGCAACTCGGCTTGCCGCAATACGATTTATTGCGCGCGAGCCGCATCCCGCTACGGCTGGCCCTCGATATGCACCCTCCGGCGCGGCTCATTAGCGATTTCAGTCATTTACCCATCGCAAGCCAGAGCGTCGATCTCGCACTGATGCCGCATGTGCTGGAATTTTCCGCGACGCCGCATCAGATTTTGCGCGAGGTGGAGCGGGTGTTGATGCCCGAGGGGCATGTGATCATCACCGGCTTCAATCCCTTGAGCTGGTGGGGTGTGGGCCATCTCATCAAGCGCCGCTGCGGGGATTATCCCTGGCGCGGCAATTTCATCGGCTTGCCGCGCGTCAAGGATTGGCTTGCGCTGCTCGGGCTCGAAGTGGTGGCCGGGCGCTTGTCGTGTTATGCGCCGCCGCTGCAAAGCGCGCAATGGCTGGAGCGGTTTCAATTCATGGAAGCCGCCGGCGATCGCTGGTGGCCGCTCGGCGGCGGCGTGTATTTTCTGCTCGCCAAAAAACGCGTGCACAGCATGCGGCTGATCATGCCCAGTTGGAAAGAACGCCTGGCGGCGCAGGGCCGTATCGCTCCGGCCGCGCAGAAGGAACTGACGCAGCGCCATTCACAAAAGGAAACCGAGCTTGTCTGAAGTAGTCGTGGAAATCTTTACCGATGGCGCCTGCAAGGGCAATCCCGGCCCCGGCGGATGGGGCGCGCTGCTGCGCTACGGCAAAACGGAAAAAGAGCTGTGCGGCGGCGAGCGCTTGACCACCAACAACCGCATGGAACTATTGGCGGTGATCCGCGCGCTGGAATCGCTCAAGCGGCGCTGCGCGGTGAAACTGCATACCGACTCGCAATATGTGCAAAAAGGCATCAGCGAGTGGATCATCAACTGGAAAAAACGCGGCTGGAAAACCGCTGACAAAAAACCAGTCAAAAACGAGGACCTGTGGCGCGAGCTGGATCAACTCGCCGCGCAACACCACATCGAATGGATCTGGGTCAAAGGCCATGCCGGCCACGACGGCAACGAACGCGCGGATGCCTTGGCGAACAAGGGCTGCGAGGGGCAAGGAATTTAACAAAAAATCCAGCCACAGAGGACACAGAGTTCACAGAGAGAGCGCGGTTCATAAAGTAATTTTCTATCGTCTCGCCGGGGGCAGGTATTAAACAAAGCTTTCCTCTGTGTTCTCTGTGCCCTCTGTGGCAAATTGCTTTTGACTTAATTACTTTAATCGGAACCACCATGCGTCAAATCTTTCTCGACACTGAAACCACCGGCCTGAGCCCCGCGCTCGGCCATCGCATTATCGAAGTCGCCGCGGTGGAGATGGTGAACCGGCGGCTCACCGGCAATCACTTTCACTGTTACCTGAATCCGGAGCGCGAGATCGATGCCGGGGCGCAGCAGGTACACGGCATTACGCTCGAATTTTTGCAGGACAAGCCCAGGTTCGCCGATGTGGCTCGGGAATTCATCGAGTTCGTTCAGGGCGGAGAATTGATCATTCATAACGCGCCGTTCGACGTGGGGTTTCTCAACCATGAATTGTCGCTGATGAGTCAAGCGGCCATCGACAGCGTGTGCGCCAGCGTGATCGATACGCTCAAGCTGGCCAAGGAGCTGCACCCAGGGCAGAAGAATAATCTCGATGCCTTGTGCAAGCGCTATGCGGTCGATAACTCGAACCGCACCTTGCACGGCGCGCTGCTCGACGCGGAATTATTGGCCGATGTGTATATCGCCATGACGCGCGGCCAGGACAGCTTGTTGATCGATGTGAACGAGCCGGATGAAATAATAATGGATGCGTCAGGCGCGCTGCCCAAGGCGCCGCTGCGGGTTGTGCGCGCGAGCGAGGAGGAACTGGCGGCGCATGCCGCCTTGCTTGCGGATATCGACAAAGAAAGTAAGGGCGCTTGTGTTTGGAATCAAGCAGAAGCGGGATAAACCCGCCGTATCAAGCAGCCGGCAACACCATGTGGATAGGGGTAAAGGAGGCAGTATGAAAAAGGGATGGCCTGGCGCCATGGCGGCGCTCGGGCTGGCCGGCATTTCGTCATCCGCGCTCGGCGCGTCGGAGCAGGATTTTCTGGGCGAAGTGCCGATCGTGTTGTCGGTCTCGCGTTTGGCGCAGCCGGTGTCGGAGGCGCCGTCGGCCACGACGATTATCGATCGGGAAATGATTCGTGCCAGCGGTTTTCGCGAATTGTCGGATGTGCTGCGCTTGGCGCCGGGATTTTACGTGGGCAACTACAACGGCACCGAGCCGGTGGTGAGCCATGGTTTGCCGAATCGTTATTTCGGCCGGATGCAAGTGTTGGTGGATGGCCGCTCGGTCTATACCCCCTTATTCGGACAAGTTCCCTGGACCAGCCTGCCGCTCGCGCTGGACGATATCGAGCGCATCGAGGTGGTGCGCGGTCCGAATGCCGCTTCTTTCGGGGCGAATTCTTTTCTCGGCGTGATCAATATCATCACCCGGCATGCGGCGGAGGACGCCGGCGCATTGATCAGCCTGAGCAATGGCGGCAATGGCGTCGGCGACGTCACCGCGCGCCATGGGGGCAAGGCCGGGGCCTTTGATTATCGCCTCACCGCCGGCTTTCATAATGATGGCGGCTTCGCCAACCGGCCCGACGACAAACGTATCTCCACCTTGTCCGGACGCGCCGACCGGCGTTTGAATACCACGGATAGTTTGCAACTGCAGGGCGGCGTGACCTTGGGCGTGCAGTCACAAGGCTACGTGCCGAACCCCGTGGATACGCCGCGCGACCAGAATGTGTCGAATTACTTCATGCAATTGCGCTGGCAGCGCGTGTCGGCGCCCGACGATGAAATGTCGTTGCAGCTCTATCACACCGCCGTCAGCACGCGGGAAACGACGGTTACGGATCCCTTTACCTCAAGCGGGCTCAACGTCCTGACGACGAATATCGTCCACCACACCCGCGCGGAGCGTTGGGATGTGGAAGCCCAGCGAATCCAGTCGATCGCCAAAAATCTGCGCGTGGTATGGGGCGGCAGCGCGCGCCTCGACCAGATTTATTCTCCGCTCTATCTCGGCTCGGATAAAACCGAACGCTCGCGCCTGTTGCGCGGCTTCGGCAATGTGGAATGGCATGCGACGCCGGATCTGGTTTTGAATGCCGGCGCGATGTGGGAGCACAACTCGATTACCGGCAGCGATATTTCGCCGCGCGTCGCGCTGAACTATCACCTCACGCGCCGGCAGACGCTGCGCCTGGGCTATTCCCAGGCGTTGCGCACGCCGACCATGCTGGAAGAGCGGGGTAATTACAACTTGACATTGCCGGTGCAGGGACTCGGCTTGGTGACCATTCCGGAATACCACACTACTGGCGGCTTGGCGCCGGAACGGATCGCCAGCCGGGAGCTGGCCTATCTATTCGAAGCGCCGGAATACCGGCTTGCTTTCGATGTGCGCGCCTATCATGACAGCCTGGATGACTTGATCGACACGACGAAGTTACAAGCCACGTTTAATAACTATTATGTTTTCAGCAATAAATATCAGGCAACGCTGAGGGGGATTGAAACCCAGGCCCGCTGGCGCGGTGAAGCCACGCGCGTCTGGTTCTCGCATGCCTACTCGCATATCCAAACGGATAATGCCGGGTTGCGCCAATCCACGCCGCATCACATGTACAGCATGCTGGCGTCCCAGGATATGCCGTGGGACGTACAGGTCAGCGCGGGTTATTACCGCGTGACCGCCATGGAGCCGCTCGGCGACGGCACGCCGCTGAAGCCCTACCAGCGCTACGATTTCCGCCTCGCCAAAAGCTTCAAGCTCGCGGGGCAGCCGGCGGAACTGTCCTTGATCATCCAGAACGCGTTTAAACCCTATTCCGATTTCCGCCGCGAAAATCAGTTCGATACCCGGAGCTGGGTCACCTTCCGCTTGGGGCAATAATCCATGCTATTTGGTATGTTTCCCAGGTTTCGATGTTGTCTCATCAGGCTGAGTTTTGCCTTGGGCATGATGCTCGCAGCCAATGCGATGGCGGCTTCGGTCGTCATCGTGCTGAGCGAGGACAGCGCCCCGTATCAAGAGGTCACGGAACGGATTCGCGCCGGGTTCGCCGGCCTGGGGAATGAGGCGCCAGTCCTGCGCGTGCTTCAGGCGCAGTCGCTGCAAGCGGGAGATGGCGCGTTCACCGCCGCCGATCTGGTGGTGCCGGTCGGCGTGCGCGCCGTCGAGACCGTCGCCAAGCTCAAGCTCCATGCACCGGTCTTCAGCGTGTTGGCGCCGAAATCCGCAGTCGATCAAATCGCCAAGGAGCATCCGGCGCTCGATACGCGCACCTTCTCCGCGCTTTATCTGGATCAGCCGGCGGTGCGGCGCATGGCGCTGATCCGGCAGGCGCTGCCGGGGCGCAAGCGCGTGGGGGTGCTGCTCGGGCCGGAGTCGTCCGACGCCTTGCGCGCCCTGCAAGCGGCGGCGCGCGAACAGGGCTTGTCGCTGGAAATAGAGCGAGTCGCCAGCGCGGAAGAGTTGCTGCCTGCCTTGAAGCGCGTGCTGGCCGAGAGCGATACGCTCCTGGTGCTGCCCGATGCGCAGATCGTCAATAAAAACACCGCGCAGAGCATCTTGCTCACCAGCTATCGCGCGCAAGATCCCGTGGTGGCGTATTCCAAATCCTATGTCAGCGCGGGCGCGCTGGCGGCCGTGTATTCCACCCCGGCGCAGATCGGGCAGCAAGCGGCGGAACTGCTGGCGCGCATGGTTCAAGCCAAGCCACTGGCGCTGCCGCCCCCGCAGTATCCCAAATATTTTTCAGTCAGCATCAACTATCAGGTAGCACGCTCGCTCGGTCTGGCAATCGAGGACGAAGCGGTGTTATTGCAGCGAATCAAAGCAGGAACGGAGCGCGATTAACATGAAAAACTGGGGCATTAAAGGCAAAGTTTTATTTCTCGCGCTCGCACCGGCGGCCTTGATCGCGGCGGTATTGGCGCTGCATTTCGTCAACAGCCGCATCGCCGATCTGGAGCAATCGCTGCGCGAGCGCGGCCTGGCGATCTCGCGCCAGCTCGCGCCGGCCAGCGAATACGGGGTGTTCGCCGGCAATCGCGACATCCTGCAACGCCTGACCGATGCGGCGCTGAAGGAGGCCGATATCAATTGGGTCGTGATCACCGATATCAATGGCGACATTTTGGCGACGAGCGGCAAACCCAGCCGCCTGCCGCATGTGGCCGACGCCCACGCCGGATTGGATTTTGCCGTGGCCGAAACCGGCTCCGCGCTGACCTTCAGCGCGCCGGTGCGATTGAGCCAGATCGAACTGGACGATGTCGCCGGCAGCCTGCACGGCGCCATCGTCACGGCCAGCGAAGCGCCGCGCGTGCGCAGCGTCGGCCGCGTGTATGTGGAAATGAGCCGCGCCGGCACCGTGCGGCGCAAGAACGAGCTGATCCGCAATGGCTTGGTGATCATGCTGCTCGGTTTGGCGGGGAGCGGGCTATTCGCGTTCCGCATGAGCCGCGAGGTGACACGCCCGATACAGCGATTATGCCGCGCAGTGCGGCAGATCGGCGCCGGCAATCTCGATGTGCGCGTGGCGGAAGATTCGGCGGGCGAGTTGCAAGTGCTGGAAGAGGGCATCAACAACATGGCCACGACCCTGAAGATGTCGCGTGATAATTTGCAGGACAAAATCGCCGAGGCGACCACGCGACTGTCCTATCAAGCCGCGCATGACACACTGACCGGCTTGCCCAACCGGCGCGAATTCGAGCTGCGCGTGGAGCGCGCATTGACCGGCGCGCGCGAGCAGCATCAGACGCACACGCTGTGCTATCTCGATCTGGATCAATTCAAAGTGGTGAACGACACCAGCGGCCATGTGGCGGGCGACGAGCTGCTGCGCCAGTTGGCGGTACTGCTGCAAGGCAAGCTGCGCGACCGCGATACGCTGGCGCGCCTGGGCGGCGATGAGTTCGGTGTGCTGCTGGAAAATTGCAACCTGGAGCAGGCGCAACCTATCGCCGAAGTGCTGCGGCAAATGGTGAAAGAGTTTCGCTTTGTGTGGCACGACAAGCCATTCATGATCGGCGTCAGTATCGGGCTGGTGGCGATTACCGGCGAGAGCGAGAGTTTATCGGCGCTGTTCAGCTCCGCCGACGCCGCCTGCTACGCCGCTAAAGATCGCGGTCGCAACCGCGTGCATGTGTATGAGGAAGAAGATATCGAGCTGGTGCGCCGGCGCGGCGAGATGCAGTGGGTGGGCCGCATTACCCGCGCCATGGAGGAAAACCGGCTGCGCCTGTTTGTGCAGCCGATCGTGCCCTTATTCCCCAGCCCGGATGCGGATGTGCACTATGAAATGCTGCTGCGCATGCTCGACGATGATGGCCATATGATCTTGCCGATGGCCTTCATCCCCGCCGCCGAACGCTACAACCTCATGACCTCGATCGACCGTTGGGTGATCAGCGCCGCGTTTTCCACGTTCCACCAGTTGTTTCCCGTTGTGACGGGCGGCGGTAAATCAATTTGCACCGTGAATTTGTCCGGCCACACGCTGTGCGACGAGCATTTTCTCGATTTCGTCGAGCGCCAGTTCAGCATCAACCATGTGCCGTATGAATCGATTTGCTTCGAGATCACCGAAACGGCGGCCATCACCAACCTGACCGAGGCGATCGAATTCATTCGCGTGTTGAAAGCGAAAGGCTGCAAATTCTCGCTCGACGACTTCGGCAGCGGCCTGTCGTCTTTCACCTATTTGAAAAACCTGCCGGTGGATTTCCTCAAAATCGACGGCGCCTTCGTCAAGGACATGGAAACCGATCCCATGGACCGCGCCATGGTCGAATCCATCAACCACCTCGGCCATGTGATGGGCCTGAAAACCATCGCCGAATTCGTCGAATCGGAACAGATCATGGAGCACCTCAAAGCCATCCAGGTCGATTATGTGCAGGGCGATTGGATCAAAGCGCCGCAGCCGCTCTCCAGCTTGCTGGCGGGTAAATTGCCTTAAGCGGCTCAATGCGCCGCCCCCCTTGACTGAGCAACCAGCGCAATCATTTTCATCTCCCCGGGCAATTGTTCGCGCATCTTCTCAAAGCCGGGATGCTCGAACAGCCTGCCGCATTCCACCACCAACTGCGTTTTGAGCCACATGCCGCTGAGCACCGCTGTCTTGCGCAGCAAATGCGCCGAGCGCAGTTGCAACGCCAACTCGCGCGTGGTGGCCGCCTCGCAAAAGTCATATTCGCCCAAGCCCGGCAGGTGCTTGAAAGCCACGTTTAAATAACCTTGCGCGCGCGGCAGCCAGGAAGCGAGCGCGCTGGCCCGATGCCGCTGTGCATGATCGGCAATACGCAAAAAAGCGGCCAGCGCATCGTAAAAATCCCACTCCCAGGCGTATATCTTAAGCGGCTGCATGAGGTGGCAGCGGTTGGTCAACATGGGCATGGCGATCATCAGTGCAAAGCGCCATGATTGATATCGCGCCGAACCCGGCGTTCCACCGTAATGACCTCGCCCTCGCGATCCACCAGCGCATATAAAGTGCGGCTGGGCGCGCCGCTGCGCGAGGGGCAGGGCGGCGTGTTCTCTAAATAGATCAGCCGAGCGCCATCGCATTTGCGCTCGACCCGCCCATGGGCGAGCAGATAGCGCAGCGTGGCGAGTGAAATCCCGCGCTGCTTCATGCGGGCCATAGCGTGGGTGCTGATTTTTCCGAGTTTCATGGGGTGCCTCCTGGTTAGTGTTTGGCCAGGATACGGGGGGTACTAGCTCATGACGTGAGCCAGTGTTTATGATAGATTTCACTCTCCCCCTACCCCTCTCCCACTTGTGGGAGAGGGGTAGGGAAAAGGGAAAAAAGGAGAACCCTCTGGACCGCACCGAACGCTTCTACAAAATCGACCAGCTCATATCTGAGCGCAAGGTAGTCAATTTCGATACCCTGCGCGAGTCGCTGGAAGTTTCTCCGGCCACGCTCAAGCGTGACATTCAGTACCTGCGCGACCGGCACAATGCGCCCATCATTTGGGACCGCAAGGCGGGCGGCTATCGCTATGAAAGAGACAGCGCGCCTGCTGGCAGCCAATTTGAGCTGCCCGGTCTGTGGTTCAACGCTTCCGAGATTCACGCGCTGCTCACCATGCAGCACCTGCTGGCCACGCTCGATCAAAGCGGCTTGCTCGGCCCGCACATCCAGCCCTTGATGGCGCGGCTCAATGGCCTGCTCGGCAGCGCCGACAATACCGGGGAAGAAATCCGCAAGCGCGTGCGCATCATCGGCGCGGGCGCGCGCCGCATGCAACTGCAGCATTTTGAAAAAGTCGGCTCGGCTCTGCTGCAACGCAAGCGGCTCCTCATCACCTATCGCGCGCGCGGCAAAAACGAAATTACCGAGCGCGAAGTCTCGCCGCAGCGACTGGTGCACTACCGAGAAAACTGGTACCTCGATGCCTGGTGCCACCTGCGGCGCGAGCTCCGCAGCTTCGCCGTCGATTCCATCATCAAAGCCGATCTGCTGGAAACCCTCGCTAAAGCCGTCTCCGAGAAAACCCTCGACGCAGTGCTCGGCGCCGGATATGGCATCTTTTCCGGCAAAAAAGTGCGATGGGCCAAACTCAAATTCAGCGCCGAGCGGGCGCGCTGGGTGGCGCAGGAACAATGGCACCCCAAGCAAAAAACCAAATTCGAGCCTGACGGCAGCTATCTCCTGGCGATACCGTATTCAGACGATCGAGAGTTGGTGATGGATATCCTGCGCCATGGGCCGGAAGTAGAAGTGCTCGCCCCGCAAAAACTGCGTGAGCGCATCAGCGAATTGGTGGGACAAATGCAGCAGCGCTATCGTTAAGGCCGGCTACGCCTTTTCATCAATGCTGGGCGGGGGCGGGTCGTCCGGGCGGCGGCGCTCGTGGCGCCGGTCGCGGCCCAAGCGGGTATCGACCAACACATTTTGGGTGTATTGGCGGCGGTCCCGCTGACGGCGATCTTCGTTTTTGCGGGTATCTTCGCCGGCTTGGCGTTGCGGTGGAGCAGGTGGACGTCGCGGACGTACGATCAGCGGGGGCTGAGAGCGTGGCCCCACCGGGCGCAACGGCCGAATACCCGCCGCCTCCTGTATTTCATACAGGTCTTCTGAAAAGCCAACAGCTGGTGGCGGATCGACTGGAAAGCGCATTTTGTTCAGTGTTACCGTGTTTTAATCCCGTCCCCGGTGACGGGCATCTATTTCACCATAAGATAATTTGCGGCATAAACAACTAAAATATTAGTCCACCCAGCCGCTCCGCAGTTCCATTTAAAGTGCGGGGTCTAGCGGGCGAACCAGCAACCACCTAGAAAGCCAACCATGGATGATCAACAGCGCAAAGCCCAACTCAAAAAAACCTTCGACACCGTGGCCGAAGGCTATGGCAGCGCGGGCATGGAATTTTTTCACCACGCCGCCGCGCACCTGCCCCGCATCTTCAAGCTGCAAGGCCACGAGCACCTGCTGGATGTCGCCGCCGGCACCGGCATCGCCGCCACCGCCATCGCGCCGCACCTGCCGTGCGGCAAAGTCACCGGCATCGACCTCTCCGAAGGCATGCTCGCGCAAGCGCGCGCCAGAGCCCAAAGCCAAGCACTCGACAACATCGAGCTGCATCCCATGGACATGCAAAACATCGGCTTTGACAATGCCCATTTCGACGCGGCTAATTGCTCGTTCGGCCTGTTCTTTTTGCCCGACATGCAAGGCCTGCTGCAACACATCGCGAGCAAGGTAAAAGCGGGCGGGCAAGTGGTCGCCTGCTCGTTTTACCAAGGAGCGTTCGAGCCCAACGTCGATCTTTTCCTCGATCGCATCCGGCGCTACGGCGTCGAGCCCCCCGCATTTACCTGGAAGAGCATCAGTACCGAAGAAAAATTTCACGCTCTCTACACCAGCGCCGGCTTAAGCGATGTGCAAATGCACCGGCACGACATCGGCTACCCCCTCAACGATGCCGAAGCCTGGTGGCGCGTGATCTGGTATGCCGGCTTTCGCGGCCTGGTCGCGCAACTGAGCGAAACCCAGCTCGCCCAGTTCAAACAGGAACACCTGGCCGAGATCGCCGCGCTGAAAACCGCGCGCGGCATCCCGCTCAAGGTCACGGCCTTGTTTGCGAGCGGACGCGCAGCCTAATATCCATGGATACCTGGCTCAATATGCTCGCGCTGGTTGCGGCCTGGCTTTGCTACTTTGCCGTGCATTCGGTGCTGGCGTCGCTCCCGGTCAAGAGGCGGGTTGCCGCGCGGTGGCCCGGTTTCATGCCGGCTTATCGGCTAGTGTTTAATGCGTTGGCGCTTCTCCTGCTGCTGCCTATTTTCTGGATGATGGGCGCCAGCCCCCGGCCGCTTGTGTGGCAATGGCAAGGCATGGAAAAAGTCGCTGCAAACACGCTGAGTGTGCTGGCGCTGCTGGGATTTATCTGGTCGCTCCGGTATTACGATTTGCAGGAGTTCTTGGGCTTAAGGCAATGGCGCGGGCAGATCACGGCGCCGGAGGATCAGGAGCATCTGCAAATTTCACCTCTGCACCGGTTTGTGCGTCATCCCTGGTATTTTTTTGCGATGGTGCTGTTGTGGGCGCGCGATATGAATTTGGCGCAGTTTATTACGAGCGTGATGGCAAGTATTTATTTCACCGTGGGTGCGCGGCTGGAGGAACGCAAATTACTGGTCTATTACGGTGAGCGCTATCGCAACTATATGCGGCGCGTGCCGGGGTTGTTTCCCCTGCCGTGGAAATTTATTAATGCGGCTGAAGCCAGAAGGATTTGTGGGGGGTGATGGGGGTGTGGGGTGGAGAAGGTCGCGCTGTGGATTTTGTTCGGCTGGGGTTGAGCTGGCGCTACGGCGATGAACTGCGCTGCTATGCTGAATTATCCGGTTGGAGATACGAGCGATGAACGATAGCCTGTCAGCAAACTTGCTCCGGCACGTGCAGATGCTTGCCGGGGAGATCGGCGAGCGGAATGTGTATCGTCCCGCCGCGCTCGATGCGGCCGCGCGCTATATCGAGGCCGAATTCGCCGGTATCGGCTACAGCGTCAAGCGCCAGACCTATGTCGCACAGGGCGTGGAAAGCGCCAACCTTGAGATTGTTTTGCCCGGGCAGCGCTGGCCGGATGAAAGCATTGTCGTGGGGGCGCATTACGACACGGTGGAGGGCAGCCCGGGGGCGGATGACAACGCGAGCGCGGTGGCCGCGCTGATCGAGATCGCGCGGCTGTTGCACGGCCATGCGCCTGGACGCACGCTCAAGCTGGTGGCTTTCGTGAATGAAGAGCCGCCGTTCTTTTTTTTCGGCGAGATGGGCAGCCGGGTGTATGCGCGTGCGGCGCGTAGCCGCCAGGAAAACATCCGGCTGATGATTTCGCTGGAGATGCTGGGTTACTACCGTGACGAAGCGGGCAGTCAAGCTTATCCGCCGCTGTTTCGGTATTTCCATCCTGACTGCGGTAATTTCATCGCCTTCGTATCCAACTTTCGCTCGCGGCGGGTGATGCGCCGGGCGGCGCGGGCGTTTCGTGATCATTCGGATTTTCCATTGGAAAGCACGGCGGCTTTCGGCTGGATTCCGGGCGTGGCGTGGAGCGACCATCTTTCCTTCTGGCGTGAAGGCTATCGCGCCTTCATGTGCACCGACACCGCGTTCTTCCGCAACCCGTACTACCACAGCGCGCAAGACACGCCGGAAAAGCTGGATTACCCGCGGCTGGCAGTGTTGACCGATGCCTTGGCCAAGATGTGCGGAACGCTCGCCGGCTGCGAGGATATCTAGTGCAGGGTATATGTGAAATGGGTTCGTGCGGGCACGGCGCGCATGGCTATCAAGGAAGAATGTAGGCGTAGCCTTGTTTTTGTTTCTGCATCAATTCAAGAATGCCGCCAGGCACATATTTGAGATTGGGCAGCATATCCGCCTCGGTCAGCTTTAGGCTCTTCATGGTGTTTTCGCAGACGACTACCTTGATGCCGTTTTTTATCGCTTCATCGATACGTTGCCCAGCTTCCGAATCAATCGTCAGCAAGTTAACGCCGGGCCCCCAAGCCACGATTTCAATTACGGCGTTTTTTCTACCATACGTGGTTTGCACGTTTTTGGCGGCGTTGAGCGCCAGGTACAATTTCTTTGGATCGGCATCGCTGATTTGGAACGCGACTCTTTCTTTTGCGGATGCTTTGGCTTTGGTATTGGCCGCATAAACTGCCGGCGATAAAGCGGTCAGCAAGATCGATGCCGCACAGGCCAGGGCATACATTCGACATTGCTTGAACATGGATGACTCCTTTAACGGCCGGGTTTTACTGTGCCGCCCAATGCGGCGTAGCAATGCCCTCGCCCAGATCGGCCTCCACTAAGCGCCGCCGCACCTCTAACAGTTTTTCAATCAACGCCGGCTCAGCGCGCGCGTAGGCGTCGGCATCCGGCGTGCGCTTGACCACCACGCCGAGCACCTCGGTGATGGCGTTGCCGATGGAGTTTTGGCTGATGGTGACGATGAGCTTGCCTTTGTCGTTGCGGTAGATCAGTTGCTTGAAGGCGGGCTGCCAGCGGATGGCGTTGGCGTACTTGGCGTCCTTGATGCAGCGGTCGCGCACCATCTTCGCCGTCTTTAAAAAATCATTGTTGAATTGCAGCTTGCTTTCCACCAATTCGGGGAAGTAGATGTCGCGCGGCAGCGGGGCGTTGCGGGTCGAGACTTGGGTGAAAAAGGTGCGGTAGAAATCGATGAAGCCCTTGAGGATGGTGTCGTATTCTTTCCAGAAGCCGATCTCTTTCAAAGATTCGACGCCGCCGTGCACCTCCCAGCTGGGCAGACCCTGCGGGTAGCCGGTGAGAGCGATTTTGCAACTGCCGGCTTGGCACGGCCGCAGGATTTGCAGATCGAGATCGTCGAAGAAATCGCGATACACGTCGCGCATGTAAGACTGAAACAGCGAGTGCTGGCCGCCGTCGGTGAGGTTGGGGTTGTTGGTGTCGGCGAGCGGCGCATCGCGCAGCTCCGCTTTGTTGAAAACGATGAAATGATTATGCAGCATGCGAATGCTCGGCACCCCCGGCGAGGTGAGCGGCCAAGTCGCATCCAGGCTCGCTTCGCCGGTCAGCACCAGGGTTTCGTCCGGATCGGGGTAGCGTTCCAGCATATAGTCGAAGATGACCTGGTTCATCCGGTTCCACACGTTTTTCACCTGCTCCGGCACTTGAGTGCGGCGCACCGGGCGGCCGAGCGGGTCGAGAATGCTCTGCGAAGTGTTGTAGATGATCGAGGCGTCGAATTCGTTGCTATGGCCGAGCGCCTTGCGATACAGCAGCAGTCCTTCCGGGTTTTGCAGCAGGCCGTTATTGTGCGACAGGTCGTTGAGATTCTCGGTGCTGTTGAAAAATTCGTTCGGCTTCATCCCCTCCGGTACATCGAGTGGTATTTGGCGAAACGGGGTGACGATCTCTCTTGGTCCGGACTGCATGTGCGTTGTACCTCGAAATGTTTTTTATGGCGCGATCAATTGTTATAGAGGCAAATGATCAAAGAGACTGCTGATTGGGGTATGGTATATGAAGCGGTGGGAGAGGTGAACTGCGATGATTCCCCTCTCCCACTTGTGGGAGAGGGGTTGGGGAGAGGGCAGATAAAACCAATTTCAGGACTTGAATTGCCAGCCGATAAAACAATCAAAGATACAGTCGTGTTAGTCCATGGCCTCTGGATGCGAGGCTGGGTGATAGCGTGGCTGGGGGGGCGGCTGCGACGCTGCGGTTTTAATACCGTTGCTTTTTCTTACCCCTCCGTGCGCGGCACGCTGTCGCAAAACGCGCTGCGCTTATCGCGCTTTGTCGCGGGGCTGGATGCGCCGCGCATTCATTTTATGGGGCATAGCCTGGGCGGTCTGGTGCTGCTGCAAATGCTGGCCACGCACCCTGATCCGCGCACCGGCCGCGTGGTGCTGGCTGGGTGCCCGTACCGCGCCAGCTATGCGGCAAGCAAGCTCGCGCGCAGAGGGTTGGGGAGATTGCTGATCGGGCGTAGCGTGTTGCAGTATTTGGGTCAACCGGCGCCAGAGTGCGCCGAGCGCTACGAGGTGGGCGTGATCGCCGGTTGCAAACCTCTGGGTGCCGGCAGGTTCATAGGTGGGGTGCCGCAGCCGAATGATGGTGTGGTGGTAGTTGAAGAGACGGCTTTGCCAGGTGCAAGCGATCAGATCGTGCTCAATGTGTGCCACACATGCATGCTGCTATCCGCTCAGGTCGCGCGTCAGGCCTGTGCATTTTTGCGCCAGGGACATTTTTTACACGATATGGAATCAAAGTGACGTTACGCATCTTGCGCACATTCAAGCTTGCCCTGGTGCTGGGCCTTGCCGCCTGGCTCGGCGGCTGCGCCAATTTTTCCTATTACGCCCAAGCGGTGGGCGGGCAACTGGACATCTTGCGCCGAGCCCAGCCGATCAGCGAGATCACGGCCGACCCGAACGCCGATCAAAAGTTAAAACGCACGCTAGCCAAAATCGTGCAGCTACGCGAATTCGCCAGCCGCGAGTTGCAGTTGCCGGATAACCCAAGTTATCTGAGCTACGCCGATCTGGAGCGCCCCTATGTGGTGTGGAATGTGTTCGCCACGCCGGAGCTGTCGATCGAGCCTAAGCAGTCGTGCTTCGTGGGCGCGGGCTGCGTGACTTATCGCGGATTTTTCTCACAGGCAGAGGCGGAAGGCTACGCGCAGGCATTGAAGGAGGAGGGTTTCGATGTCTACGTGGGAGGGGTGCCCGCTTATTCCACGCTGGGCTGGTTCAACGATCCAGTGTTGAATACTTTCGTGCGTTATCCCGAAACCGAACTCGCGCGGCTGATCTTTCACGAGCTCGCGCATCAGGTGGTGTATGTGAGCGATGACACGACCTTCAATGAATCTTTTGCCACCGCAGTCGAGTTGGAAGGGGTAGGGCGTTGGCTGGCAAGTCACGGTACCGCCGAACAGCGCACCGCATTTGATGCAGCGCAGATACGGCGCGCAGTTTTCACCGAGGCCGTGCGCACCAAGCGTAAACAGCTGGAGGTGCTGTTTGCCTCAAGTATGAGCGATGCGGAAAAGCGCGCAGGCAAAGCACGCATTTTTACCGAACTGCGCGCCGAACTTTCCCAGCTAAAGACAACGTCAACGGGAAAGAGCGCCCTGGACCAATGGCTAGCGCAGCAACTCAACAATGCGCACCTGGCGTCGTTCTCCACTTACACCCAACTGGTGCCCGCATTTCGGGCGCTGCTCACGCAGCAGCAGGGGGATATGGGACGGTTTTATGCGGTGGTTAAGGAAATGAGTTCGCTGTCGGCGGCTGAGCGGGCGGCGGTGTTGCAAACGTCGGTTAGAAGCGTGGCGCAACGATGAAGTGGTGAGCTAGCAGATATGGCTGGTTAGACTGAAAGCGTAAGTTCAAGCACTGTTGTGCGACCGTCTCTTACTCGGCCAAAGCGGACATGTCGGGTTATTCTTGCAGGTGTATGCTTTTCGGCGGATGCACAAGCTTGATGCATAAGGGTTCTATCAACGTCCGACGATTCATTAAACTCTCTAGGCTGGGGCGTTTTTGTTAAATGAATTCAATTCAAAAGCGTATAATTCTGGGTTATTTACTATCCCCCAGAATGAGAAGCAAATGAGGCCAACCAAACCGCAGACTCAAGCCCATCTCTCCGCTTTTGCTGCCGCCGACGACAGTCCCGTAGCCGCGGTCTACGAGGAACTCCCATTACACACGGGAGATTCAGCAGTTGCGATTGCCCATTTGAAAGGCTTGGACTGGGGGTTCACCGACGACGATACACGTTTCCTGGGGCACGACCTTCACCCCTATCCAGCCAAGTTCATCCCTCAATTACCGGGTACTTTCATCTCGTTGCTTAGTTCGCGGGGGGATCTTGTTCTGGACCCGTTCGGGGGTAGCGGCACAACTGCTCTCGAAGCCATACGTCTTGGTAGACGGGCAGTGAGCATTGACGCCAATCCTGTTGCAGCCCTTATTGGCCGTGTGAAGACAGCTCGTGTGTCTGCTGACGCCACTGCGGAACTTCACCTCCTGCACGGTGCACTACGGGCATTGCTTGAGTCTTTGCCAAATGATGCATCCGAGTTAGTCACGGCCTACGGCGCTCATGCTCCCAAAATCGCGAACCGTGAGAAGTGGTTTGCTGATTCGGCCTTTGGTGAGCTTGCCCACATTCGTTACCGAGTTTCCCAACTGGAGAGCGAGACCGCACGGGACATTGCGATGCTTGCCCTTTCTCGAACCGTGTTGTCAGCATCGTTCCAAGACTCGGAGACTCGATATAAGAGCGTCCCGCGAGAAGTATTGGTTGGCGAGACGACAAAGCGCTACGTCAAGGAGTTCGAATCGGTAATGAAATCTGTTGCCCGCAATGCGGCAGCGACTCGCTACGGTGTTTCTCGATTCCTGACTGGGGACGTACGGTACCTGTCTCAGCAAGTCATTTCAGACGGCTCCGTGGACCTGGTCGTTACGTCGCCACCCTACGGCAACGCTACCGATTACCACTTGTACCACCGCTTCAGACTACTGTGGCTTGGCCACGACCCCATCGCTCTCGGCAAGGTAGAGATTGGGTCGCACCTTAAACACCAACGCGAGTCCAGCGGGTTCGACAGTTACTTGTCGGACATGCGTCAGGCGCTTGATCGCATTGGCCGCGTGCTGAAAAATGGGCGCTACGCTGCACTTGTCATAGGAGACTCGGTTTACGGGGGTGAGACGTATTCGACGGCCGAACTCTTGTCCGAAAGGGCAGCTGAACACGGGTTCGATACTAGTTGCATCTTCGAGCGACCAGTGCACAAAACGAAGCGTTCCTTTGCTCCGGCTGGAAGGAGAGCAGCGACGGAAAGCCTCCTAGTTATGCGCAGGGCAGCTCGTAAAACCATCGTTACCCTAGAAGCCCCCCCGTACAAGTTGTGGCCTTACGAACAAGAACTCCGCAAGCGCGAAACAGATGGAAACACCAAACGTAAGCCGGCTTCAAGTTATGGCGGTTCTATGCAAAAGAGCGTCGACGTCAAGGGTCTGCTGCGCTGTCGTTCACTGGTGTTCACTCACCAAATCCGGCACGCAGGTGGTCATACGGAGGCTACGTGGCAAGCCATTTTGGAAAACGGCATGGCGGTAAACCCGAGTGCGCGCAAGGATCCAAAGTACGTGACTCACGGCATCCATGCTTATAAGGGAAAGTTCTATCCGCAATTGGCAAAGGGGCTTATCAACCAGCTGTCACTACCCCACGGTGCTCGTATACTGGACCCGTTTTGTGGCAGTGGTACGTCCCTACTTGAGGGGCATCTAAACGGTTATGCAACGTACGGTTGCGACCTGCACCCTTTGGCAGCCCAAATAGCACGAGCCAAGACATCAATTCTCGAAGTCGACCCGGACGTGTTGACCGAAGTGGTATCGACAGTGGTGGAAACCATCGATACCGCACCTGAGCGCCTCACAACGGTACTGGATCAGTTCAAACCTGCCTGCATAGACGAAATCAACCGCTGGTTTGCCGTGCCCGTTTCCATCAAGCTGAACTGGTTACTCAAAGTAATTAGAACTGGAAGCAGCGGGGCAATACGAGACTTCCTTGAAGTAGTGCTCAGCAGTATCATCCGTGACGTGTCGCAACAGGAACCTACTGACCTTCGTATTCGGTATCGGAAAGAGTTTCTGGATGATGCCGACGTGTTTGGTCTGTTCAAGGAGCAACTTGCACTGCAATTCGGACGCATCGAAAAGTTCTGGAAGGTTCGAGGTTATGCCCCCAACCCTTTCTTCCGCTCGCAGGTGGTTTCCGGTGACAATCGACTGAGTACCACATATGACGCACTTGGCCTTGCCGATGAGTCGGTAGACCTTGTATTGACAAGCCCACCCTATGCGATGGCCTTGCCATATATTGACACGGACCGCCTGTCCCTACTGACTTTGTTCGGATTGGGGGGAAGTGATCGCCGACCGATTGAGCAAGTCCTCATCGGCAGCCGGGAACTCACAGCAACAAATAAGCGGCAACTCGAAACCAGCTTTCTCCAAGGGGACAGCCTGCCTGCCGAATGCTTGAAATTCGTACGAGACCTGCATAAAGTTATCGAAGCCTCGTCCGACTCAGGGTTCCGCAAGCAGAACATGCCGGCGCTCACACACCGATTCCTGAAGGATATGGATGCTGTCTTCGCACAGCTCTACAGGCTATGCAAGCCTG
Source organism: Hydrogenophilales bacterium (assembly GCA_016235775.1). Classification (GTDB taxonomy): domain Bacteria; phylum Pseudomonadota; class Gammaproteobacteria; order Burkholderiales; family Thiobacteraceae; genus RBG-16-58-11. Next base: position 77,792 of record JACRIU010000102.1, read on the forward strand.
GAGCCGAGGTAATGTTAGTCATCGGAGACAGCAAGATGACTATCGACGGTGAGGACGTGCGAATTCCTTCAACAGACTTAACTGAGCGCGTGGCAGTGGCTCAAGGTTTCACGCCAGTAGAACGCATTGACATTTCAGTGACCACCGAGAACTTGGTGCACATCAAGAACGCCATCACTGAAAACGTTGTGCTGCGGTTTCGCAAGTGAGGTCAAGAGAATCCAAACACGCGGGGAGAGCGCCCACTACCCGGGGAGCAATGGGTCATCCATTCCACATGCTCTTGTGTTCCAGCAACAGCTAGCGCGCAATCGTAGACATAGGGTTCGTTGTCACACCTCGTGATGCGAACTATGTCCCCGCTATTCGCCCACGCGGCGAGGGCGCCAGAGTAGAAACGATAATCCGAACTGTTCTTGTAGTAGTACATGCGAACACCCTTGATGACCACCTTGTCAGGATTGCTGATTGAGCGCACTCGCCACACGGGCTTCCAGTTCAGGTACACCCGCTCCTCGCCACCGGGGTCTTCGCCCTTTCGTGGATTAATTGACTCTGTGTAGTTGTCAGGCCAACCCCAAAATTCCTGTGCTGCGTTAATAGCCTCGAGAGGCACGCGCTGTTCACCTGGAATTTTGCCGGTTGTACCTGTAGTCGCAGTGAGTTCAAGGTAAAACGCGGTAGGCGCAATTTGCGCCAAAGGTATCAAGCCTAGGATATCTGGCTCTATCTCGCTCTCTGGCGCCTCTAGCGGAACGCCGCCGGCAGCAGCTTGCGCACCTTCCTCCGCGGCCTTACGAGCCCTCTTCTCCTCATCCAACTCGTCGAGCTGATGGCGGATTGCAGCCAACACAACTTGTTGAACTTCAAGGGGTAACTGGGGCGGACCAGGAGTCGATTCAAAACCAAATACATCAGGTTCGGCTCCGGTCGCGACTGACTCACCTCGAGCGATTTTGCGGCGCTGCCTCGCTTCTGCAGCGCTCGGAATGTCGCTTCGGGCAGCCAGCAACTCAAGATATTCTTGGTCGAGACGGCGGCTTACGGGTGGGGCCGGCTTGATAAATTTGCTGAGCTGTTGCTTTGTCTTGGCAAGTTCGGCCGCGTCCGCAGGTAACTGGTACGTTACGCGTACAGCACCCTCGTAGTTGCCATACAGGCCACCCTCAGTGAGGTTGTTAGACCCTAGAAAGATCTCTGCAGTTTCGGCAGTCTCTACGATGTAAAGCTTCGGATGAAAGGTAACGCCACCTTTGCGATTCTTAAAAATGAAAACTTCCACCTGCCAAGTTGCAAGCTCTTGAAGAACCTCTTTACTGGTGCCACCCATGTCCACACCAATGACTACACGGATGGAAGCAGCTCCATCGTGCAGCTCATGCAATCGGTGCTTTAGCCGAAGGACTGCCTGGAGCGATGCGAATGCAGAGACGATGAAAACGCACGTTGGATTGGCCGGTGCTGCGAGTGCGCCATGAAGCAACACACCGAGTTGCTCTTGCGGTTGGGCGATGAAGTTAACTTCCAAAATAATTTAGCCGTTTCTTTAGTGAGCGATTATTGACTAATAATACCGAACAACTTCCGACAGAATAAGCTATTTTCCGTCTAGGGAAACTCAAATGATTGGAGCCGACTCAAGCAGCCTCTTGCGTTGTTTGCCCTGGCTGACCGTTTAGGGACTGAAAGACTTATCCGGAGGCGGGGAAAGCGGTCATTGGTGAACGACCGTTGTCAGGCGGACGGCGGCTAAGGCCGAGAACCGGAAGGTGGCCGTGACCGCCGGGACGGGCTGGAGTTCGGCCTTATGTAGCGTTCCAGATAAGGCCAATGTGCGGTCTGGTCACCTCTTTGTTTTCGGTGCCGGAATAGAGAGCGCTTTACTCATCACCAGACAAACTTTACCACGCGACCTACCGCCTCGTGCATGCCGATCCAGGTTGCGCACGCGACCAGCAGTATTCCGCATGCAAGTGCTACGAGTATGACCGCTTTGACTGACTGCGTTACCCACCGCCAGCGGGAACCTGACCACGGTGACATCGTCAGCTTGTTTGGTTGATCACCCCAATCGGCCAGGTCAATTGCGGGCCAGGTCAGGAACGGGGCCCATTTCTCTTTCATGACTCGGCTCAAATGTCTCTCCTCGAAATAGTCGCTATGGCCAAACATGGGTTCCAGCTTGTGGATAATGTTCGCCTGATTGTTGAATCCGTAACGTCCGGAGGGACCGGAGTCGGGTATGAAGTACTGCGCCGCGCGAACCGGAATGTCTCGTGCACCGTAGTGGCACATCACTGCCTCGATGCGCCCCGAGTTCAACAGCTCGTCCCATTGAAAATCGGGCCGCACGATCGAGCCGGTCAAGATTACTCGGCCAAGCTTGACGGGGTCAGCGCTTCGGTCGGCCAGCATTGCTTGCGTCAAAAGCCACGTACCGAAACTGTGCGCAATCACGTCGCACCGCTCTCCGTATCCTGCTGCTTTCATTTCATTACGAAGTCTAGTCAGATACCTGAGTAACCTGTCTCGATGCAGATTCTGGCGATACGGAATGAGTGGGCTGAGCTTGATGTTGCCATACTTGTAGATTCCCACGGGCACGGCGTAGCCGTATAACTGGGCCAGTCGCCAGCTGAAGTTCTGTTGCCACTCTCCCGGAGTATTCATTCCATGGACCGTGATCACCCACCGCACGTCTCGTGACCTGTGCCCCTCACGCATGTAGGTACGGACCAGTTCGGGGAGCGCGCCGTCTGGAAACGTATAGCCACATGAGCACCGCCTGTCTAGCTCGCCTTCGCGCGTCAGGTTGTTGCCACAGTTCGGGCATCGGCGATCTTCCTGGACCGCTAAGTACCCATCACGGACCAGGCGATCCAACAGGGCCCGAATTTTCTCAGGTTGAACATCGAGTTCCGCGCCCAATTCCTGAACGGTCAGAAATATGGGATCGCTCGATGCGAGCGCCGACGCGATAGTTGAAATTAGTTGACCGTCGAATTCGACATCCAACACGTGCCAATAGGCGGTAGGAATTGGTTTCATGTGGCGTGACTGAAGGTCAGGTCTATGACGGACCAGACCTCGTCGGCTGTCATCTGCGAAGGGAAATAGAGTCGCTTGTCTTTCGCGCTGAGTGACAGCACAACACTGCGGACTAGTCCCTTGACGGAACTCAATTCCACCTCAAATTGTGCGGTATCTCCGGTGAACGAGTCCTCATCGAGAGCTCGACGTACGCGGCGAACGGCGGCAACGTTTTTCCACGCGTCGTTCCCGGGCGCCACGTCGAACTCCACGGTAGCGCCCTTGGCAGCGAACTTTGTGTTCCTGGCCTTGAGCATCACGCCGGCACTGCCCGTTCCGGAGTCTAGTTCCATCTTGTCAAAGGCCTTTATCACCTTGGACACGCTGACGGGCTTGAGTTCATCTACGGAAAGAATTTCTGCCAGCACCGCTCGTACGGTTTCTTTTGCCACGTTATGGCTCGGATCCGCGAGCGGAATCTGCAGGAATAATGCGGCCTTCCGAGCACGCGGCCTGAGAACAAAACGGGCCACTGAACGGTCCAGCTGCTGCCGGTAAGCGCGAAATTCATAGACATCGCCGTCGATGACCTCGCGGTTCGGAACCTTGTCCTTTCCCATATCGCGATTCCAATACTCAAGTCGCCTACGCCAAACCATCTCAAACTGTCCGTCAACGTAGTCAATGGAAGCGAGCGTGAGATCCGCGGGAAAGTCAAGACTGGTGCCCTGCTTCCATACCCGGCTCAGACCCGTCGTAGTCAATCTGGCGATCAACCTGTCCGGTGACGTCCATGCATCATCGGCACCAAGTTTCGGCGTAGCACGGTATAGATAAACGTGCTGCTTTCCCCATCCTTCAACATCGCTTAGCCAGGCTTCTAGGTCGCTGCCGAGAATTGCGCCCTGCTCAATCGCCGCAACCAGATTGGCGAGTATCACGTCTTTTGTGGCACCAATTCGTATCGCCGGGTTGTCACGCTTCTTCTGTCGAAGAAACTCCTTAATGAAGATATTCCCTTGAGCTTTTACGATGCGATTTGCGACATCAATTGCTCTTGATATGCCGTCCGAACTGCCGGTAGTCATAGGAGCGCCTCCGATAAGTGAGAGTTGGAGTCGACATTACGCCAACGGAATCGCCACCACAAGTGCGTTACTTGGCCTTCAAGCATTGACACGCGTTGTTGGCGGCCGTTTTTCTTGTTATCCATCGAAAGAAATGGATCGATAGCCCCCATGCCATCTTTTCCAGAACAGGACGCTTGTGGCAGCTGCATTTACAAATCTATCGGCAGCTTTCGAATGACCGCCAAGCCGAACATGAGACGTTCGCCGCAAACCGCCTGAACTTCCGCCGCTGCAAAAAAGACATACAGCAAGCGAGCCACGACCGGCTGCTTCGGGTTTCTCGGAATTTTGATCAACCTCTCTGTCAGATCAAGTCGGAACTACTGCTAATATGTTCATCATCAAAAATAAATAGGCCATTTTCAAAGCAACCCAATTTACACGCTCATGCGCATAAATTACTCGCCAGCTTTCTACCGTATCGCTCCCTTCGTAGCCTATCTCGCAGTGCTCGTGCTGGAGAGTCAAGCGCAACATCTTTTTGCCGGATTCGATGTGCGTTGCTTGTATCCGCTGAAAATTCTGTTGGTGGTGAGCCTGCTCTTCGCGTTCCGGCAGTTTTACACGGAACTGCGCGGCTTTAAATTCTCGCTTGGCGATGCAGCCTTGTCCTTCGGCTTGGGCTTGCTCGTGCTTGTGGTGTGGGTTGGGCTGGACGTTTCATGGGCGGTGATCGGGGCGCCGGGCGTGGGCTATGATCCGCGCACTGCGGGGCAGGTGAATTGGGTATTGGCCGGGATGCGCATCGCCGGGGCGGCTTTGGTCGTGCCGCTGATGGAAGAGTTGTTTTGGCGATCCTTCGTGATGCGCTGGATGGATAAGAGTGATTTTCTAACCGTGAGTCCCGCCGCCGTCACTTGGCGCGCCGTATTGATTTCGAGTGTGGTGTTCGGCTTCGAGCATCATCAATGGCTGGCGGGGATTTTCGCCGGCTTGGCCTACGCCTGGCTATATCGCCGCACTGGGCAGCTTCACTACGCGATTTTCGCGCATGCCGTTACCAACGGTGCGCTCGGCGTTTGGGTGCTGGCGACCGGGCAGTGGCAGTATTGGTAATCCTAGAAACTATTAAACCACGGAGTACACAGAGTACACGGAGTATTCATATGCTTTGCGGGTTGTAGGGGTCGGGCATGCCCGACCCGCTGACGATACCGGGCGAGGCATGCCTCGCCCCTACCTATACCCAGTAGGTGAATCGGTAATAATTACCTGGCCTAGTTTTTTTACCCCTCAAGGGGGTATTGAAAAGAACCTCCGTGTCCTCCGCGGTGAAAAGCCGTTTTTTGGGTAATTGGCGCGTAACTTCTTTCGGCTACTTCAACTTGATTTCCGTCCACAGCCGGCTCATCAAGCGACGTTTGCGCCGATCCAGATCGCGTAGCTGTTCCAAGCGCGCCGCAACTTGCTGATCCGGAAATATTCCCCGGTTGGCCGCGATCACCGGTTCAATAAAAGGCAAGGCCGCTTGATTGGGATTGCCGGAGCCGGTCAGGTTGGTCAGCTCGGCGGAGTTGCGGCCTTCCAGCATGAAGTCGATGAAGCGGTGGGCGAGGTCGGGTCGGGGTGCATCGCGCGGGATCACCATGCTGTCCAGCGCCAAGACCGCGCCTTCACGCGGCACGGTGTAGGCGATGCGGATGCCGCGTTTGGCTTGGCGCGCGGCATCGGCGGCTTGAAACATGTCGTTCGAGTAGCCATGGACCAGCCAGATATCGCCGGCGGAGAGCAGGCGAATGTAGCTGGTGTTGTTGAAGGCCGCCCAATACGGCTTGGCGCGCATGATGATCTGCGCGGCCTGCCGCCAGTGCGCCTCGTCCGCATCGTTGATGGAGTAGCCCAGATATTTCAAGGCGGCGGCCATGAGCTCGCGCTGATCGTCCAGCACGGTCACCCGGCCCTTGATGCGCGCCAAATATTTGGGTTCGAAGATCGCGGCCCAGCTATCGGTCGGGATGCCCAGCGCGCGCATGCGATCTTCGTTGTAGCCGATCAGCGTGATGGTGTAGGCGTAGGGAATGGAATAGACATTGCCTTGATCGAACGCCGCATTGAGATACAAGGGCGCGAGGTTGTTGAGATGCGGCAGCTTCTGCTTGTCGATCGGCTGCAAAGCGTTTTGCTTGATCAGCGATTCGACCGCGTTGCCGGTGGGCACCAGCAGGTCATAGCCTTTTGCCCCCGCCGCCAGTTTGGCCAGCAGTTCGTCGTTGGAACCATAGGTGTCGTAGGAAACGCGGCAGGCACACTCGATTTTGAAACGCTCCAGGGTCTGGGGCCCGATGTAGTTGTTCCAGTTGTAGATGTGCAGGGTGTCGGCGGCCTGTGCGCCGAGGGCTAGGAACAGTAGCGCGATGCCGAGTCCTATTCGGTCGAATAGTTTCATCCTAAAAACGGCAGTTCTTGCCACAGAGATCACAGAGCACACAGAGAAAAACCCGGTAGATTCCTGGTTCCTGGTCCACAATTTGGTTGGGGCCGGTAAAACAGAAAAGCTACTGCATTTTCTCTGTGCCCTCTGTGTTCTCTGTGGCAAATTGATTTTTTCTGGTTTCATGCCCTAAGCCCCACTGCGCAGCGCGCTCGGCGCCAGACGCGAAGCAATCGCCAGGATGGCCAAGGTGAGCAGCACCAGAATGGTCGAGATCGCATTCACCTCAGGCGTGACGGTGATTTTGATCATGGTGTAGATGCGCAAGGGCAGGGTCGAGGCGTCCACGCCCGCGGTGAAGAAGGTGATGACGAAATCGTCGATGGAAAGCGTGAAGGCGAGCAGTGCGCCGGCCACGATGCCCGGCGCGATCAGGGGCAGGGTGATGTAGCGAAAACTTTGCCAAGGAGTGGCGCCGAGATCGCGCGCCGCTTCCACCAAAGCCGGATCCATCCCCGCCAAGCGCGAGCGCACCACGATGGCCACGAAGGAAATGCAAAAAGCGATATGCGCCAGCATGATCGAGGCCAAGCCCAAGGTGAAGTTGATCAGCACGAAGAAAATCAGGAGGCTGACGCCGCTTAAAAGTTCCGGGATTGCAAGCGGCGCCACGATGAGAAACGGCAGCAGCCGCAACTTATAGCGATGCAGCGCCAGACCGGCCAGCGTGCCGAGCACGGTGGAAACGGCGCTGGCGACTGCCGCGATCAGCAGCGAATGGTAGGCCGCGCGCAGCATCTCATCATCCTGCAGCAGCACCTGGTACCAGTGCAGGGTAAACCCGGTCCATTGCGTACCCAGCTTGGATGCGTTGAAGGAATGCAGGATCACGATCAACAGAGGCAGGTAGAGAAAGGAGTACACCGCGAGCGCAGCCAGCCAGCGCAAGGTGGCGGGTTTTTTAAGCATAGATGCGTCCCCCTGCGCGCCGCGCGGCCCATGCGGCGGCCGCAGTCAATGCCAGCACGAGGATGGTCATGACGATCGAGAGCGCGCTGCCGAACGGCCAATCACGTGCCTCCAGAAACTGCATTTTGATCACGTTGCCGATCATGATGCCGCTGGCGCCGCCCAAAATATCCGGCACGGCAAAGGCGCCCAGGGCCGGAATAAAAACCAGGATGGCGCCGGCGATGACGCCGGGGCGAGACAGCGGAAAAGTGATTTGCCAAAAGCATTGCCAAGGCGTGGCGCCCAGATCGCGCGCCGCATCCAGCAGGGCCGGATCATGCTTTTCCAGATTGGCATATAAAGGCAGAACCATGAAAGGCAGATGCACATAGACCAGCCCAACCAACACCGCGAACGGGGAAAAGAGCAGCGACACCGGCTCCAGGTGCAGCCAAGCCAACACGCCGTTGACCAGCCGTGACAGGCCAGCCTGCGGGCCGAGGATAATCATCCAGGCATAGATGCGCACCAGAAAATTGCTCCAGAACGGCAAGATCACCAACAGCAGCAGCGCATTGCGCCAACGCTTGGGGCTGCGCGCGATGGTCAGCGCAAGCGGGTAGGCCAAGATCAGGCAACACAATGTCACCACCACGGCATAGGCCAGGGATTTCAAGAACAGCCAGGCGTAGAGCGTCGTCGCGGCCAAGTCGGTGTAGTTGTCGAGCGTCAGATCGAAGTGCAGCCCTTGCGCGTCGCTAAGCATAAGCGGCGCCAAGCCGCCCTCCGCGCCGGGCCAGCCGAACGAGGCCGCCACCATGATCAAAGTCGGTGCGACAAACAGCAGCAGCAAATAGAGCCACGGGGGGCCGGCGATCAGCCAGCGCGCGAGGCGTTCTTTGTTAGGCATTGAGGAACCTTCCTGCCGTGTCATGCCAGGTGAGCTGTACCGGGTCGCCGATTTCGAAACTGCGTCCACCGGCCGCGGCCGCGTTGGGCAGCAAGACTTCCAGCGTGAGCCCAGTTTCCAGTTTCACCATATATCGCGTGACGTCGCCCAGGTAGAGTTGGTGGCGGATCGTGCCGGTGAAACAATTTTCGTCAGGTGCGGGTGCGTGATCGATAGCGATGCGCAGCTTTTCCGGGCGCAGCGCCAATACGCCGGCTTGACCTATCTGCACCGGCTGCTCGATCTGCGCCCTAACCGTTCCCAGCCCCTTGGCTGACAGCTGCACCAGCGCGCCATCGACCGCCGCCACCACCACATCGATCAGATTGCAATTGCCGATGAAGTCGGCCACGAATCGATTGAGGGGGAATTCGTAGATTTTGTCCGGCGCATCCACTTGGATGACTTTTCCCTCGTTCATCACGGCGATGCGGTGGGACAAGGCGAGCGCCTCGCTCTGATCGTGGGTGACATAGACGAAGGTGATACCCACTTCTTGCTGGAGCTTGATGAGCTCCACCCGCATCTGTTCGCGCAGCTTGAGATCGAGCGCCGCCAGCGGCTCGTCCAGCAAGAGAATTTCAGGCTGATCGATCAGCGCCCGTGCAATGGCGACACGCTGTCGCTGCCCGCCGGACAGCTCATCCGGATAGCGGCCGGCCATTTGCGGCAACTGCACCTCGTCGAGCGCAGCTTGAACGCGCGCCTGGATTTCGGTGCGGGGAACGCCGCGCATGCGCAGCGGAAAGCCGATATTCTCGGCCACACTCAGGTGCGGGAACAATGCGTAGCTTTGAAACACCGTGTGAATGGGCCGTGCCTCGGGGGGAGAGCTGGACATGTCACGCTCCCCCAGAAAGATTTGACCTTGATCCAGCGGCTCGAAGCCGGCAATCAAACGCAGTAGCGTAGTTTTGCCGCAGCCGGAGGGACCGAGCAGGGTAAAAAATTCGCCGGCTTCTATTTGCAGACTCACGCCCTGTACGGCGCCAAGTTCACCGAACCATCGGCTGACATTGCGAATGTCGAGAAGGGGCATGGCTGTGAGTGACGATGCAATGAGTTATTTGCTAAGCATAGTCAAAATATCTGCGGTCAACCGATTGATCTTTTCATTCAGCAAGGCAAAACAAAACAATTTAATGATTGCCGCCATTGCTCATGCAGCGCAACAATCGCTCCCAGTGCCGCGTATAGCGCGGTGCATCGCATAGCGAGGAGGCTTCCACCTGCCTGCGTAGTGACCCGCGCAGCGTAGCCAAACGGGGCAGATCAGCCGCCAATGTTTGCGCGGCTTGTAAAAAACTCGATTCGTTGCCGGTAATCCATTCCGTCAGTCTTGCTTGGGTCAGGATCGTCGCTCCCCAGCGGCTGACCATGGCTTCGCCTGCAAGCGTGAGCACCGGTACGCCCATCCACAGAGATTCGAAGCTGGTGGTGGAACCATTGAAGGGGAAAGGGTCGAAGCTGATGTCCACCGCGTGGTAGCGCGCGAGGTGGTCTGCGGCCGATTCATCGGCGGCGGTGAGGGTGAGGCGGTCTGCATGGATGCCATGTTGCGCAAACTGCGCGGCGACATGCTCGCGCACATAGGGATCGCCGTACAAATCCTTGTATTTGAGAATCAGCCGGGCCGAAGGCAGGGCAGTTAATAGCTGCGACCAGAGCGCGATCACGGCGGCGTTCAACTTCGCCGGGTTGTTGAAGCTGGCGAAGGTGAGGTAGCCATTGGTAAGTGCGGGCAGTGGATTCACCGGTGGCGCATCGCTCAGCGGCTGGTGCAGGTAATACGAGGGCAGGCGCGCGACACGCTCGCTGAACCATTGTGTACCGCGCTTCGGGGCGAGCACGGGATCGGCAATCACATAGTCGAAGCCACTCATGCCCGTGGCGCCGGGGTCGTGAAAACTCACGCACACGGATGCGGCGCGATGCGCGGCGATGAGCGGACGGTTGGCATCGAAGCGCCAGGCGAGAATGACCAGCACGTCGATTTCATCTGCGCGCATCTGCTCCGCCGCTTGGGCGTCGTTGAGCTGGCTGATCAGGCGAAACTGGTCGCTGGCCGCCATCAAGCGCTCGCTCATGGCGTCCATCGCGCCGATGTTGGCGTAGAGATAAATCTCGAAGCGTGTGCGGTCGTGTTCTTGCAACACCGGCAGCAAATTGCGCGCGACTGGATGTTCGCGAAAATCCGAGGACACATAGCCGATGCGCAATTTGCGTCCCACGAGCGGCTTGGTCGCGGGCTTCGTGGCTTGGGCATAAATAGGCGCGGCGAAGCGTTGATCGATCTCGTGTAGCACGCCGCGCAGGACGGCATCGGTATCCGGCACATAGAGCAAGGCCATGGCGTAATAGCGCCAGTAGTTGGGGTTGCCGGCTTGCTGCTCCTTGCAGCGCTCGAACGCGGCCAATGCTTCCTCATGCCGGCCCAAGTGGGTAAGGGTCACCGCCTGATTGAGCGCGGCGGGATGATTTGGTTGAATCCGCGCGGCGGTGTCGAAGCAGGCGATCGCGCGGGCGTAGGCGTGGTTTTTCAGGCAGGCGGCGGCCAGGTTGTTCCAAGCAGGCGCATTGTTCGGGTCCACTTCCACATAGCGCGAATAAGCGGCGATGGCGGCTTCGTACTGGCCGGTTTCGAGTGCGAGATTGCCGAGGTTGTACAACGCATCGGCCATGCGCGGGTCGAGCGCGAGCGCGGCTTCGAAATGCCGTTTGGCCTCCGCGAGTTTGCCCGCCTTGCGGTAGACGCTGCCCAGGATGTTTTGCGCACCGGGGTGTTGCGGCAGCATTTCGGCGGCGCGGCCATGGGCGCGGATGGCGGCGTCGATCTGCCCGAGCGCCTCGCGAGTGAAACCCAAGGCGGAAAACAGATCGGGCAGCTCCGGTGCGCGATCGATGGCCTGCTCCAGCAGCGAGAGCGCTTGTTCAGGCTGCCCCGCCAAGCGCATGGCCTCGGCCAGATCGCGCAGGATGAAAGGATTATGCGCATCGGCCTGACTGGCGCGGGCAAGAAAATCCACCGCTGCCTGCATGCGGCCGGATTGCTTGGCGATGACCCCCGCCAGATGCAGGGCACGGGCATGATCCGGCTGCTCCGCCAGCGCTTCGCCGCACAAGGCTTCGGCCTGGGCCAGGTCGCCGGCGCGAAAGCGCGCGACGGCGGTGTCGAGTTGCTGATTCAAGGGGGTGTCGGGGCGTGGCATATTGGTTTGTTTTTAAGTCGAAAAACTATTTGCCACAGAGGTCACAGAGGCCACAGAGAAAAACAATGCCGTTTACTGTATGCATGCCGACTCAAAACGGGAAACAAATAAATGAGCCTTCTGTGCTTTTCTCTGTGCTCTCTGTGACCTCTGTGGCAAAAAGCCGTTAAAAGACTATTCTAATGATATCCCTATTGAAAATCCGAATTAGCGCCCTATTTAAGTCGTAACAAACCAGCTTTGAAGGGAAAATCATGCGCTTCGACAAATTAACCACCAAATTCCAGCAAGCCGTATCCGACGCACAAAGCGCGGCGGTGGGGAATGACAACTCGTATATCGAGCCGCAGCATTTATTGCTGTCACTGATCAATCAAGACGACGGCGGCACCGCGTCAATCCTGGCGCGCGCCGGGGTGAATGTCGCGGCGCTGAAACAGGCGCTGCATAAAAGCATCGAGCGCCTGCCCAAGGTCGAGGGCCACGGCGGCGAGGTGTCGATCTCGCGCGACCTGAATAATCTGCTCAACATCACCGACAAAGAAGCGCAAAAGCGCAACGACGCTTTCATCGCCTCGGAAATGTATTTGCTCGCCTTGGCCGGCGACAAGGGCGACACCGGCCGCCTGCTCAAGGAAAACGGCGCCAACCGCGCCTCGCTCGAACAAGCCATCGCTGCCGTGCGCGGCGGCGAATCGGTGCAAAACCCGGAAGCCGAAGGCGGGCGCGAGGCGCTGAAAAAATACACCATCGACCTCACCGAGCGCGCGCGCCAAGGCAAGCTCGACCCGGTGATCGGACGCGATGAAGAGATTCGGCGCACGATTCAAATTCTGCAGCGCCGCACTAAAAACAACCCGGTGCTGATCGGCGAACCCGGCGTGGGCAAGACCGCGATCGTGGAAGGCCTGGCGCAGCGCATCGTGAATGGTGAAGTGCCGGAGACCTTGAAGAACAAGCGCGTGCTGTCGCTGGATATGGCGGCCTTGATTGCCGGGGCGAAATATCGCGGCGAATTCGAAGAGCGCTTGAAAAATGTTTTGAAGGAATTGGCGCAGGACGAAGGCAGCACCATCGTCTTCATCGACGAGCTGCACACCATGGTCGGCGCGGGCAAGGCCGAAGGCGCGATGGACGCCGGCAATATGCTGAAGCCGGCACTGGCGCGCGGCGAGCTGCATTGCGTGGGCGCGACCACGCTGGATGAATACCGCAAATACATCGAGAAGGATGCCGCGCTGGAGCGCCGTTTCCAAAAGGTGCTGGTGGGCGAACCCTCGGTGGAAGACACCATCGCCATCCTGCGCGGCTTGCAGGAAAAATACGAAGTGCATCATGGCGTGGACATCACCGACCCGGCGATCGTGGCCGCGGCGGAATTGTCGCATCGCTATATCACCGACCGCTTCCTGCCGGACAAGGCGATCGACTTGATCGACGAAGCCGCGGCGCGCATCAAAATGGAAATCGACTCCAAGCCTGAATCCATGGATCGCCTGGAGCGGCGCATGATCCAGCTCAAGATCGAGCGCGAGGCGGTGAAGAAGGAGAAGGACGAAGCCTCGCAGAAACGGCTCGGCCTGCTGGAAGACGAGATCGCCAAGCTGGAAAAGGAATACAGCGATCTGGAAGAAATCTGGAAAGCGGAAAAAGCCCAGGTGCAGGGCGCGCAGCACATCAAGGAAGCGCTCGACCACGTTCGGGTGGAGATGGAAGAAGCCAAACGCAAAGGCGATTGGCAAAAAATGTCCGAGCTTCAATACGGCCGCATCCCGGAATTAGAAGGACAATTGAAGCATGCCCAATCGGCGGAAGCCGCCGAGGGCAAGCCGGGCATGAAGCTCTTGCGCACCCAGGTCGGCGCGGAGGAAATCGCCGAAGTGGTGTCGCGCGCCACGGGCATCCCGGTCTCGACAATGATGCAGGGCGAGCGCGACAAGCTGCTCGCCATGGAAGATGTGCTGCACCAGCGCGTGGTGGGTCAAGCCGAGGCTGTGCGCCTGGTGTCGGATGCGATCCGGCGTTCGCGCTCGGGTTTGTCCGATCCGAATCGTCCCTATGGTTCCTTCCTGTTCCTCGGCCCCACCGGCGTGGGCAAGACGGAGCTGTGCAAGGCGCTGGCGAATTTCCTGTTCGATTCGGAGGAGCATCTGATCCGCATCGACATGTCCGAGTTCATGGAGAAGCATTCCGTGGCGCGGCTGATCGGCGCGCCGCCCGGTTATGTGGGTTATGAAGAAGGCGGCTATCTCACCGAAGCGGTGCGGCGCAAACCGTACAGCGTGATCCTGCTGGACGAAGTGGAGAAGGCGCACCCGGACGTATTCAACGTGCTGCTGCAAGTGCTGGACGACGGCCGCTTGACCGACGGCCAGGGCCGCACCGTGGATTTCAAAAACACCGTGATCGTGATGACCTCGAATCTGGGCGGCCAGATGATTCAGCAAATGGCGGGCGACGATCCGCAAGTGATCAAGCTCGCGGTGCTGGGCGAAGTGAAAAACTACTTCCGCCCCGAATTCATCAACCGGGTGGACGAGGTGGTGGTATTCCACGCCCTGGGCGAAGCGCAGATCAAATCGATCGCCAAGATCCAGATTCAATATCTCGCCAAGCGTTTGGCGAAGATGGAGATGGGGATCGAGGTCTCGGACGCGGCGCTGAGCGAAATCGCTCAAGCCGGCTTCGACCCGATCTACGGCGCACGGCCTTTGAAGCGTGCGATTCAAGCGCAGATCGAGAATCCGCTGGCGAAGGAAATCCTCGCTGGGCATTTCGCCGCCAAAGACACGATTCGAATCGATGCGCGCGGCGGACAGATCGTGTTCGCCAAGGGTGAAGTGGCCCAGGCGGCCTGATTTAGCCGGCTTGATTCAAGCGGTTTCGTGGCTAAAGCTTGAGTCTGTTTCGAACGATAAATAGCGGCATGAACCCTAAATTGTTCGACATCCTCACCGCGAACCCGGATAAATTTCCCAAGAGCTTGAGCAAGCTTTATCCCCGCGTTTTGGAAAAAATATCCAACGCATGGGGCACGGATGCGCTGGATGACATATTCGCCGAGTTGCTGGTTGCCGACCATGAAGGCCGCCAGGGTTTTCCGCCCGAAGCGGGGCGGGAAATTTTCGCGCTCAACCAGCTGAATGAGAAATACAAACATCAAGTGCTTGAAGCGGATGATCCCTGGGCCATGGAGCGCGACATGAGCGTGGAGGAGACGGCCGCCTTCGTCGAAAATTTGCAGGAGAGCGGGCGCGCGTTTACGCCGGAAACCTTATTCAAGCTGGTGGAGCAAGGTGAGACCCGGACAGCATTCGATTTTGTGCGCGCCGGGATGCAAGTCGATGTGCGGCGCACCGATGAATGGACGCCGCTGATGGTGGCGCTGTTCAACGGCCAAGAGGAAACCGCGATGATGTTGTTGTCTCGGGGCGCCAGTGTGCGCGCCAAGGCCAATCGGGGTTATGAGCCGATTCACTGGGCGGCGCTGAATGGCTATGAGCGCGCGGTGAAATTTATCATCGACAAGGGCGGCAACGTCAATGCTGAGACCGAATATGGCTGGACGCCGCTATTGCAGGCGGCCAGCCGGGGGCATGTGGAGATCGCGCGCATGCTGCTCAACAAAGGTGCGATGGTGAGCGCCAGCGAGCACGAGGGTTGGACGCCTTTGCATAAGGCCTGTGCCAACGGCTATGTCGAGATGGCGCGATTGCTGGTACAGCGTGGCGCGGACACGCGTCAGCGCTCTGCCTCCGGCATCACGCCGCTGGAACTCGCGATCAAAGCGCAAGATTTTGATTTGATCGAAGCGCTTTCCGAAGAAGCGCTGCCGCCCGCCGCCACATCGACTTCCCCTTTGGGCCAAGATCGCAAGTGATAAAATCTTTCTCCTTAAACGAGGAGAAAGCAAATGCACGTCACGCTGGTTTATGTCCACGTAAAGCCGGATCACGTTGCTGATTTCATCGTGGCAACCAAAACTAACCATTCCCACTCCATGCAGGAGCCGGGCAATCGCCGCTTCGATGTAATGCAGCAGGCGGATGATCCCACGCGCTTTGTGCTGTACGAGGCTTATGTCTCGGCCGAGGATGCGGCGGCGCACAAGCAGACCGCGCATTATCTCCAATGGCGCGATACGGTCGCCGGGTGGATGGCGAGTCCGCGCCAGGGCGTGTTGCATCATGGATTATTCATGGGGAGTCCGCGCTTATGAGCTTTATCCCCTTTTCAATTTCCTTGCTGCCCAAGATCGAATTTGGTTCCGGCGTGCTGCACAAAGTACCCGCCTTGGCGGCAAGCTGTGGCAAGCGCGTGCTGTTGGTCACCGGCGGCCAATCGCTGCGTGCATCGCGTCATTGGGAAATACTATTGGCGGGCCTGCGCCGGCAAGGCCTGAGCTGGGAATCGATGCAAGTGACCGGCGAGCCGTCGCCGCAATTGGTGGACGATGCCGTGCAGCAATTCAAAAACGCGAAAATCGAAGTAGTTGTGGGCATCGGCGGCGGCAGCGTGCTGGATGCGGCGAAGGCGGTCGCTGGGTTGTTGAAGCCGGGCAACTCGGTCATGGATTATTTGGAAGGCGTGGGGCCGGAGCTGCCCTATGTGGGGCCGGCGACGCCCTTCATTGCCGTGCCGACCACGGCGGGCACGGGTTCGGAGGCCACCAAGAACGCGGTGCTGTCGGTGCAGGGCAAGCACGGCTTCAAGAAATCCTTTCGCGACGAGCAATTGGTGGCGCGCCATGCGGTGGTGGATCCGGATTTGCTCGACACCTGCCCGCCGGAATTGATCGCGGCGAATGGCATGGATGCGCTGACGCAGTTGCTCGAATCGTATGTCTCCACGCGCGCGAATCCCTTTACCGATGCCTTGGCGATCAGCGGTTTGAGCGCGGTGCGCGATAGCCTCTTGCCATGGTTCGAAGGGCAGGGTGATCAGACCGAAGCCCGCGCCAGGATGGCCTATGCATCGCTGCTGTCCGGCATCACCCTGGCCCAAGCCGGTTTGGGCTCGGTGCATGGCTTGGCCTCGCCGCTCGGCGCGTTTTATCCGATCCCGCATGGGGTGGTATGCGGCACGCTGGTGAGTGAGGCCACGCGCATGAATATCGACGCGATGGAGGCGCGTGAACCGGCTAACCCCGCGCTGAAAAAATATGCGCAAGCCGGCCGTTTGTTTCGCGGCCGCACGCATTTGGATGACATCGGCGCGCGCGTATTTCTGGTGCATACCTTGTCGCAGTGGAGCGGGCAATTGAAACTGCCGCGACTGTCGCAATACGGCGTGACCGAGGCCGAGCTGGATCATGTCGTTGCCCACTGCCGGGGATCGAGCATGCAGACCAACCCTGTTGTGCTGACTGATGCGGAAGTGAAAGCACTGCTCCTAAAACGGATTTAGCCGTCCCGGAAGCTGACACGGCTGCCGAAAATTGAACGACATCGGCTGCCGGTGCATCAACATCTGCACAAAATATTGATGTAAATCAATAAGGTATAAATTTAATTCATCCTGGCACAGAAGCTGCTCATTGCTTAGCAAGACCCGCTGAACCAATAACCTATGGGAGACACAGCATGGCTCTGATGACGCAAGAAGTGAAATTCACGATCACCCCCCAAAGTTGTGGCGAGGAGGGAGATTGCATCCAAGTTCAGATTTCCGGCGAGCAAACCGTGGTGCTTTGCCTGACCCCGCAGCAGGCGCGAGCGATGGCTTCCGATTTGATTCAAACCGTGTATCGCGCCGAGGTGAAAAACAGTCTGCAAAGTGGCCAGCGCAGATCGGCAGCGACTACATTCGATACGGCCGCCGACTATTATTCTTTGCATACCCCGCACGCCGCATAACGATGTTTTAGCCAGCGCGGCGCCACATCCTTGTGGTCCGCGATGGTGATCTCCCCGACTTTGGCAGCCGCAAGGCTGCCACTTTTTTGCCTGTCGGTCATAGCAGCAAGCAGCCTCGGGATGAATCTCCTTATGACGCGCTTCGCCGTTTCACGCTAACCTTGGCGCAGCCCGGCACTTTGGCGCATAATTTCACATTTTTCCCCAACACGAACAGCCATGGCCAATAAACTCGCCATCATGTTGCTCAGCATCGACCCGGACTATCCGCATCTATGCGGCACGCCATTCTTTCAAGCGGCAACCGCCGCCGCGATGGATTTCGAAGTGGAGGTCTTTTTCGCCAGCCGCGCCGTGCGCTTGCTGGCCAAGGGCGTGGCGGATCGTATTTACCCCTCGGATAATCGTGCGAAATCGGTCTATGGCTTCATGCAGGACGCCGCCCAGCTCGGCGTGAAATTTTATGCGTGCGGCGGCGCGATGGATGCTTATGCGCTGAAGCCCGATACCATGATTCCCGAACTGGCGGGTGTTGCGAATGCCACGACTTTCATCGGGCGGGTGATGGACGATGAGTGGCGGACGGTGAGTTATTAGGGTGAGGCGTCGGGCATCAGGCGTCGGGCGTCAGGAAAAAAATCCAAGCGCTAATGCCTGTCGCCTGTCGCCTGATGCCCGACGCCTGATTCCTGCCCTCTGATCTCGATTTCGTTTACAAAAGCCCAGGCGCGGATGAAGGCCGGCTCCAATTCATCCATGCCCTCCTGCACTTTTTCCCAATTGTCTACTTTGGCGGCGTGTTCCATGTTGCGGGCGATTTCGCGGATTTCATGCGCGCCGATATAAGCCGAGGCGCCTTTGATTTCATGGGCGCGGCCCACTGCCTTGGCGCGTTCTTGCGCCGCGCATGCGGCGGTGAGCTGCTCAATCAGGCTTTGCGTGCTCGATAGGTAGAGCGCGAGCAATTCGCTTTGCGCCTTCTCGTCGTTGCGGAACATGCCTTCGACTTTGCGCATGTCGATCGGCGGGTTGTCGCCGGATGTGGCGCGCTGGGTTTCAACCGAGATTTCCTCCTGCGCCGCCGCGTAGCGTTCGGTAAAGCCCGGCACCCAGCGCTTGAGCGCGCTCTCCAAGTCTTCCACCTTCACCGGTTTGACCAGATAATCATCCATGCCGCCGCTCATCGCGCGTTCGCGGTCTTCGATGCGCGCATTGGCGGACATGGCGACGATCGGGGTGCGCTGCGCGCGGCCGCTCATCAGTTCGTGATGGCGTATTTCGATGCTCGCTTCAAAGCCGTCCATTTCCGGCATTTGGCAATCCATCAATACCAAGTCATAGGGCAGGCGCTGCAGCGCATCGAGCGCTTCCAGGCCATTCGCCGCCACATCGGCGCGGATACCCAGCTTGCGCAGCATATAGATCACGACTTTTTGGTTGACGGCATTGTCTTCGGCCACCAGCACGCGCACCGGCAGGGTGGCGAGCCGCAGGCCGGGCGCGGGGGCGCGCATATCCGGTTGCGGGGCAATGCCGAGGGCGCCGGCGAGGGCGTTGGACAGGCGCATCAGCTTGACCGGTTTCGGGATCTGCGTGGCGATTCCCGCCGCCGCCAACGCGTGCGCACTCAAGCGCTGAGCCATGCCGGTGAGCAGGACGAGATGCGTCTCCTTGAGCGCGGGGTCGAGCTGAATCGCATTGGCCAAGCTTAGCCCTTCGTCCTCGGTGAGCCGGCTGTCGATCAGCGTCAGCGAGAACGCTTGGTTCTTCGCTTTCGCCGCGCCGAGCTTGGCGAAGGCTTCAAGATGATTTGCGGCTTCTTCCGGCCGCATGCGCCACGCCGCAAGCTGGTGCACCAGGCATTCGCGCAGCGAGGCGCTGCTTGATGCCACCAACACCCGTGTGTCGTGGAAGGCATCGACGAGCGGCAGGGGTTGGGAAGGCGCGCTTTGTTTCTGCACCCGCGTGGTGAACCAGAAAGTGCTGCCCACGTTCGCCTCGCTGATGACGCCGATATCGCCGCCCATCATCTCCGCCAATTGTTTGGAGATCGCCAGCCCCAGGCCGGTGCCGCCGAATTTGCGCGTGGTGGAGCCGTCGGCCTGAGAGAAGGCTTGGAACAGGCGCTGCTGATTTTCCGGTGAAATGCCGATGCCGGTGTCGGTGATGGAAATGTGCAGTTGCGCATTATCTTCATCCAGGTCGATCAGCCGAACGCGGATGACGACCTCGCCATAGGGGGTGAATTTCACCGCGTTGTCGATCAGATTGGTGAGAATCTGCCGGATGCGCCCAGGGTCGCCCAAGAGCTGCACCGGTGTGGCGGGCGGAATGTCGCACACCAGCTCCAGGCCTTTGCTCTGCGCGCGCTCGGCGAGCAATTCGGCGACTTCCTCCACCGTGTCGCGCAGGTTGAACGCCACGATCTCCAGGCGCATCTTGCCGGCCTCGATCTTGGAGAAATCGAGAATATGGTTGATGATCGCGAGCAGCGATTCAGCCGAGGAGCGCACGGTCTCGGCATAATCGCGTTGATCAGGGTTGAGTTTGGTATCGAGCAGCAAGCCCACCATGCCGATGATGCCGTTCATCGGCGTGCGGATCTCGTGGCTCACATTGGCGACGAACTGCGATTTCACGCGCGACGCCTCCATCGCGGCTTCATAGGCGGCTTTGAAACGCTCTTCGTTGCGCTTGCGCTCGGTAATATCGCGCATGATCGCTTGCACCACCACTTTGCCATCCAGCACCATCGAGTGCAGCGCGATATCGCAGGGGAAAATTTCGCCGTCGCGTTTCATGCCCAGCCATTCGAAATTGCGATGGCCGTGTTCCATCGCGGCTTGAATCTGTTGCGCCGCGAAGACCTCGGAAGGCGATCCGTCCGCTTGCGTGGGCGGCCCCAGATCAAGCGGACGCTGCCGGCGGAACTCCGCTACCGTGGGGATTTGAAACATGTCCAACGCCGCCTGGTTGCAGTCGGTGAAGCCTTGCTCATTGAGCAGCACGATGCCGTCCGAATTGGCCGCGAACAGGGTTTTATATTTGATTTGCTCGCGAACGATTTCCATCGTCTGCTGGCTTGCGCGGCGCAGCACCACGATCGCAATCGCCAGGCCCAGCAACACCATGCTGGCGCCGAGCAAAATCATCAGCCATTCGGTTTTGCGGTAGGCTTCCGCCGCTTCATGCGCGGCGTCGGTGCTGGCCTTGCGTTGCAGCGCGAGCATGTTGTCCAGCTCGGCCACCAGCAGTTGTTGGGCGGGGATCGCATCGTCATGCAGCGTCGTCAGCGCTTCTTGATTGCGGTCATCCATCGCCAGTTCCAAGCCATGCACCACCTTCGGTTGGGTTCGCGTGGCCAAGGTGCGGATGCGGTCGA
>JACRIU010000101.1 GCA_016235775.1 Hydrogenophilales bacterium
CTACCCCCGGCCGGTCAAACCAGGAAGCATCGCAAATGTGTAGATTGAAAATCAAATCGTGGACACCCCAGAATCCCTCGAAACCCGCGCCAGTATTAGCTTTGCAGTCCGCTGGGCTAAAATAAACCGGACACTAGTGACGAATTTTCACGAATTTTGCACAGTGAAATCGACAAGACCCTGTGGATTGACTCAAAATGGGATGCGGCGTGGTTTAAATTCGTGTTAATTCGTGTTAATTCGTGGCAAAACAGTTTTTAAGGTTTTAACAATGAAACATACCGCCACCCTCCTCATTAGCTGCCCCGACCAAAAAGGCCTGGTGGCCGGCATCGCCGACTTTCTTTTAAAGCACGACGCCAATATCCTGCACGCCGACCAGCACCAGGATGCCGAGTTGAAGCTATTTCTGATGCGGGTGGAATGGGATTTGGCGGGTTTCGATTTGGACCTGGCGGGATTCGAAGCGGCCTTTACGCCGATTGCCGCGAAGTTTCAAATGAATTGGCGGCTGGCCTTGTCCAGCTACCGGCCCAAGATGGCGGTGTTCGTGTCGAAGTACGACCACTGCCTGGCCGATCTGCTCTATCGCCATCAGGCGAATGAACTGCATTGCGATATTCCCTTGATCGTCAGCAACCACGCCGACACGCATTGGCTGGCCGACGCTTACCGTGTGCCGTTCCAGCATGTGGAGGTGGTGAAGGAAGCCAAACATGAGGCGGAACGCGACCAACTCGCCATGCTGCGCCACCACCATATCGATTTCATCGTGCTGGCGCGCTATATGCAGGTGTTGTCGCCGGAATTCATTCACCACTTCCCCAACCGCATCATCAATATCCACCACTCCTTCCTGCCCGCTTTCCACGGCGCGCGCCCCTACCATCGTGCGTTCGAGCGCGGCGTCAAACTCATCGGCGCCAGCAGCCACTATGTGACCGAAACGCTGGACGACGGCCCCATCATCGAGCAGGACGTGGCGCGCATCTCGCACCGCGACCAGATCGATGACCTGATGCAAAAAGGCGCGGATCTGGAAAAAATCGTGCTGTCGCGCGCGGTGCGCTGGCATATCGAAAACCGGGTGCTGGTGTATGCGAACAAGACGGTGGTGTTTGATTGACCCCCATCCCGGCCTTCCACCTTGAGAGGGGGAAGGTTAGGATGGGGGTGAAAAATCATCCACCCGCACCCAATCAAAACACGGCCCGGGATCAGTTTTGCGCCCAGGCGCAATATCGGAGTGACCTTTTATATCCTGGATCGGATAAGCGGCTTGAATGGCGGCGGTGAGCTGATTCAAAGTTGCGTACTGCGCATCGGTGAAAGGCGTGGCGTCCGAGCCTTCCAGCTCAATCCCAATCGAAAAATCATTGCAGCGTTCGCGCCCGCGCCAGTTGGATGCGCCCGCATGCCAGGCGCGCTGGGTGCAGGGAACGAATTGAATCAGCTCGCCGTCGCGGCGGATGAAGAAGTGGCTGGAGACTTTAAAATCCTTGATGATCTCGTAGTAGGGGTGCTCGCTCGGGTCGAGCCGGTTGGTGAAGAGCTCGATCACGCCCGGCCCGCCGAATTGGTCCGGCGGCAGGCTGATGTTGTGGATGACGATCAGGTTGACCGCGCAGCCTTCCGGCCGCGCGTCGAAATTGGGCGAGGGGAGGTAGCGAACGCCTTGCAGCAAACCGTTTTCGCCGATATTCATGGTGCCGCCAGTATAATGCGCGCATTGCCCAAAACGATATAACCCAGGAGTGCGTTAAATGGTTGTCGCAGAACTGATTTTGATGCTGTTCGTGATTTTGGTCGCGGCGGAGGTATTCACCAACGCGCTGGAGCATCTGGGCGAGCGACTGAAGATTTCGGAAGGCGTGACCGGTTCGCTGTTCGCGGCGGTGGGCACGGCGCTGCCGGAGACGATGGTGCCTTTGCTGGCGATTTTCGCCGGTACGGCGAATTCGCATGTGAATGAGGAAATCGGCGTCGGCGCCATTCTCGGCGCGCCCTTGATGCTTTCCACGCTGTCGTTGTTTCTGATGGCGCTGTCGGTGACGAAAAAGCGCGGCTTGCAAGGCCATTTCAACCCGGAGCGCACCGGTTTCACGCGCGATCTGAATTTCTTTCTCGGCGCATTTTCCCTCTCCGCGGTGGCGCTGTTCGTGCCGCATACCGAACCTATTTATCGCGGTGCGCTCGCTACCGGCATGGTGCTGATTTACTTTATCTACATCATGCTGACCCTGCGCGCCTCCGCCGATTTGGTGAAGGATGGCCATGCCACCGAGGCGCACGAAAAAATGTTGCTGGCGCGTCTGGGCTTGCCGGAAAACATGGCGGTGATTTTGCTTCAACTGGCGCTGGGTTTGATTTTGCTGGTAGCCGGCGCCAAGGGCTTCATTCATGGCGTGGAAGCGGCTTCGGTTTTATTCGGCATCTCGCCCCTGCTGCTGTCTTTGATGATCATCCCCATCGCCACCGAGCTGCCGGAAAAGGTGAACAGCATTCTGTGGATTCGCAAGCACAAGGATACGCTGGCCTTCGGCAATATCACCGGCGCGATGGTGTTCCAGGGCACGCTGCTGCCGGCGATCGGCATCATGTTGACGCCGTGGACGCCGCAGCGCGAGGTGCTCGCCGGCATCGCCATCACCCTGATCGCGAGCTTTTGGCTGCGCGCCATGCTCGCCCGCGGCCAATTGCGGGTGTGGCATTTGGGGATCAACGGCGTGCTGTATGTTACTTATCTGGTCATTGCGCTAGCCTAGATACATCCCGCGCCGCGCGTTAATGCTTGGTTTATAAGGGTTTTTTATCGCCACAGGCTTGCTGGCGAGTCAGCATTAACCGTTCCCCCGTCCTAAAGAACGCCCCTGGGCATCCGTTATTGCTCATTACTCGAACAATATCGTCCTCTCCAGGAGCGTTCCCATGAGCAAAAACCCCAAACCCGCGCAACTCGAACTCGACAAGCCCGCGCTCGACGCGCCGTCGATCAAGCGTTCCCTCTCCAACCGCCTAGTGTATTCCATCGGCAAGGATCCGATAACCGCGACCGGCCGCGATTGGTTCTACAGCGCGGCGGCAGTGGTGCGCGAGCGCCTGATCGAGCGCTGGATGGAAACCATGCGCAGCTATTATCGCGAGGACACCAAGCGCGTGTATTACCTCTCCATGGAATTTTTGATGGGCCGCACGCTGATGAACAGCATGCTCAACATCGGCTGCGAGGAGGGCTTTCGCAAGGCGATGAACGACATGGGGCTGGAGCTGGAAAATATCCGCGATATGGAAAACGATGCGGCGCTGGGCAACGGCGGCCTGGGCCGGTTGGCGGCGTGCTTCCTGGATTCGATGGCGACGCTGGGCATCCCCGGCTACGGCTACGGCATCCGCTACGAATACGGCATGTTCAATCAGCGCATAGAGAACGGCCAGCAAATCGAGCAACCGGATAACTGGCTGCGCTACGGCAATCCGTGGGAATTCCCCCGGCCGGAGGTGTTATATCAAGTGAAATTCCA
>JACRIU010000103.1 GCA_016235775.1 Hydrogenophilales bacterium
ACCAACCGCACGATTACCGGCCAAGCCATCCCCAGTTACGGGCCGGCGCGCGCGGGCGGTTTTTTCAAGAAGATCGAGTGCTTCTGCTTCAGTCAGCAGACGCTCAAGCCGGGTGAAGAAAAAATCATGCCGGTGCAGTTTGTGGTGCAGAACGATTTGCCAAAAGACGTGCATACGATCACCTTGTCGTACACGTTCTACGAGCAAGTTAAAGCGGGTAACGCTTCGTAATATGCAACTCGCGAAGCGAGCCTAAGTCCCTCTTTCCCGCTTGCGGGAGAGAGCAAGGAGAGAGGGCAACGATTTTGGCGCGTTTCATTTTCGAAGTGGGTTGTCGCCATCATGGATAAAATGGATATGGAACAAGCACCGCGTAAAACCGGTTTTTTCCAGGCCGCGCGCGCAGTGTTTTGGAGCTTTTTCGGCGTGCGCAAGCGCACCGATTACGATTCGGATGCGGTCAAGCTCACGCTCGGCCAAGTGGTCGCGGCCGGCTTGATCGGCGCGGCGCTGTTTGTCGCGGTATTGCTGGGGGTGGTGTATCTGGTCACCCA
Source organism: Hydrogenophilales bacterium (assembly GCA_016235775.1). Classification (GTDB taxonomy): domain Bacteria; phylum Pseudomonadota; class Gammaproteobacteria; order Burkholderiales; family Thiobacteraceae; genus RBG-16-58-11. The sequence continues at coordinate 555 of JACRIU010000103.1, forward strand.
TCTTGCCGTCAAATAACAAAATTTGAAGCAAGCAAGTTTAAATCGATATTAACGATTCGACTCTTAAGGAGGAGCAGAAATGAGTGATCATCAAGCAGGGAGCTACTATCTTCCGGAACCATCGGGCTGGCCCATCGTCGGTTCGGCCGCGTTGGCGCTGTTGGCCGGCGGTTTGGTGATGTGGGCAAACCACATCGCGCCGGGCGGCTGGATTATCCTGGCCGGTTTGCTGGTGCTGTTTTACATGATGTTCGGCTGGTTTGGCCGCGTCATTGCCGAGTCCGAGTCCGGCAAATACGATCAGCAAGTGGATCGCTCCTTTCGCTGGGGCATGAGCTGGTTCATTTTCTCCGAAGTGATGTTCTTCGCCGCCTTCTTCGGCGCCTTGTTCTACATGCGCGTGCTGTCGGTGCCCTGGCTGGGCGAAGGCGACACCAACGCCATGCTGTGGGAAGGCTTCAAGGCGGCTTGGCCCAGCACCGGCCCATCGGGACAGACCGTCATCGCGCCGATGACCGATGCCGGCCCGGGCCAGCTATCGCCCATGGCGGCATGGGGCGTGCCCGCGATCAACACCCTGATTCTGCTGAGCTCCGGCGTCACGCTCACCATCGCGCACTGGGGGTTGAAGAAAGGCAATCGCGGTCAGCTTAATTTGTGGCTGGGTTTAACCGTGGCCTTGGGCGCGCTTTTCCTTTATCTGCAAGCAACCGAATATCACGAGGCCTATACCAAACTCGGTTTGACCTTGGCTTCCGGCGCTTATGGCGCGACCTTCTTCATGCTGACCGGCTTCCACGGTCTTCACGTGACCATCGGCGCCATCATGCTGACGGTGATGCTGGTGCGCTGCCTGAAAGGCCACTTCACGCCCGATTCCCACTTCGCGTTCGAAGCAGTGTCCTGGTATTGGCACTTCGTGGACGTGGTCTGGCTCGGCCTGTTCGTGTTCGTGTACTGGCTCTAACGGTCATGGCAATGGCCAACCCCGGAAAATGAAACTCGCCATGACCGTTTCCCTCTCTCCTAGCGCTCTCCCAAGTGGGAGAGAGGGACATAGGCTCGCTACGCGAGTTTTAAGTTAACCCCCCGGCAAGCGGTGGAGGAGAACGCCCCTAATAAAAAAATGTAAAAGGGGAAATTGGCGTCGCGGTAGTATAGCGGCGCCATTTTTGTTTTTGGGGGGGAGATCATTACGAATGCATAGCAGCGTTGCCCTTACAATCCAAACTTGGGCGTTAGTGGCGCGCGGGAATGATCCCAAAGTAGAAGCCTGCCATCAGCAGCAAGAATAGGGTGACGGAGAGAGAGACGCGCACGGTGAGCGCTTTCACGGTACGATCAGAGCCGCCTTTATCCTTAACCAGATAGTAGAGCGCAGAAACCAGGCTGCCGACGATAAGCAGCAGAAAAACGATGACGATGATACGGGATAAAGTGGGCGACATGATGGCTCCGGACAGATGGAATCGGCAGCGGGAATCGGCGCAGTGTAGCGGAAAGCCGTGCTGCACGCGATGACCGGGCCGCGGCGACCGTTCTGGCTGCCGACCGTGGCGGCGCTCGCGGTGATTGCGATCTCCGTGGCGGCCGGGATTTGGCAGACGCATCGCGCGCAATTCAAGCGCGAGCTGCAAGCGCGCTATGAGGCACAGGAAAAAGCCGCGCCGATAGCCTTGCCGGGAACGCTGGTCGATGCCGAAACGTTACGCTATCGGCGGGTGACGGTCGCGGGGCAATTCGACCCGGCGCATGAGATTTTGCTGGATAATCGCGTGCAGCAGGGCAAGCCGGGCTATCGTGTGATGACGCCGCTTAAGATAGCCAACGCCGACTTGTATGTGCTCGTCGATCGCGGCTGGGTGGCGCGGGGCATGGATCGCACGCTGCTGCCGGAGATACGCACCCCCCTGGGCGCGGTAGTGATCGAAGGCATTGCCGCGCCGCCGAGCGGTAAATATCTGGAACTCTCGACGCAAACCGTCGAGGGCCGTGTCTGGCAAAATCTGGATATGACGCGGATGGCGGGGCTATTGCGTTACCCGATGCAACTGGTGGTGATTACGCAGTTGAATGATAATGGAGATGGCCTGATACGGCATTGGGATCGCCCCGATGCCGGCGTCGAAAAGCATATCGGCTATGCCTTTCAATGGTTCGCGCTGGCCGTCGCGGCAATCGTGATTTATGTGGTGATGTATGCAAAACGACGCAAGCAAAAATAAAAAAAGATTTCTCCTGGTGGTGGCGGTATTCGCGATCCCGCTCATTGCCTCTTATCTGGCGTATTTCGTGTGGCAGCCGCAGGGCGCCGTGCGCAATTACGGCGAGTTGATTCCGCCCGAACCGTTGCCGGAGACCTTGACCCTCGCCAAGCTGGAGGGCGGCGAGATCAAATTGAAAGCATTGCGCGGCAAGTGGCTGATGGTGCAGGTGGACGCGGGAGGGTGTGACGCCGCGTGCGAGCAAAAGCTCTATGCCCTGCGTCAGGTGCGGCTGATGCAAGGCCGTGAACAGGATCGCGTGCTGCGGCTGTGGTTGGTGACAGACAAAGCGGCGCCCAGCCCGGCGTTGAAGCAAAAAATTGATAGCATGCTGTTGCTGAAAGACACTTCGGGCGCGCTGATCGCCAAGCTGCCGGCGCAGACAAATGTGAAACAGCATATTTACTTAATCGATCCGCTGGGCAATCTGATGCTGCGCTGGCCGGCGAATCCTGATATGAAGCGCATGCATAAAGACCTCGAGCGCTTGCTCAAATACTCTCAAATTGGATAAGCCATGTATAAAAAGCTAATTCTTGTCACCGCATTGCTGGCGTTCGGAGTCATCGTGTTGGGCGCTTACGTGCGGCTTTCCGATGCCGGCCTCGGCTGCCCCGATTGGCCCGGTTGCTACGGCAAGCTCTCGCCCGCGCACGCCGCGGAACACATCGCACAAGCGGAGGCGGCGCAGCCCGGCGGCTCGGTGTCCGCGCCCAAGGCGTGGAAAGAAATGGTGCACCGCTATTTCGCCAGCACCCTGGGCTTGTTCATCGTCATCATCGGCGTCATGGCCTGGGTCAAGCGGGATAAACGCATGCAAGGCGTGGGCTTGCCTACCTTCCTCATCGTGCTGGTGGTTTTGCAGGGGCTGCTCGGCATGTGGACGGTAACCTTGCTGCTGAAGCCCGTGATCGTCACCCTGCATTTGCTCGGGGGGTTGACCACCTTGGCGCTGCTGGTTTGGCTGGGCTTGCGCCAAAGCCGCGATATTCCCGAGATGCGCACCCAAGACGCGGCCGGCATGAAAACCTGGGCGCTGACGGCGCTCGCGGTCGTGTTTATCCAGATCGCTTTGGGCGGCTGGGTCAGCTCCAATTATGCCGCGCTGGCCTGCGCCGATTTCCCCGCCTGTAACGGCGCCTGGTGGCCGGAGATGGATTTCAGCCACGCTTTCCATTTCACGCGCGAGCTGGGTAAAACCGCGCAAGGCGAATTGCTGTCGCTGGCATCCCTCACCGCGATTCATTGGGCGCATCGTGCCGGGGCGCTGATTACTTTTCTGCTTCTCGCCGCGCTTGTATTCAAAATGCTGCGCATTCCCGCGCTCGCCAAGCTGGGCGGTGTGATCGGGCTCGTGCTCGTGACCCAGGTGAGCCTGGGCATCGCGAATGTGTTGTTCAGCCTGCCGCTGCCGGTAGCCGTGGCGCACAACGGCGTGGCGGCGCTGCTGTTGCTCACGCTGGTGATATTGAACTTCAGGCTGACCAAAGCGCTGAAGCGGACTTAACGCTCAGGTTTAATTTTAGGGATTCACGTATGGACGTTCTCGCACAAAATCAATGGCTCGTCCGCTGCCAGCAGTTCCTGCGGTTGACCAAGCCGCGCGTGGTATCGCTGATCGTGTTCACCGCGGTGATCGGCATGTTCCTGGCCACGCCGGGCATAGTGCCGCTCAGGATACTGCTTGCCGCCACCCTCGGCATCGCACTGGTGGCAGGCGCCGCCGCCGCGGTCAATTGCCTGATCGAGCAGAAACTCGACGCGGTCATGGCCCGCACCCGCGCCCGCCCCCTGCCGCAAGGCGAAGTGACCTCACCGCAAACGCTGCTATTTGCCGGCGTGGCCGGCGGCATCGGCTTGGTGCTGCTCAACACCCTGGTCAATCCGCTCACCATGTGGCTCACGCTCGGCACCTTCGTCGGCTATGCGGTGATTTACACCGTGATCTTGAAGCCGCGCACCCCGCAAAACATCGTCATCGGCGGCGCTTCCGGCGCCATGCCGCCGGTGCTGGGCTGGGCTGCGGTGACCGGCGAAGTGACTGCCGATGCGCTGCTGCTGTTCCTGATTATTTTTACCTGGACGCCGCCGCACTTTTGGGCTTTGGCCTTGTATCGCAAAAACGAATACGCCAAGGCCGGCATGCCGATGCTGCCGGTGACCCACGGCGAGCAATTTACCCAATTGCATGTGATGCTCTATACCGTGATCCTCACCGCCGCGACGCTGTTGCCAGTGGCGACGGGCATGGGTGGGTTGGTGTATTTGGTTTCGGCCTTGGTGTTGGACGGTGTCTTCCTGTACTACGCCTACTTGATTTGGAAGCATTACACGGATGCGATTGCCAAGCGGACTTTTGCTTATTCCATTCTTTATTTGAGTTTGTTGTTTGCGGCTTTGTTGGTGGATCATTATTTCAAGTTGCCGTTGGGTGGGGTGGTGGGGTGGTTGGGTTGAGTTAGCGAAGTCGTAATTGTTTTGTGGAGTGCGCTGCGCGCACCAATCCAAAAGCATTTTTGGCCGGTCATGCCCCGGCGGGGCAGTTACCTTCTTTTGCTTGTCCAAAAGAAGGTAACCCAAGAAAAGGACACCCCCTTTACCGCCCTTCGGGTTCCCTGCGTTGCTCGCCATGCCGGGCGGCTGCGCCATACGATCTTTCGTGCCCGTATGGGCACAGAAAGTCGGAGTCCCCTTGTGGGAAACTCGCACGTTCCGCTACGCGGAGCCTTGCTCGAACAAGTGCTCGCCGACTTCCCCCGGCACGGCTGTGCTACTCGGCGGTGCAGAGGGGCCCCAACGTCAACACCAACGGTGCATCATCACTTTGTGGCTGGGCCTTGAGTTTTTGGGAATCCAATATTTACCGTACCCGCTTTTCACTAAACGTATCCTGAATGTGATCCTCGAAAAAGCTCGCGGCCGATCCGGCATTCATCATGCGCCGATGCAAATCGGCTGAGACGCGTGAATACTGCATGACGCTGCCGTTGTTGAATTCCACTTCCAGGGTTTGCGCGCGTTCGTCGTAGCCGACGGAGCGGATTTTGCTGGAGCTGACTTTTCTGCGTTCCATGTTTCCCCCTTGATTCTCTCTGGGCTGTGCAAAATATGGATTTCGGATAAAATCCTCCGGAACAGGTATTTTAAGCAATCATGATTCTATCCCGTACCAGCCAATACGCCATTCAGGCGCTGATTTTCATCGCGACTCGCCCGCCGGGGGAGCCGGTGCTGAATCGCGAGATCGCGAGTTATCTCAATGTGCCGCCGGCTTATCTGGCGAAAATCATGCAGAATTTGTGCAAGGGCAATTTACTGTATTCCTATCGTGGGCGGCTGGGTGGGTTCTGTTTGCGCGAGGGGGCGGAGAAGACCGTCTTGATGCGGATTTTGCTGTTGACCGAGGGACCCCGCTTTACGCAGGATTGTGTGCTCGGTTTGAAAGTCTGCTCCGATGCCACCGCCTGCCCCATGCACACAAAATGGCTGCCGATCAAGAAAAAAGTCGTGGCGTTGCTCAATGAACAGACCTTGGAGAAGCTCGCCCGCGCGGTGCAGACCGGTAAGTATCGCTTATCCGATCTGCCGGCCTCGCTGCTCGCGCCGATGCGGCGGGCCTAGGGAGGAAGCGGGGAGCGGGGAGCAGGAAGCCGAATACCGCTCCCCGCTCCCCGCTTCCTCCCTCATGCTATATTGCCCGCACTATGCCTGAATCCAGCACGGCTATCGTGGGCGCCTCCGTGGCGCTGCTTGAGGCTGGTCACCGCCTTGCCTGCGGCGGTGACTGGACGGTGCATGGCATCGCCGGCTTGCGCGCGCGCCTGAACAAACTTGCCTGGGTCGCCGGCGGCGAGTTGGTCATCGATTTTTCCCAAGTGACGCGGCTCGATACGGCTGGCGTCTGGGTGCTGCACCACATCGTTGAAGATCGCGCCCAACATGGTCAAACCGTTCGGGTCGAAGGCATGCATGAGGACTACGCGGCGCTGCGGCGCTTGGTGGAATCGCGTGCACCGAAAAAGATTTCGCCGCTTAAAGCGCATGAGGCTAGCCCGCTTGAGGTCCTGGGTTACCACGCTTGGCACTGGTTCGAGCAAACGCGCGGCATGTTGCATTTCGTCGGCGAGAACGCCGTGGCTTTGCTGCACGCGCTGAAGTCGCCCAGGCATCTGCGATTTCGCCCAATCCTCTCCAATATCCAGCAAGCCGGTTTCGATGCCCTGCCCATTGTCGGGCTGCTCTCGTTTCTGATCGGCATGGTGATCGCCTATCAAGGCTCGGTGCAGCTTGCGCGTTATGGCGCGAATATTTTCATCGCGGATCTGGTGGGGCATGCCACGCTGCGCGAGCTGGCGCCGATGATGGTGGCGATCATCGTCGCCGGGCGCTCCGGCTCGGCCTATGCCGCGCAAATCGGCACCATGAAAGTGACCGAGGAAATAGACGCGCTGCGCACCATGGGCGTGTCGCCGCTGGAATTGCTGGTGCTGCCGAAACTCGTCGCCCTGCTGATCGCCTTGCCTTTGCTCACGGTGTTCGCCGATTTTACCGGCGTGCTGGGCGGCATGCTGGTGGCGAGCACGCAGCTCGATGTGGATACCTACACCTTCCTGGATCGCTTCGACGATGCGATTAAAGTCTCCACGTTTTTATTCGGGGTGGGCAAGGCGCCGGTATTCGCCCTGATTATCGCGCTGGTGGGGTGCTATTCCGGTTTCCAGGCGCGCGGCAGCGCGGATAGCGTGGGGCGGCAAACCACCGTATCCGTGGTGCAGTCGATTTTCCTGATCATCATCGCGGACGCGATTTTTTCCATCGTGGCGAGCGCCACGCACCTGGGTTGGAAATGAAGCGCGAGCCGGTCATCGAAATCGAGCACCTCGTCACCCGTTTCGGTGACATCGTGGTGCATGAGGATATTAGCCTGACGATCGAGCGCGGCGAAATATTCGCCATCGCCGGCGCCAGCGGTTGCGGCAAATCCACGCTGTTGCGCGAGATCGTGATGTTGATGCCGCTGTATGCCGGCCGTATCCGTGTTCTGGGTCGCGATATCGCGCACATTGGCGCGGCAGAGGCGGCCCGCCTGCGCCGGCGTTGGGCCATGATGTTCCAAGGCGGCGCCTTGTTTTCCGGCCTGACCGTCGCCGAGAATGTGGCGCTGCCCTTGCGCGAACACACCGACCTCACGCCGGATGACATTGTGGAATTGGCGCATATCAAGATTGCGCTGGCCGGCCTGCCCGCCGGCGCAGCCAACAAGTTTCCGCGCGAGCTATCCGGCGGGCTGAAGAAACGGGCGGCGCTGGCGCGCGCCATCGCGCTCGATCCGGAGCTGCTGTTTCTCGACGAACCTTCGTCCGGGCTCGATCCCTTGGCGGCGAGCGGGCTGGATGAATTAGTATTGAGCTTGAAGGAATCGCTCAAACTCACCATCATTATCGTGACGCATGATTTGGATCTGTTGTGGCGCGTCACCGACCGCGTTGCGATATTGGGTGACAAGCGTGTAGTCGGGCTGGGCACGATGCCGGCCTTGGCCGAATCGCCGCATCCCTTGGTGCGGGAGTATTTTCACGGCCCGCGCGGGCGGGCCGTAGGGGCGTTGCATGGAAACCAAGGTTAATTACACCATTGTGGGCGTGTTCGTGCTGCTGTTGGGCGGGGCGCTGCTGGGCGTTGCTTTTTGGTTGTCCGCCGGCGGCCAGTTGCAGCGCGATCAGCAGAGATATCACGCCTATTTTGACGAGTCGGTCGCGGGCCTCAACCGCAATGCCCCGGTACGCTATCGCGGGGTAGAAGTGGGGCGCGTCGTCGAGATTGCGCTGGCGCCCGATCAGAGCGGTCGAGTGCAGGTCCTCATGAGAATAAATCGCGACACCCCGATCAAACAAGACACGATCGCAAAACTTAAAATGCAGGGGCTGACCGGGCTTGCATCCCTCGAACTTTCCGGCGGCAGCGCGATCGCCCACCCGTTGACCAAGGGAAAAGATCAGGCGTATCCGGTCATCCCCACCCAGCCTTCGTTTCTCAAGCAGCTCGATACCGCCGTCAGCGGTTTGTTGAGCAACCTGGCCGAGACCAGCGAGAACATCAATGCGCTTACCGATGCCGAGATGCGCAAATCGATGAAGCGTATATTGGTCAATGTGGAAACCGTCACCCAAATGCTGGCTGAACAAAAACCGGCCATCGAAGCGCTGCTGAAAAATACCGGGCGCACCCTCGATACCGGCGCCCATGCGGCGGAAGAAGTCGGCAAGCTCGCCAAGCGCCTGAACCAAACCGCCGGCATGATGGAAACCATGGTCACGGATATTTCCGCCGCCAGCCGCAGCGTGTGCGCCACCTTGGACGATACGCGCCAGCCGCTGCGCGACCTGTCCGGACAGACCTTGCCGGAGTTGAATGCCTTGGCGGCGGAGCTGCGCGAACTGTCGGTGACCATGAAGCGGGTCGGCGCCGAAATCGAACAACAACCGGAGATGCTGATTTTCGGCCGCGGACAGCCACGGCCGGGGCCGGGTGAGTGAAAAGCAGGCGTCAGGATTCAGGCGTCGGGGAACATCTATTTTGAGGTCATGCGATGCGGAAATGGGTGAGTGGAATTAGTTTGATCGGTCTGGTGCTGCTGGCTGCGTGCGTTGGCCCGCAGGGCAAGCAAGCGGATACGGCTACCTATCTGCTGAGCGCCGCGCTGCCGGCGAAATCCACCGGTGCAAAATCGGCGGTCACTGTGCTGGTCACGCCGATGCGCGCGCATCCCGGCTTCGACACGCCGCGCATGGCCTATGTGCGCGAAGCGAATCGCATCGAGTATTACGCCTACCATCGCTGGGTGGAAACGCCGGCGCGCATGCTCACGCCCTTGATCGCGCAGGCGCTGGAGTCCGGTGGCGCATTCGGCGCGGTGGTGCAGTCGCCGGCTTCGGTGCGCGCGAAATTGCGCCTGGATACCGAGCTGGTGAGCTTGATGCAGGACTTTACGCAGCAGCCGAGCCGGGTGCGGCTGATTGTGCGCGCGCAGCTGGTGGATGCCGGCAGTGGCGCGGTGATTGCCACGCGCACTTTTGAAGCGCAGGAAAACGCGACGGCCGAAGCGGCATATGGCGGGGCCGCGGCCGCGAATCGCGCCACGGCAGAAATATTATCCAGGCTCAGTGATTGGTGCGCGGCGGTGGCGAAATGACGCAACAGGCATTGTCGCGGGCGGTGGAGCACCATCGCGCGGGAGAGCTGGCGCAAGCCGAACAGTATTACCGTGAGGTGCTGCAACGCGATCCGCAGCACCCCGATGCGCTGCATCTGCTCGGCTTGATCGCGCACCAGCGCGGCCAGCACCAAGACGCGATCGATCTGATCAATCAGGCGCTCAAGAAAAATAATCGCGATATCCATTTTCATATTCATCTCGGCCAGGCCTATCGCCAAGCCAAGCGTCTGGATGAATCGGTTCAGGCGCTGAAAAAAGCCATCAAGCTTCAGCCGCAAAATGCCGAGGCGCATCATGAGTTGGGCTTGGCGCTGGCCGATAGCGGCAAGCACGAAGCAGCGCTGGCGGAATACGATCGCGCCATGAAGCTCGACATGCACAATCCATTCGCGCCGTTGAATGCCGGTAATAGCTGCCACCTCCTCGGCGACTTCGAGCGTGCGCTGCCCTACTATCGGCAGGTATTGGCGCGCGCGCCTCAATTTGCCGAGGGCTATAACAATCTCGGCTCCACGCTGTTTCAACTCGGGCGCATCGAAGAATCCCGGCCGCTGATTGAGAAAGCGCTGGAGCTCAAACCGGACTATGCCGAGGCGCTGGTCAACCACGCCAACATTCTGCGTCAAGACCATCGCTTCGAAGCGGCGCTGGCGTGCCTCGACCGCGCGCTTGAACTCAAACCGGGTTTTTTTCTGGCGCTGTTCAACAAGGCCAACGCCTTGGCGGAGTCGGGGCGGCACGCGGAGTCGGTGCCTTTTTTCGATCAAGTGCTGGCGCTGCAACCCGATTATCCCGAAGCGCTGAGCAATAAAGCCGCGGTAATGGGCGATCTGCAACACACCGAAGAAGCGGTCGAGCTTGCGCGGCAGGCGGTGAAACGGAATCCGAATTTCGCCGAAGGCTACAACAATCTGGGCGCCAATTTGATGCAGTTGGGCCGGATACAAGATGCGTATTTGGCGCTGCAGCGCGCGATGAGCCTGAAGCCCGGCTACGAATCGCCTTATCTCAATATGGCCAAGCTGCTGTGGTCGGTGGGCGATGCCCAGGAAGCCATGCGCTTCCTCGGGCTGCTGCTCGACAGGAATCCGCGCCACGAAGAGGCGAAGCGCTGCAAGCTGCTATTCGAACTTTACATCTATCAAGAGCAGCCGTTGCCGCCACGCGCGCCGATTTCCTTCGGTGCGCCCACGGCCAAGGAGCGCTTCGCACAGCGCAAAGACCCGCGCAAAAAAATCCGCATTGGCTATATCTCCTCCGATTTTCGCCTGCATCCGGTCGGGCGCAACATCTGGCCGGTGCTGGAAGGGCATGACCGCAGCCAGTTCGAGCTTTATCTCTACGGCGCGGTGCACCAGCCGGATGCGCTCACCGAACGCTTTAAGGAAATCGCGGATCATTATCAGTCCGTGCTCGGCATGAACGACGAACAAATCGCGGATCAAGTTCGGCGCGATGAAGTGGATATTCTGGTGATTCTCGCCGCGCGCTTCGACAACAACAAGCCGCTGGTCGCCGCTTACCGCGCTGCCCCGGTGCAAGTGAGCTTCCATGATCCGGCGTCGAGCTATCTGGCCGACATGGATTACCTCATCACCGACATCACGATGAATCCGCCCGATACCCAGGAATGGTTCACGGAAAAGCTGGTGCGCCTGCCGACGTTTTATTTGCACCTGCCGCTGAACGACGCGCCGCCGACCCTGCCGCCCCCCGCCTTGGGGCGCGGTTATACCACCTTCGGCTGCTTCAATAACGTGGCCAAGCTCAACCCGCAAAGCGTGTTCATCTGGTCCGAAGTGCTGAAAGCGGTGCCGGATTCACGGCTGGTATTGAAATACAAGGAAATGTTCAACGAACCCTTCGTGCATGCGCATTACATAGATATGTTCGCGCATTACGGCATTCCCGCCGAACGGGTGCGGCTCCTCACCGAACAATTGAGTTTTGTCGAGCACTTGGCCGCCTATCGCGATATCGATATCGCGCTCGATCCCTTCCCCTTCAACGGTTCCACCACCACGTTCGAAGCCCTGTGGATGGGCATCCCCGTGGTCACCCTGGCCGGCCATTCCATGGTGGCGCGCTGGGGCGCCTCCATGCTGCGCCGCGTCGGACTGTCGAGCCTGGTGGCGCAAATGCCGGGCGACTATGTGCAAATCGCCGCGCGCCTTGCCGCCGACCTGCCGCGCCTCACCGCCCTGCGCGCCGATTTGCGCAACCAAGTCGCCAAGTCGCCGCTATGCGATCACCGCCGCCGCGCCAAGCAGTTGGACCGGGTGTTTAAATACATGTGGCGCGCATGGTGCGCGCAGGATTGATAGTTTCAAAGGGTTAAGGAGTTTGCCGCATGCTTCCGGAAGAAATCGAGAAAATAAAACACCACATCATCGAACTGGGCATCGAACACCGTGATCTCGATGACGCCATCGCCCGCCTCACCGCCGACGCCGAGCCGGATGAGCTGCAAATCCGCCGTCTGAAGAAACGCAAGCTGTGGTTGAAAGATGAAATAGCGCGTTTGCAGATGCAGATCACGCCGGACATCCCGGCCTAGCAGCGTGAAGTGGTAGCGCCGGCATCCTTGCCGGCATGGCGCGCAAGGCGCACCTTTCACCCGCAAGGGGTACGCCGGCGGGTACCCCGCTGCTTACCCCCGTAAAGGGGACGCCGCCAGACGCTCGCCCTGCGGGCGGTCTTCCCCCCGCTGGGGAGGCTTCGCGCTGGCGCAGGCAGCGGCCCTCCCGCAGCCCCTGCCAGGGGAAAGGCGTATTTAGAAAATATTTTCCAGTTCCTGGAATAAATCCCGCCAGCCACTGTTTACCCGTGTAAGGGTGGCCCCATGTCTGCGACAAACTACCCGGATTGTATTTAAAACCGATTTTATTGGAGGAAGATATGTTATTTCTGAATACACTTGCGCGTGCCGGCATGGGTGCCAACCTCGTGAAGATGACGGGAGTGGCGTTGTTTGCCGCAATGTTTGCCACATCAGTTTGGGCGGAAAAACCGGCCGTCGCGCCGGCGCCAAACGGCATTACGCTTCCCGAAGGCTATAAGGACTGGCGTGTGATTTCAGTCGCGCACCGCACGGACAACAACACCATGCGCGCCATCGTCGGCAACGATATCGCCATGGAAGCCGCGCGCAAGGGACAGACCAAGCCTTGGCCCGATGGCGCCATTCTCGGCAAGCTGGTCTGGAAAGCCGAGACGGATGCCAATTGGCCAACGGCGACGGTGCCCGGAAAATTCGTGCATGCGGAATTCATGATCAAAGAGGCCAAGAAGTACGAAGCAACCGGCGGCTGGGGGTTTGCACGCTGGCTGGGCGAAGAGCAAAAACCGTTTGGAACGGACGCCGGATTCGTGCAAGGCTGCTTCGCTTGCCACACGCCGGTGAAGGGCAATGATTATGTGTTTACGCAACCGGCCAAGTTGCCGTAACGCACATAGCGGAAACAAATAGTTGAACCATGAAGTACGCGAAGCATCGCAAAGGAACTCCAGGATAACTATCCAGTCGCGCGCGCACGGGTAACGTCCCGGTGCCGCATGAGGCTTTGCTTTACTTCGCATCCTTTGCGTCCTTGGCGGTGCAAGGCCGTATTTTAGTTCTGTGCGCCGCGATACACATGCGCCCGCGTCAGCGGATAGGGTATCGCGCCATTTTCCAGCGGTTTGCCCGCAAGGATTTGAAACAGCGACATCCAGCCGCGTTCGAAGGCATGCGCCGAACCGGCCATATAGATTTGCCAGATGCGGTATTTTTCTTCGCCGACTAATTTCTTTGCTTCCACGGCATTTGCTTCCAGCCGGTCCACCCAGTGCCAGAGGGTGCGCGCATAGTGCGGGCGCAGGCATTCCGCATCCCAGCATTCTAGGCCGTGCGTGGAGAGCGATTCGATCACTTGCGACACATGCACCAACTCGCCGCCGGGGAATACGTATTGCTCGATGAAGTCGCTGATGCCGCTGCCGAGGCCCTCGGTATCGAGGCCGCTGGAAGTGATGCCGTGATTCATGACCAAGCCGCCCGGCTTCAACAGGCGATAGATTTTCGCGAAGTATTTGGGCAGGTTGTGGCGGCCGACGTGCTCGAACATGCCGACCGAGGCGATTTTGTCGAATGTTTCGTCTTCCGGCACGTCGCGGTAATCCATGAGGTGCACTTGCACGCGATCCTGCAAGCCGCGCGCCTGAATCTGCTCCTGCACATAGTCGTGCTGATTTTGGCTGAGCGTAATACCGGTGGCGCGCACCTGGTAATGCTCGGCCGCCCAAAGAATCAGCCCGCCCCAGCCGCAGCCGATGTCGAGCAGGCGTTCCTCCGGCTTGAGGTCGAGCTTGCGGCAAATGTGGTCGAGCTTCTGTTCTTGCGCGCGCTCCAGCGTGTCGCCGGCTTGCATGAAGTAGGCGCAGGAATACACGCGGCGTTGATCCAGCCACAGCGCATAAAATTCGTTGGAGACGTCGTAGTGATGGCTGATATTTTTGCGTTCGGTGGGTTTGGAATGTTTCCACCAGGACAGGGCGCGACTGCTTTTGTTATCGACGACGACTTCGCTTTCGCACAGATGCTCGCCAAAAGAAATGATGTCGCGCATGCGGCCCGCGAGGTCGATCTCGCGCTCCACGTAGCTCTTGGCGAGCTTGCCCAAGCTGGGTTTGGCGAGATTGAACAAGGCCTGGGGGCTGTTGAGCTTGAGCGTGACATCCGGCTGCTCGGAAAGGTGCAGGGCTTGGCCGTTCCACAACTCGACCGCCACCGGCAAATGATGGCGGCGCAGACGGTTTTCCACCAATTTGAGAATCTGGCTTTGCAACATCTCGTTTCTCCTCTGATACGAACCACTACGCTGGCTCGTGAAAACTCAGTATAGGAAACGATTACTACATATTTAAGCTAAATCTTGGGCCAGCGATGCGCGCACGGGGTCCGCTAGCGCTGCGATTTCCGAGGTGTACTCCGGGTGATCGACGCCGATGCCGATGGCGGCGCCTCCCTTGATCGCGGCGATGCTGCCCGGATCCAGTTCGAAGCGCATGAAATGCACGGCCGAAGTTTTCTCCTCGTTCTCGCGCTCCAGGTCTTCGTCGGCGATGGCGTAAATTTTGGCGTGGCCCGCGGCCTGCACCCACATGCTGTTTTCAATGCCTTTCAGGCGCGTCAACATCACGCGGCGTTCGTCCTCATCCGTGTACTCGATCATCATGGTGACTTTCCAGTTACGGCCATCGGGGATCAGCGGATTGTAGGTGTCGAGTTCATCCTGGATGCCGGCTTCTTCGAAAATGCGCTCGGCGCGCAGCATTTCCTGAATCTGATAGCGCATGGTCAACTCGTCCTCGAAGATGAGGGTGAGGTGGTCGCCCAGGCAAACGGTGCGCACTTTTTTATGCGCGATGACCTGCGTGCGTAGGGCGGGACGCGCCTTGGCATAGGCTTCAAGCGTCAGCAAATTTTCGTGGGTGAGTTTCGGCATGGCGGTTCCTTGTGTCGGCATGGGTGCAAGCATGGTCATCATTCCTTATGTTGCCCGGCGATCGGGCCTTCCTTAAAAAGATTGTCCTTTAGTTCATGGGAAAAGGCCGG
The DNA here is from genome assembly GCA_016235775.1 of Hydrogenophilales bacterium. GTDB lineage: Bacteria > Pseudomonadota > Gammaproteobacteria > Burkholderiales > Thiobacteraceae > RBG-16-58-11. The sequence goes on from JACRIU010000103.1 coordinate 15,631, forward strand.
GTCGTGGCGGCGAATCCACTCCAGCACCATGGCGGCGTGCTCTTTCTCCTCGTCGCGGTTGTGCGCCAGGATGCGCTTCAGTTCCGCATCGCTGCAGGCGTCCACGCGCTGGTTGTACCAATCCACCGCTTCCAGTTCTTCCATCAGCGAGACGATGGCGCGGTGCATGTCCAGGGTCGCGGCGGAGAGTTTTTCAACAGGTTCGTGATAGCCTTCATTTGCCATGTGTTTGCTCCTCTTAGAGTCCGTAAGCGATGCGAATTAAAGTGATCGGGTGTTCCTTCCGCGCTTTGGTTTCTGCGCCCATGCCTTGCATGATGTGGCGGCCGGCGATGGCGCAATCGGAGCTGATGTAATCCGGTTCCTTATTGGCCATGGCCTTGAACACCGGCTTGCCGATTTTCATCGAGTTGGCGAAGAACTCGGATTTTACGCCCCAGGTGCCGTCATGGCCGGAGCAGCGCTCCACCGTATTGACTTGCGTATCCGGCACTAATTGCAGCATCTCGCGGGTTTTTTGCCCCATGTTCTGCACGCGCAGATGGCAGGCGATGTGATACGAAACTTTGCCCAGTTTTTGCGGAAAATCGGTCTTCAATAATCCGTCCACCTTGCGTGCGATCATGTATTCGAAGGGATCCCACATCGCTTCCGCCACCAAAGCAACATCTATATCGCCAGGGAACATCAGCGGCAATTCCTGTTTGTACATGAGCGTGCAGGAGGGCACGGCGCTCAAAATCGCATAGCCCTCGCGCGCCATTTTGGCGAGTTGCGGGATGTTGATGTCTTTGAGTTTCTCCACTGCGTCGAGGTCGCCCAACTCCAGTTTGGGCATGCCGCAGCAGGCTTCTTTTTCTACCAGCCGCGCGGGAATTTCATTGTGCGCGAGAATTTTCAACAGATCGTGGCCGATGCCCGGTTCGTTGTAATTCACATAACAAGTGGCATAAATCGCCACCTTGCCCGGCGTGCGTTGACCGGTTTTTACCGGGAAGCTGTCCTTGGGTTCGGCATGGGGGCGGAATGTCGCGCTGGCGTATTCCGGCAAGACCCGGTCTTTGTGCACGCCCAGCACGCTGTCCATCAAGGCGCGCGCGGCGGGGGTTTTGTTCAGCGCGTTCACGGTTTGCACCACCACCGGGATCGTCGCCAGCTTGCCCAGCGCGTCGGTGCTGGAGAGCAATTTGTCGCGGAAGGTGGTCTCGCCTTTTTTGTATTTGATTGCCTTCGCGCGCAGCATCAGGTGCGGGAAATCGAGCGCCCATTCATGCGGCGGCACATAGGGGCATTTGGTCATGAAGCACAAGTCGCACAGATAGCATTGATCGACGACCTGCCAATAATCTTCGGTTTTCACCCCATCCATTTCCAGGGTGGGGGAGTTGTCCACCAGATCGAACAGGGTGGGAAACGAGGTGCAGAGGCTCACGCAGCGGCGGCAACCGTGGCACGCTTCGAATACCCGATGCAGTTCCTGGTTGAGCGCGGCTTCATCCCAGAAGCTCGGGTTCTTCCAATCCAACGCATGCCGCTGGGGTGCTTCCAAGCTGCCTTCACGCGCGCTCATTCCTCGTGCCTTTCTACCGATATGGGAAAATGCTTCCGCTCCCCTTGGAGCGGAAGCGCTTGCCGAGTGCGATTAGCTGCCTAGCGAATCCAGGGCCTTTTGGAAGCGGTTGGCGTGCGAGCGTTCGGCTTTTGCCAGTGTTTCGAACCAATCGGCGATCTCGTCGAAACCTTCGTCACGCGCGGATTTCGCCATGCCTGGGTACATGTCGGTGTACTCGTGCGTCTCGCCGGCGATCGAGGCTTTCAGGTTGTCGCCGGTGGGGCCGATGGGCAGGCCGGTGGCGGGATCGCCCACGGCTTCCATGTACTCCAAATGACCGTGTGCATGGCCGGTTTCGCCTTCCGCGGTGGAGCGGAACACCGCGGCAACATCGTTAAAGCCTTCCACGTCGGCTTTGGCTGCGAAGTACAGATAACGGCGATTGGCTTGGGATTCGCCGGCAAATGCGGCTTTCAGATTTTCGAAGGTTTTCGAGCCTTTGAGGTTCATCACGGTCTCCTTGTAAAGTTGGCGGACGGTAAATAAATTAAAAACAGTTAGACTTAATCCAAACTGTAAATCAAGTATAAATATGGTGTAGGCATGCTGTCAAGGGGGGCTATCAAATGCATGCTAATTGGCCGCGAATCGCAGGGAGTGCGGGGAATTTGATAATACTGTTTTGTCAGGTGCTTCCCTCTGATTTTGCCGGAGCTATGCCAGTTTTCCGAAGTGTATATACGCTTGCTCGATTTCGGCAAAAGTCTGTGCGATCGGCGTGGTAACGATTTCCATGCCGAGCTGGCGTGCGATGCGCGCGGCGGAAAACAGGCCGCGCACCATTTCCCGGCCATTCACCGTGTCCACCACCAGCGCATGCTGGCGGCCACAGCGTTGCAGGGTTGAGACAATATTGCCGATGCGCGCAGCAAGCACATCGGAGAGTTTTAGCACCTCCAACCGCTCGCGCGGGGTCATGATGTCGGCCACCAGAATCTCGCGATGGGCGCCGCCTTGGCGCTCGATGAATTGCAGCGGTTTTTCACCCAGAATGTCGCCGGCGGTTATCAATCCCACCAATGCCCCCTCGTTATCCAGCACGAAGAGCATGCGTACGCCGCGCCGGTGCATGCGCTTCTCAGCCACATCAATACCCGCTTCGGGTGTGATAGAGACGGCCGTGGTGGCGCGCAGATCGGTCATGACATCCAGCGCCGGATGATTCGCCTTCAGATGGCAGGTTTGTTGCAGATCGGGCTGGGTCAAATCCGCCCCCGGTGCGAGGGCGTGCAATTGCAAAGGCGTGTAATCGCTCAGCATGGCGGCTCCTTTCAACAGAATTGGGCTTAAAACCTATCTTATAAATACTAGAACATGCGGCTGGATTGGCAACCCACTGCCGCGGATGCGGATGGGCGCGCTCGGGATTTATAGCGGCATCGGCTGCGCGTCAGCCAAGCGCAGCCAGCCGCGCAGGATGCGATACAGCACCCAAATTCCGGTCATCACGCCGATGACCCAGGCAAGGGGGATGCCGATGAAGGTCAGAAACAGCCAGATCATCACGATCAGCCACAGCAAGGCGAACCAGAAGGTGCGGATTTGCCAGCGGAAATGGGATTGCAGATAGGTGCCGTAAGCCTCGTCGCGCTTGAGGTAATTCAGAATCACCGCGATGATCGACGGCCAGCCGGTGAGAAACGCCGTCACGATAAACGCCGGGCTGAGCAAACCGGTCACGGCGCTGAACGCATGCAGTACATAGATGACACGGGTAAGCGTGACCATGCCTTCTTGGGGCGCGGTGGGGCGGGGAGGCGTGTTCACGTGGGTAGCTTAGGAGCTTTCCGCAGCAGTCCGCCGATCGCGGTCGAGGTAGGTAACCAATTCGTTCAGCGCCAAGCGATAGACATCGCGCTTGAATTCGATCACCGACTCCAGCGGCACCCAGTACTCGCTCCAACGCCAGGCGTCGAATTCCGGATGTCCGCTTGCGCGCAAGCTCACATCACAGTCGCGCCCGACCAAGCGCAGCAAGAACCAGATTTGCTTCTGGCCCTTATAGCTGCTGCGCCACTCACGCTTGATCCAATGCGCCGGCACCTCGTAACGCAACCAGTTTTTTGTTCGGCCCAGGATATGCACATGATGGGACTGTAAGCCCACCTCTTCATACAACTCCCGGTACATGGCCTGTTCGGGGGATTCCCCCTTATCAATGCCGCCCTGCGGGAATTGCCAGGAATGTTCGCGTATCCGTTTGCCCCAGAAAACCTCGTTTTTTGCGTTGCACAAGATGATGCCGACATTGGGTCGATACCCATCGCGGTCGATCATTCTCGATCCTTCAATTTGTAAATTGTCACCATTGTTTCATATTTCAAACACCCAATACAAGACGCCCGGCGCGGGGGTGGCTATCGGGTACAATAGGTTTCTCATTCAACCTGTTAGAGCATGTTCATGCCCGTCAATTTCACACCTACCGCACGCGATAAATTACTGCCTATCAAAGGGATTTCATTGGGGATTGCCGAAGCCAATATCAAGAAGCCGGGGCGCAAGGATTTGCTCGTAATCGCGCTCGACGCGGGAGCGGAAGTGACCGCCGTTTTCACCCAAAACCGCTTTTGCGCCGCGCCGGTGATCGTGGCGCGAGCACATCTCGAATCCGGGCGGCCGATCCGGGCACTGGTGATCAATACCGGCAATGCCAATGCCGGCACCGGCGAGGAGGGGCTGACCCGCGCCGGAGCGGTGTGCCGCGCGCTGTCGGTGCTGCTCGGGTGCAAGCCGGAACAAGTGTTGCCGTTTTCCACCGGCGTGATCATGGAACCCTTGCCCGTCGACAAAATCCTGGCCGGTCTGCCGAGTTGCGTGAATCAGCTGGGTCAAGCCGACTGGTACGATGCGGCGCAAGCGATCATGACCACGGACATCGTGCCCAAGGCCTTCTCCCGGCAAGTGACGGTGAATGGACAAACCGCCACCATCACCGGCATCGCCAAAGGCTCGGGCATGATCCATCCGAATATGGCGACCATGCTCGGCTATATCGCCACCGATGCCGCCGTGACCCAAGATGCGCTGCAAGCGATGCTGCATCACGCCGTGGCGCATTCCTTCAACTGCATCACCGTGGATGGCGACACCTCCACCAACGACGCGTGCGTATTGATCGCCACGGGGCTTGGCGGGGCGCGCGTTTCCGGTGCCAGCGGCGACGATTACCTGGCCCTGCGCGATGCGGTGACCGAAGTGGCGGCAAGCTTGGCGCAAGCCATCGTGCGCGACGGCGAGGGCGCGACCAAATTCATGACCATTCAGGTGGAAGGCGGAAAATCCGCAGCCGAATGCCGCACCGTCGCGTATGCGATTGCGCATTCGCCGCTGGTCAAAACTGCATTTTTCGCCTCGGACCCGAATCTGGGCCGCATCCTGGCCGCGATCGGCTATGCGGGCATCCTTGACCTCGATGTGTCCAGGATTCAGTTGTATCTGGGCGATGTCCTGGTCGCGGAAAAGGGTGGCCGCGCCGGCGCCTATCGCGAAGAAGATGGCCAGCGGGTGATGCGGCAAGCGGAAATTCCGGTGCGCGTGCTGCTGCATCGCGGCGAAGCGGCGGCGACCGTTTGGACCTGCGATTTTTCCTACGATTATGTGAAGATCAATGCGGAATACCGAAGCTGATTTAGTGGCGCGGGTGGCCGGGCTGATCGATCGCCTCGAAACGCTGTTGCCCGCGCCCGCCGCTGCGCCGGATTGGAAAGCCGCCATCGCCTACCGCTGGCGCAATCAAAACGGCCGCGGCTATCTCAAGCCGGTGGCGCATCCGCACCGCATTCGCTTGGCCGATCTGCGCGGCGTGGATGAACAAAAGCAAATCATCGAGCGCAACACGCGCCAATTCGTCGTGGGCCAACCCGCGAACAATGTGCTGCTATCGGGTGCGCGCGGCACGGGTAAATCCTCCCTGGTCAAAGCGGTGCTGAGTCAATTCGCAAGCAAAGGCCTGCGGCTGATCGAAGTGGAAAAACGCGATCTGGGCGATCTGCCCGATATCGTGGATTTGATTTATGGCCGCCCCGAGCGCTTTATCCTGTTTTGCGACGACCTTTCTTTCGGCGCCGATGAGCCGGGCTATCAGGCCTTGAAGGCGATTCTCGACGGCTCGATTGCCTCCACCTCGGATAATTTGCTGGTGTACGCCACCTCCAACCGCCGGCATCTGATGCCGGAATACATGGAAGAAAATCTCGGCACACGCCATGTGGGGCACGAGGTGCATCCGGACGAAGCGGTGGAAGAAAAAGTATCGCTGTCCGAGCGCTTCGGCGTCTGGCTGTCGTTCTATCCATTCGATCAAGACGCCTATCTCGCCATCGCCGACTACTGGGTGGCGCAACTCGGCGGCGCGCTGGGCGACGCGGAAAAACGCCAGCACGCCGCGCTGCAATGGGCGCTATTACGCGGCTCGCGTAGTGGGCGCGTGGCTTGGCAATTCGCGCGCGATTGGGTGGGGCGGCAATCGATGAGAAAAAAACTTCAGCCACGGATGAACACGGATGCACACGGATGAAAAGCAAAACCAAAATGATGGGGTTTTATCCGTGTTCATCCGTGGTTGCTCGGCAGTTTTTTTCCGATGAATCTTCCCCCTGATTGTGCAGTAAAGCTCACGGACGTCGCGGTCGCCGTCATCACGCGGCCCGACGGTTCTTTTTTGCTCGCGCGTCGCCCCGAAGGTAAACCTTATGCCGGCTATTGGGAATTTCCCGGCGGCAAGGTCGAGCCGAATGAGCGCGTTGCCGATGCCTTGGCGCGCGAGTTGAAGGAGGAGCTGGGGATCGACGTGACTTGCGCTTATCCTTGGGTGACGCAGGTTTTCACCTATCCCCATGCGAAGGTCAAATTGCATTTTTATCGCGTCACCGCCTGGCAAGGCGAGCCGCATCCGCATGAAGGCCAGGTGTTTTCTTGGGAGCGCGCGGAGTCGGTGAGTGTCGAACCGCTGCTGCCCGCCAATGGCCCCATTTTGCGCGGCCTGTCTTTGCCGCCGGTGATGGGCGTGAGCCAGGCGGCCGAGCTGGGCGTCGAGCCTTTTCTGGCCAAGTTGGATGCGGCATTGCAGCGTGGTTTGCGCTTGATCCAATTGCGCGAGAAGCAAATGTCCGGCCATGAATTGATCGTCCTGGCCCGGCGCGTCGCGGAAGCCGCTCACGTTCACGGTGCGCGCGTCTTGCTGAATGGCACTGCGGAATTGGTCGCGCAAACCGGCGTCGATGGCGTGCATTTGAGCGCGCAGCAGCTCCTGCACACCCAGCGCCGCCCCGATGTCGCGTGGTGCGGCGCATCCTGCCACACGCGGCAAGAGATGGATCACGCAGCCCAACTCCAACTCGACTATGTCGTGCTCGGCACGGTGCTGCCGACCGCGTCGCATCCAGGCGCTGCAAGCTTGGGTTGGGAGGGTGTGCGTGCGTTGGCGCAGGACTATCCGCTGCCGATTTACACCATCGGCGGCATGCGGCCGGAGGATTTGCAGACGGCGTGGCGGCACGGTGCGCATGGCATCGCGATGCTGCGCGGAGCGTGGTGAGATGCGCTCGCTCCTGTTCGCTGTGATCGCTGTTGCCGGGTGCGCGCAACAGGAAGCGCCAGCGGTAGCGTGCGTCGCGCTGATTCAGGGCTGCAGCGTTGAGCAAGGCAAACTGTTCGCAAAAACCGATAGCGTGCCCACGCCGCTTAAACCGTTTGCTTTAACGGTCGCAGCACCCACCGCAAAGGAAGTGCATGTCGAATTGCACATGCAAGGCATGGAGATGGGCTTGAATCGCTACCGGCTCATCCGGCAAGACAACGGCGAATGGCGCGCGACCCTCACCCTGCCGGCCTGCGTGGCCGGCCGCCGTGATTGGCTGATGGTGATCGAGGTGGATGGCGCGCGGCGCACGCTTGCGTTTCAGGCGGGGTAAACCCTGAAATGTAATTAACCAGCGCGCAGCCTACCCTCCGGGGTACGGGGGGTAGGCTGCGCGCTGGTTCAAGCGCTTTTTTCAGAATTAATGCGTGTGCACTTTCACTGCCGCTTTTACCGTCGCTTGCACGCCGACCGCGCCGGCCACCTGCTTGCCTTGATTGAAGTTCAGCACCAAGAGCACTTTGTCGCCTTCCTTCAGTGGTTTTTTCAAGTTGATCAACATGAGATGCAGTCCGCCCGGTTCGAGCTTTACCGGCTTGCCGGCTTCGAGCGCCAGTGCGGGGAGTTGGCGCATTTCCATCATGTCCTTGTGCATGGACATGCTGTGAATTTCGACCGTTTCGGCGGCCGGCGAAGTGACATTGCTCAGGCTGAGCGCTTGTTTGCTTTCGAGGGTGAGGTAGGCGGCGGCGACTTGGGCGCCAGGCGGCGGCAGCCGCACCCAGGCATCGCTCACCTTGGCGATATCGGCGGCGTGGCTGATAGGCATCACCATCAAAGACAGGAAGAGCAAGGCAAGTTTGCGCATAAACGGAATCTCCAGGGTAAATGTTACTGGTCAGGTTCGGAAGGGACGTCATCTGAGCCCGGCCCTTCGTTCAAGGGTACGCGATAAGATTCGCTCGCCCATTGGCCGAGGTCGATCAGCCGGCAGCGTTCGCAGCAAAAGGGCCGGAACGGATTGCTGGCATCGTAGGGGCTGGGTTGGCCGCAGTGCGGGCAGTTGACGAGACGCGGTTTCATCAAGCTAAGGGGGCTACAAACAGCAAAGGGTTAAATCGAATTCTACCTGGGTATCGCATACCCTGGGTCGCGCCGCGCCGCCAAGGGCGGTAAAACGGATGTTGATGGCGTATTTGTTGGCGCTGATTTCGGGAAAGCACGGCAGGTCTTCATCCAATCCCACGCGTAGCATTTGCGCGACGCGGCCGGAGACCATCTGCTGATAAGCGCCTTTGGGCGCTACTTGCAGCGTCGGCTGCCCGCTCTCGCGCAATATCTTCAGGATAATTTCGATCGCGCTATTGAGCGGATCGAATGGCGCCATCCATTCGTGTAGGTTATTGCGCCGGATTTCCGGATCGAGGCTCAGCCAATAGTGATAAGACGGCACATCGAATTCACACACGCCGCCGGGGATGCACGCGCGCTGTTTGATGCTCATCACCCATTCATTATCGCGCAGATGCTGGCCGATCTTGCCAGAAAGGCTCTGCAGTTGGGTGATGGTGCGGATGATATTGTGCAGCACGGCTTCAAGCGCTTCGGATTTGACGCTTGGGTTGTTGCGTAGCGGTTCGAGGGTGTGTTTTTGACGTTCCAGCTCTTGGATCAGGTCTGATTTCAGATCGCCGCGCGCGACTTCGAGAATTTCAAACAGCGAGAGCAGGGCGGCATGATGATCCCATGCTTCATGTTGCTCAGCGAAATGGGCAAACTTGGCGAATAAATTCTCCATGCGCATCAACGTGCGAACGCGCTCATTCAGAGGATATTCGTAAGTGATCACCGGCCCGGTCCCGCCAAAATTGGCCTATTCTGGCCCAGAATCCCTAAAAATACAAACGACTTAGCGCAGAATTTAATGCGAAATCTAGGACTTAGCTGATGCTTGGCGGGCCAGGGATAAATACTGGGCATGACATGTCTCAACCTGGGCGCGCAAACTATCCAGCCCATTTTCGTTGCTGATGATATCGTCGGCGCGCTCAAGCCGTACGGCGCGCGGGAGTTGGTGGGCCATGATGGCGCGCACCGCGGTTTCCGGCAATCCGCTGCGCGCCGTGGCGCGCGCGATTTGGCATGCCTCGGCACAATCCACCACCAGGCTGCGTTGAATCAGCGGGAGATAGTTTCCGGTCTCGAACAGCAGCGGAACCACGATCACGGCATAGGGCGCCTGGCAGGCGTGGATAGCGGCAAGCACTTCCGCATGAATCAGCGGGTGCAGAATCGATTCCAAGGCTTGCTTCGCGGCTGCATCGGAGAAGATCAGTTCTCGCAGCTTGCCGCGATCGAGCGTGCCATCGGCTTGCAGATAACGGGGACCGAACCGGTGGATGATTGCCTTGAACCCCGCCGCGCCCGGCTGCGTGAGCGCATGGGAAAAAGCGTCGGTGTCGATAGTGGCCGCGCCCAGCTCGGCGAAGAGATGGGCGACCGTGGACTTTCCGCAGCCGATGCCGCCGGTGAGGCCGATGCTAAAAACCATCATCGCATCGCTTTAGTGCAACCAGTTCAAATAAGCCTGGGTCAAATCCTGCCCCCAGAGCAAGGCGATGATGCCGCCGCCGGCGAGATAGGGGCCGAACGGAATCGGCTGGCTGCGCTCATGGCGCGCGAACAGGATGAGACTCACCCCGATAGTCGCGCCCACCAGGGAGGAGAGCAGGATCACCACCGGCAACAACTGCCAGCCGAGCCAGGCGCCGATCGCGGCGAGCAGCTTGAAATCGCCATAGCCCATGCCTTCCTTGCCGGTGGCCAGCTTGAACAGCCAATACACTGCCCACAAGGAAACATAGCCCGCGACCGCGCCCATGATCGAGGATTGAATATCCGTGAACAAGCCGCCCAGGTTCGCGAGCAGGCCCAGCCAGATCAGCGGTTGTGTGATTTGATCTGGGAGCAATTGCGTATCCGCATCGATGAAGGTGAGCGCGATCAACGCCCAGCAAAACGGCAGTGCGGCCAGCGTGGCGAAACTCACCCCGAAGCGCCAAGCCACATAGCCGGAAATCACGCCGGTGAGCGCTTCCACGATCGGATAGCGCGGGGAGATCGGCACACCGCAGTGATGGCATTTACCGCGCAGCGCCAAATAGCTCAGGAGCGGGATGTTGTCGATGGCGCGCACGGGGCCCGCACACGACGGGCAGCGCGAGCGCGGCGTGACCAGGTTGAAAATTTCCGTCGTGGGTGCGGGTTGCTCGGCGAGTTCGGCGCAGAACGCGCGCCACTCGCGCTCCATGATTTTCGGCAAGCGGTGTATCACCACGTTCAGGAAGCTGCCGGCGATGAGGCCGAACAAGATCACGAAGCCGACAAAAAACGCCGGCGCCTCTCGGGCGAGCGCCAGGATTTCCGAAAACATGCGCGGGCGTCCGCTTAGACCGCTTGGCCCATTTTGAAAATCGGCAGGTACATCGAAACCACCAGGCCGCCGATCAACGTGCCCAGAACCACCATGATAATCGGCTCCAGCAGGGCGGATAAGCGCTCCACAATGTCATCCACCTCGCGGTCGTAATAATCAGCGACTTTGCTCAGCATGGAATCGAGCTGCCCCGATTCCTCGCCGATTTGCACCATCTGGATCACCATATTGGGGAATAAACTGGTGTTTTGCATGGCGACGGTGAGATTGGTGCCGGTCGAGACTTCGCCCTGAATGCGTTTGGTGGCATGGAAGTACACTTGGTTGCCCGCGGAGCCGGCGACGGATTCCAAGGCTTCGACCAGCGGCACGCCGGCGGCGAACATGGTCGACAGCGTACGCGACCAGCGTGCGATGGCGCTCTTTTCCAATAATTCGCCGAAAACAGGCACTTTAAGCGATAGCCGGTCGATGGCGTCCTGCATTTTCTTCGAGCGCTTCCAAGTGTAGAAGAAGAACCATACGCCGCCGAAAACAATGCCGAAGATCGCCCACCAATAAGCGACGAAAAAGTCGGACATCGCGATGACCACCTGAGTCGGTGCGGGCAAATCGGCGCCGAAGCTCTTGAACAAATCCTTGAAAGTCGGGATCACAAAAATCATGATGATGGCGGTAATGATGAAGGCCACCACCATGATCGCGGCCGGATAGAACAGCGCGGATTTGATCTTGCTCTTGATGGCGATGATTTTTTCTTTATAGGTGGCAAGCCGTTCCAGCACGCCGTCCAAAATACCCGCTTGCTCACCGGCGTTGACCAGGTTGCAAAACAGTGTATCGAAATACACCGGCCGCTTGCCAAAGGCTTGCGCCAAGCTGCTGCCAGAGGCAACGTCGTTTTTGATATCGATGAGCAGTTGCGATACGGCGGGGTTGGAGTGGCCTTTTGCCACAATTTCGAACGATTGCAGCAGCGGAACGCCGGATTTGAGCATGGTGGCGAATTGGCGCGTGAACAGGGCAATGTCTTTTTCGGTGATTTTTTTGCCGCGGCCGAAAGTGGACTGCTTCTTGACCTTGGTGACATTGATGCCTTGGCGGCGCAAGGTGGCGCTGACCAAGGCTTCGCCGCTGGCGCGCATGTCGCCTTTTATTTTTTTACCTTTTTTATCCACGCCTTCCCAGGCGTAGTTGAATTCCTTGACGGCTTTGACGGTTTTTCTAGCGGCTGCGACTGCCATGGTGGTACCCCTTATTCGTTAGTCACGGCTTCGACTTCTTCCAGCGAGGTCAGCCCTGCTTTCACTTTCAATAAACCGGATTGGCGCAAATCCTTGACGCCCTCGCGCTTGGCTTGGTCGGCGATATCGACCGCGGTGCCATTTTTCATGATGATGCGGCTGATCGTGTCGGTGATCGGCATGACTTGATAAATACCCACCCGTCCCTTGTAGCCGGTACCTTTGCAAACTTCGCAGCCGATATGGCCATAGGGTTGCCAGCTGCCGTCCAAATCATCCTCGGTAAAGCCTGCGCGCAATAGCGCCTCGCGCGGAATATCGATGGGTTTTTTGCAACTGCCGCACAAGCGCCGCGCCAAGCGCTGAGCGGTGATCAAAATCACCGACGAGGCGATATTGAACGGCGCGACGCCCATATTCATCAAGCGCGTCAGGGTGGTCGGCGCATCGTTGGTGTGCAGTGTTGATAGAACCATGTGGCCGGTCTGCGCGGCTTTGATCGAGATATCGGCGGTTTCCAGGTCGCGAATCTCGCCCACCATGATCACATCCGGATCTTGACGCAGGAAGGCGCGTAGCGCGGCGGCAAAAGTCAGCCCGGCCTTTTCGTTGACGTTGACCTGGTTCACGCCGGGCAAATTGATCTCCGCCGGGTCTTCCGCGGTGGAGATGTTGGTGCCGGGTACATTCAAGATATTCAGGCAGGTGTAGAGCGATACGGTTTTACCGCTACCGGTCGGACCCGTGACCAGGACCATGCCATAGGGGCGCTGCACGGCATGCAGCAACGCTTCTTTTTGCGCCGGCTCGTAGCCCAGCGCTTCGATTCCTAATTGCGCGCTGGTCGGATCCAAAATCCGCATCACGATTTTTTCGCCCCACAGCGTGGGCAGGCTGCTGACGCGGAAGTCGATGGCGCGGCTTTTGGAGATGACCAGTTTCATGCGGCCATCCTGCGGGATGCGTTTTTCCGCGATATCCATCTTGGAGATGACCTTGATGCGCGAGGCGATTTTGTCCTTGATCGCGAGGGGCGGCTTGGCGACTTCGTACAGCACCCCGTCCATGCGGTAGCGGATGCGGTAGAATTTTTCGAAGGGCTCGAAGTGGATGTCGGAGACGTTGGAATTGATTGCGTCGAGCATCACTTTCTGCAGATACTTCACCACCGGCGCATCGTCGATATCGGCCGCCGGGCCGCCTTCTTCCTGCTTCTGTTCGGCTTCGCTCTCGAGCAAGTCCATGTCGACGTCTTCGCCGACCAGTTCATCCAGTTTGTCGCTCGCGCTTTCGCCGGCTTTTTCCACCAGCTTGCCGAGTTTGTCGTCTTCCACCACGACAGGATCGACCACCATGCTGGTTTGAAACTTGATTTCGTCCAGGGCCTGCGCATTGGTGGGATCGGACATGGCGACGAACAGACGCGTGCCGCGCTTGTACAAACCCAGCACGCGCCGCTCTTGCATCAGCTTGCCCGGCAGCAAGTCGTGCGGGATATGCTCGATATCGACCGCGTTCAAGTCGAGCAGGGGAAAGCCGAAAGTTTGCGAACTGAATTCCGCCACATCCAGCGCATTCATTTTGCGCGTAAGAATGAGTTGCGAAACAAACCCTACACCGGAGGAGTTGGCTTGGCTTTGAATCGCTTCCGCCTCCTGTTCAAGCAGCTTGCCATGCTGCACCAGGGTGCGGGCAAGCGCGGAGAGACTCGTCGTCGATGTGGCGGCAACCATGGATAGGTGTTTCTAATCCTTAAGAAATTACGTCAATAATGCCGTTGACAACCCTGTTTGTAAAGGCGATCTTGGCTTACGCGCCGGTAATCTCCGCTACCGGCGCGGGAGGGTAGAGCCGCACCACTTTCACTACCCTGTCCTGAGTCTGCACCACTTCCAGTGTGTGGTCAGCAATACGGAAGCTGGTGCCGGCTTCCGGGATGTCTTCAAAGTACTCTAAAACCAGCCCATTCAATGTCTTAGGGCCATCCAGCGGAAACTTCGTGCCGAGCTTGCGGTTCAGTTCCCGCAATGAGCTGCTGCCGTCGATCAACCAACTGCCATCTTCTTGAGCTCGGAAATTGGCCGAGTGCAGCGGCGAGCGCGTGGTGAACTCGCCCACAATCTCTTCCAGAATATCTTCGACTTTCACCAAACCCTGCAATTCGCCGTACTCATCCACCACGATGCCGAATTTTCGCTGGTTCTCCTGAAAATTCTGAAGTTGGGTCAACAGCGGCGTGCCCACGGGTATGAAATACGGCTCGCGCAGGATTTGCTTGAGGGCTTCCAGCGTAATCGGCTCTCCTTGCGCCTGATGCAGTACCTTGCGCGTATGCACGATGCCGATGATGTTATTCAATTCGCCTTGATAAACCGGCAGTTGGGTATGGTGGCTGGTGGTGAGCTGGCGCCAAATCGTGTCTTCGTCCGCCTCGATGTCGATCGCCTCGATCTGGCTGCGCGGCGTCATCACATCGTCCACCGTGATGGATTCGAGCTCAAACAAATTGAGCAGCACGGTCTGGTGTTTTTTCGGGATGAAGCCGCTCGCTTCCATCACCAGGGTGCGCAGCTCCGGCATGCTGATCTTGTGCTCCAGCGCTTCGCTCGGCCGCAGCCGCAGCAGCCGCAGCAAGCCTTGCACGAACAAATTCACGAACCAGATGATCGGATAAAACAAGCGTATCAGCGGCTTCAGCACATAGCTGGCGGGAAAGGCAACCTGCTCCGGATAAGCCGCGCCCACCACCTTGGGGCTGATCTCGCTGAACACCAGAATCAGAAAGGTGACCGCCAGCGTGGCAATGGTTACCGCGAACTCACTGTTGCCGTAGAAGCGCACCGCGATGACCGTGACCAAGGCGGCGGCCATGGCGTTGACCAAATTATTACCGAGCAAGATCACCCCGAGCAGCTTGTCGGTTTGCGCCAACAGGTCCGCCGCGCGTGCGGCGCCCCGATGGCCGTGCTGCACGAGATGCCGCAACCGGTAGCGGTTGAGCGACATCATGCTGATTTCCGAGATCGAAAAAAACGCGGACAGAACGAGTAAAACGCCGAGCGCGATGAGCAAGGCGCTTAAAGGGATGTCGTCCACGGCGCCTATCGCCCCAAGAGTTGCAGCGCCACTTTGCTGCCCAGATAGGCCAGCACCAGCATGGCGAAGCCCGTGAGCGACCAGGCGATGGCGGTGCGCCCGCGCCAGCCGTAGATTTGGCGCCCCAGCAGCAAACCGGCATAGATCAGCCAGGACAACAGCGCGAACACGGTCTTATGCTGCGTGAAGTGGGCGAAGGAAAACGGCTTGCCGAACACTTGCTCGGAAAACAGGATGCCGCTGGCCAGGGCGAGCGAGAGCAGCACGAAGCCGATGCCGATGATGTTGAACAACAGCTTTTCCAGCGTCAGCAGCGGCGGGAGCTTGGCAACGGAGGAATTGAAGGCATGCGCGTGCAAGCGTTTTTCCAATAGGGACATGACGCCCGCGTGCAGCGCGGCGATGGTAAACAAGGCATAAGCGAGAAACGCCATGGCCAGGTGCGCCAGCAGCAGGGGGGCGGCCGTGAATTGCACCGGGCGTTCCGGCAGGATCAGCGGCAACAACACCGCCACCGCGGCCACGGGCAGGATCACCGCATTCAAGGCATCCACCGGGTGGCGCAGGCTGCTCAGGGCATAGATCGCCAGCGCGAGCCAGGCAATGGCGGACAGCGCCTGCCCCACCCCAATGGCAATCTCCCGCGCGCCCCAACTGCCGGCGAGCAGCAGCCAGGCGTGCAGCCCGAGCGGGATCAGAATAGCCACGCGCGCCCAAGATTGCCAAGCCGTACCGGGCGCGGTATCCGCCCCCGCCCAATTCGCGCGCCAGAACGCAAAAGCCAGTGCGGCATAGAGCAAGGCGGCGATGGAATAGGGCAGAGGGCCGGGCATGGATGGAGTAAAATGGCAAGTTATTGAAAACCCATTATAACGCAGCAAAGAAACTCCTATGTTCGACAATCTGAGCGGGCGCCTGTCAGGCGTCATCAAGCAACTGCGCGGTCAAGCGCGGCTCACCGAAGACAATATTCAAGACGCCCTGCGCGATGTGCGCATGGCGCTGCTCGAGGCCGATGTGGCGCTGCCGGTGGTGCGCGATTTCATCGCGCATGTCAAAACGCGCGCGCTCGGACGCGACGTGATCGGCAGCCTGACCCCCGGCCAGGCGCTTGTGCAAGTGGTGTACGAAGAACTCGCCGCCCTGATGGGCACGACGCAGGAGGGGCTCAACCTCGCCACGACACCGCCCGCCATTATTCTCATGGCCGGCCTGCAAGGGGCGGGTAAAACCACGACCTGCGGCAAGCTGGCGCGGCTGTTGAAGGAGCAAAAAAAGAAAGTCCTGCTCGTCAGTTGCGATGTTTACCGCCCCGCCGCGATCGAGCAACTGCGCCAACTGGGTAAACAATTGGAGGTGGATTGTTTCGAGGCATCGAGCGATCAGCCGCTCGCCATCGCGCAAGCGGCGCTCACGCACGCCAAGACCCGCTACTACGATGTGCTGATCGTCGATACCGCCGGCCGCTTGGCGATCGATGCATCGATGATGGCGGAAATCAAAGCCCTGCACGCCCAGCTCAAGCCGATCGAAACCTTGTTCGTGGTGGATGCGATGCAAGGCCAGGATGCGGTCAACACCGCCAAGGCCTTCAACGAAGCCCTGCCCCTCACCGGCGTGGTGCTGACCAAGCTCGACGGCGACTCCCGTGGCGGCGCGGCCCTCTCCGTGCGCCACGTCACCGGCAAGCCGCTGAAATTCGCCGGCGTCGGCGAAA
>JACRIU010000104.1 GCA_016235775.1 Hydrogenophilales bacterium
GCGACCTCTGTGGTGAAATGATGTCTTCAGAAAAAACCACGCTACTGGAATTCCCCACCGCCTTCCCCCTCAAGATTATGGGCGAGGCGCAGGGCGATTTTGCGCAAGTCATCGTGGAGATCGTGCTCAAGCACGCGCCGGATTACGACCCGGCCGGCATCGAAATGCGTCCCAGCAAGCAGGGGAAATATATTGGCCTCACCTGCGTGATACAAGCCACCTCGCAAGCGCAGCTCGATGCGCTGTATCGCGAGCTGAGCGCGCATCCGCTGGTGAAGATGGTTCTTTAAGCGTGAGCGGCAAGCAAGCACCATCGGGGGAGCAGGGAGCAGGGAGCAGGGAGCAGGGCGTTGACGCTGCGCGGGTTTTCCCGCTTTCTGCTTCCCGCTTCCTGCTCACCATCAAGCAGCTCGGCTGCGTCGAATACGAACCCACCTGGCGCGCCATGCAGGCTTTCACCGCCGCGCGCGGCCCCGACACGCCGGATGAAATCTGGCTGCTGGAGCACCCGCCGGTGTTTACGCTGGGCCTCGCCGGCAAGCGCGAGCACATTTTACAAACTACAGATATCCCCATCATCCCCATCGATCGCGGCGGGCAAGTCACCT
This sequence comes from Hydrogenophilales bacterium, assembly GCA_016235775.1. GTDB lineage: Bacteria > Pseudomonadota > Gammaproteobacteria > Burkholderiales > Thiobacteraceae > RBG-16-58-11. The sequence continues at coordinate 609 of JACRIU010000104.1, forward strand.
ACCACGGCCCAGGTCAGGTGGTGGCTTACCTGCTGCTGGATCTGAAACGCCGTGGTTACGGCGTGCGCGAATTGGTGGCGCGCATGGAGCAGGCGGTGATCGACCTGCTCGCAGGCTACGCCATCACCGCCGAACGGCGTGAACGCGCACCCGGCGTGTATGTCGCCGGCAAAAAAATTGCCGCGCTCGGCTTGCGCATAAAACACGGCATGAGCTACCACGGCCTGGCGCTCAACGTGGACATGGACTTGACGCCGTTTAACCACATCAACCCCTGCGGCTATGCCGGGCTGGAAGCGACGCAACTCAAGGATCTGTGCGTCGCGGCGGACTGGGAGACGGTGTCACGCGAGCTGGGTGCGCTGCTGCAAGAGCGGCTATAAAGCGAAAACACGGGTAAAATAGCCGCCTTTCCCTGGAATTCGCATGCCCGACAGCTGGCTTAACAAGGTAAATTGGACGCAGGATGGCCTGGTGCCGGTGGTAGCCCAAGAGGCGGAAACCGGGCAGGTGCTGATGTTTGCCTGGATGAACCGCGATGCCTTGCGCCAAACCGTCGAAACCGGCGAGGCGGTGTACTGGTCCAGATCGCGCAAGAAACTCTGGCACAAGGGCGAGGAATCCGGCCATGTGCAGAAGGTAAAAGACATTCGGCTCGACTGCGACGAAGATGTATTGCTGATCACGGTGGAGCAAATCGGCGGCATCGCCTGCCACACCGGGCGCCATAGCTGCTTTTTTCAGAAACTCGACGGCAAAAATTGGGTCGATGTAGAACCGGTGCTGAAAGACCCGAACGAGATTTATAAAAAATGAGCGATATCCTGAACCGATTGGCCGAAACACTGGAGGCGCGCAAAAACGCCGACCCGCAAAGCTCTTACGTGGCCAAGCTATACGCCAAGGGGCTGGACAGTATCCTCAAGAAAATCGGTGAGGAGTCGGCCGAAGCGATTATCGCGGCCAAGGGCAGCGACAAGAGCCAAGTAGTGTACGAGGTGGCGGACTTGTGGTTTCACACCCTGGTGTTGTTGGCGCAGCAGGGCTTGCATCCGGATGATGTGCTGAACGAGTTGGCGCGGCGCGAAGGGCTTTCCGGTATCGCGGAAAAAGCTGCACGCGTAAAGGAATAAGGCGATGACCGACTGCATTTTCTGCAAAATCGTGCGCGGCGAGATTCCGAGCAAAAAAGCCTATGAGGATGAAGAGGTGCTGGTGTTCCACGACATCCACCCGATCGCCCCGGTGCATTTGCTCTTGATCCCCAAGGCGCATGTAGCGTCCCTCGACGAATGCGCAGCCGAGCATCAGACTATTTTAGGAAAAATGTTGCTCATGGCGCCGAAGCTGGCGCTGGAGCATGGCTTGAATAACGGCTTTCGCACCATGATCAATACCGGCCCCGGCGGAGGGCAGGAAGTATTTCATTTACATCTGCACATATTCGGCGGCGGCGACCGCATACCGAAAATCTAATTTATAAGGAGCAATCTCATGGGAACGTTCAGTATTTGGCATTGGTTGATCGTGCTGGTCATCGTGCTGGTGATTTTTGGCACCAAAAAGCTGCGTAATGTCGGCTCCGACCTGGGCGGCGCGGTGAAAAGCTTCAAAGATGCGGTGAAGAGCGAAGAGACGCCGCCGAAGCAAATCGACGCCAATGCCAGCGCCGGTCAGACTATCGAAGGCGAAGTGAAGGAAAAAACCAAAAGCTAGTGAGGTGTGAGGCGTTAGGACTGAGGTGAACCCTCAGCCTCCACGCCTTGTCCCCTTTCCTTCACCTCCCTAACACACACCCCTATGTTCGATATCGGTTTCTCCGAGCTTCTGGTCATCGGCGTCGTCGCCCTCATCGTGCTCGGCCCGGAACGCCTGCCGAAAGTGGCGCGTACCGCCGGTCACTTATTCGGTCGCTTGCAGCGCTATGTGTCCGAGGTGAAGCAGCAGGTGAAGCAGGAGATGGACGCGGAGGAATTGAAAAAATTTCAGACGGAGTTCCAGGGTGCGAAAGACGCGTTCAATGGTGTGGAACAGACCATCCACAATGAAACCAAAGAAACCGAGCAGCAACTGCTGCGCGCAGTCGATATCGAGCCGCCGTCTTCATTGGAATTCGTAGAAGAGCCGATTGCGCACGAAGCTTCGTTCCCCATACCTTCACCACAGCTGGAATTGCCCTTGGCTGCTGAGCCTGTGGAGAAACCTGTTTCTGACGCCGCACCTAACGGTCATGGCAAAGGCTAGCACCGAATATGAAACTTGCCATGACCGTTCCCCTCTCTCCTAACTCTCTCCCGTATACGGGAGAGAGGGACTTCGGCTCGCTTTGCGAGTTGCAGGTTATATGAGCGACGAACAAAGCATCATTTCCCACCTGCTGGAGTTGCGCGACCGGCTGTTGCGCAGCGTGTTGGCGATGGCGGCGATTTTCATTATTTTGTTTTTCTATCCCGGCGCGAACAAGCTTTATTCCCTGCTCGCGCAACCCTTGCTGGCGAGCCTGCCCAAGGGCGGGCAGATGATCGCCACGGAAGTGACCACGCCGTTTTTCGTGCCGATGAAAGTGGCGGGCATGGCGGCCTTCCTGATTGCGCTGCCGTATATCTTGTACCAGCTATGGGCCTTCATCGCGCCCGGCATGTACGCGCATGAGAAGCGCTTTGCCTTGCCGGTCGTGATCTCGGGCACCTTGCTGTTTTTCCTCGGCATGGCCTTCGCCTATTTTGCCGTGTTCCCGGTGGTGTTCGGCTTCATCACCCAGGTCGCGCCCGAGGGCGTGGCGGTGATGACCGACATCAGCAAATATCTGGATTTCGTGCTGACGCTGTTCATGGCCTTCGGCATCACCTTCGAGGTGCCGGTGGTGGTGGTACTGATGGTGAAAATGGGTTTCGTCACGGTGCAAAAGCTCAAGGATTTCCGCCCTTACATGATCGTCGGCGCTTTCGTCATTGGCGCCATCTTCACGCCGCCCGATATCATTTCGCAATTCATGCTCGCCGTGCCGTTGTGGTTGCTGTATGAATTGGGCATCGTGATATCAAGCTTCATCAGCAAGCCTGCGCCTGACGATACCTACCAGCCGCTGTCCGATGCCGAGATGGATGCAGAGTTGGATAAGACGGATATACCCGAACCAGCGGAACCCGAGCAAAAATGAGGCGAGGACTAGCGATCCTGCTGGTTTTGCTCTTTGCCTTCCCCGTCCACGCGCTGGACAATCAACTCAAGCAGCACCCCTCGCCTTATCTCGCGCTGCACGGCACGGATCCCACCGCCTGGCAGGAGTGGAACGCGCAAACTATCGAGCGCGCGCGCCGGGAGAACAAGCTGCTGTTCGTCTCCATCGGCTACTTTTCCTGCCACTGGTGCCATGTCATGCAGCGCGAGAGTTACAAAAATCCAGAGATCGCCAAGCTGTTGAACGAACGCTTTATCCCGGTGAAAGTAGATCGTGAGATCAATGGCGCGCTGGATGCCGAGTTGCAAGCCTTCGCCGAGGCTACGCGCAAGCAGGCCGGCTGGCCCCTGAATGTGTTCATCACGCCCGAAGGCTACCCGCTGTTCGCGCTGCTGTACGCACCGCCGCAGGAGTTTTTGCAAACCATCAGACGCCTCGATACGCGCTGGCAACAAGAGAGCGATAAGTTGAAGCTTGTCGCCCAATCCGCCGCGCAGGAAATGCCGGTCGTGCAGGAGGCCGAAGCGAAGTTTGCGCCACAGATCGGCCAACTCTATCGCCAGCGTTTGGTGGAAGAAGCGCTGGTGCAAGCCGATCCCTTTCGCGGCGGTTTCGGCACGGCGAATAAATTTCCGCACGCGCCGCAACTCGCCGCCTTGCTGGAGGCGCAGCGCCAAACGCCAAACGCCAAGCTGGCCGAATTTCTGCGTTTAACCTTCGATCAGATGGCCGGCCTCGGCTTATACGATCATGTCGGCGGCGGCTTCTTTCGCTACACCACCGACCCGGATTGGCATATCCCGCATTTCGAGAAAATGCTCTACGACAATGCGCAGCTCGCCAGCCTCTACCTGCAAGCGGCGAAAGACTTGAAGCAGCCGGCCTACCGCGACACGGCTTACGCCACGCTTGATTTCATGCTGGCCGATATGCGCGATCAAGCAAGCGGAGCGCTCATTACCAGCACCTCCGCCATCGATGCCCAAGACCGTGAAGGCGGCGTGTATCTGTGGGACAAGGCGGCGCTGAAAAAATTACTGACGCCCGCAGAATACAAACTCGCCATCCACTATTGGGGACTCGAGCGCCCCGCCGATTTGGAATTCGGCTACCTGCCCCTGCATCTCAAAAAACCGGGCAAAGCAGACAGCGCCAGCCTCAAAGCGATTTACGCGAAACTGAAAATTGAGCGCAGAAAACGCGCGCTGCCCAAGGATAATAAATTGCTCGCCGGATTGAACGGTCTCGCCCTGATCGCCCTTGCCGACGCCGCCACCCATGAGCCGCGCTTTAAGCCCGCCGCAAAGCAAGTGCGCGATTTTCTCGCCGCCAAGTTGAACACTCCGCAAGGGCTGCTCAAAGGCTCCGCCAAAGGCAAGCCGCTCGGCCCGGCCGATCTGGAAGATTACGCCTACGTCTCAGCCGGCTTGCTCGCCTATGCGCGCATGGCGAATAGTGATGCAGAGCGCGAACTCGCGCGCCAACTGGTGACCGATGCCTGGAAAAAATTCCACACCGAGCGCGGCTGGCAGCTCGAACAGCAGCCGCTGCTGGCGCGGCCCTACTATCAAGCCATCGTGCCCGACGGCGCGACCTATTCCGCCGCTTCGCTCATCATCAAATCCAGTTGGGAACTCGGCGGCAAAGACCTGCGCACCGCCGCGCTCAAGGCGCTGAATGTCGGCTATCCGATTTTGGATCAAAGTGCATTCTGGTACGCCACCCAGGTCAGCGCGATGAACAGCATCAAGTAGCACGCGTCACAAACTCGCCATCCACATATACCCAGCGCCCCTCCACACGTTCAAAGCGGCTGATTTCATGCAGCCGATGCGCGCGGCCCTTGAGTTTGTAGCGCGCGACAAACTCCACGCGGGCATGGTCGGCATCGATAATTTCGTGGCGCTTGACCGTTAATCCCAGCCACTTCGCGCCGGCTTGATCCGCCAAATCTAAATTTGCGGGCCGGGTATCGGGGTGCCAGGTGGCATTGAGATAGACCATATTCTGTAGCGTAAAAGCCGTGTAGCGCGAGCGCATCAAGGCTTCTGCGGTCGGTGCTGTGGCGGTGTCATTTAAGTAGGGCGCGCAGCAGATGTTGAATGAATGTCCGCTGCCGCAGGGGCAAGGAGTGGAAGAGAGGATTTCAGACAAGCGCGGGAATTGAATCGCTTAGGGGTAAAACACCAACAGCTTATAGCCCACCGCTTCCAAGCCCACCAATTCCAGCGTGAGTTTGATCGGCAATTCGTCTTGGCGGGGCATGCCGGATTCGGGCTTGATGTTTTGCGGTAGGTAGTCGGACGGGGTGAATTGACGGCGTGCGAGGGCAAGGTTGGCGCTGTCGGTGAGGGTGAGCTCCAAACTCGGGTAAGCCTGGCGATACGGCGCGAGATTGCGCAGGCTGGCGTTGAGGGTGACGCCGCCAGGGCGCTCCGGCGCGCTTTGCAGTTCGGAAGATTCGAGCTTGATGAGATCGGCATTCGCCAGCAAATCGACCTTGCAATGCAAAACGTGGCACAGCGAAGAGAGGAGCGGCTTCGTGTCCGGATAGTAGGCGGCTACTTGGTTGCGCAGGAAATAAACCGACTGACCCGCCAACAACAGGCATAACACTGCTATTCCCCCACCCCAGACAACGCCCCGCCAACGTGCGTGCTTTTCTTGCGTGGTGAGTTGCAGCTGTAGATTATTGAGTTTTTCGTGCAATTCGGGCGTGATATGCAATCCGGACTTAGGCGTTTTGTCGGTTTCCTCGATTTCTTCGATCAACTCCGGGTGGGCGCTGGCGGCGATTTCACGGTTGATTGCTTCCGCCTCGCGTTCGATTTGATCGTCGGTGGGAATGGGAAACGTGGCCGACATCGGCTCGGATATGGTCAACGGCCGCACATCATGTGCCGGGATTTCTGAGATACCGGATTTGCCAGTCCCCGCTTCGTCTTTAAATTCATCGCTGAAGTCATCTGCCGGGGGCGCCATCAGGCTCACGGTTTCGATCGGGCTGACCAGCGTCTCGAATGCATTGAACACATAGGCGCATTTGCCGCAGCGCACTTTGCCGGCATGCGCTTCGAGCTGATCCGGCTTGACGCGGAATACCGCGTGGCAGGAGGGGCAGGTGGTTTGCATGGCGTAGTTCATCGCCGTATGCCGCTCAAGCAGGCCCAGCCCTCTTCGATGACGGCGGGGTGCATATCGAACCACTCTCCGTAAAGACCGCGCATTTCTTCCGCTTGTTCGGCCAGGATGCCGGACAGCACGATCCGGCCACCGTTCTGCACGCGTGAAGCGAGCATCGGCGCCAGGACTTTGAGCGGATTGGATAGGATATTGGCGATCACGACAGCATATTGTGCACCAGGTGCGGCGTCCGGCAAATAGAAATGCGCGTCCACGTCATTGCGCGCGGCGTTGTCGCGCGCCGCTTGCACCGCTTGCGGGTCGATATCGATGCCGATGACTTCGCCCGCGCCCAGCTTTTTCGCCGCGATGGCAAGAATGCCCGAGCCGCAGCCGTAGTCCAATACCGTTTCACCGCCGCGCAGATTCGCCCCCAGCCATTGCAAGCATAGCCGCGTCGTAGGGTGGCTGCCGGTGCCGAATGCCAGGCCCGGATCGAGCACGAGGTTGATCGCGGCGGCATCGGGCGCCGCATGCCAGGAGGGCACGATCCACAGCCGGCTGGAAATTCTAATCGGATCGAATTGCGATTGGGTCAGCCGCACCCAGTCTTGCTCGGCGAGTTGTTCGATCTGATAAGGCGGTAAAGATTGGATAGCGGCGACGGCGCAAGCTTGCTGCAATATGGCGGCGATATCGGCATCGGTCTCGAAAAGCGCGCTCACCTGACTGTCGTTCCAGGCTTCAGCCAGACAACCCGGCTCGCCGAAGATCGGTTGCTCGGCATCCGTTCCGGCGTGCGCGTCTTCGATGCTGACCGAGAGCGCGCCCAGATCCATCAGGGCATCGCTCAGCGCGGCGGCGGTGGATGAGTCAGCGGGGATTTTGAGAACTTGCCACGGCATACCAGGCGTCAGGAATCAGGATTCGGGATTCAGGGGTGTGGTAGGGGCGAGGCATGCCTCGCCCACTCACGATTTCTTCAGCGCTTCGAGCTTATGCGTCAGGTAATGAATCGACGCGCCGCCTTCGACGAAGGCGCTGTCGGTCATCAAATCCTGATGCAGCGGGATATTGGTTTTGATTCCATCCACGATCATCTCGGACAAGGCGATGCGCATGCGCGCAATGGCCTGGTCGCGCGTGTCGCCGTAGGCGATGACCTTGCCGATCATGGAATCGTAATATGGCGGCACGTAGTAATTTTGATACACATGCGAATCGACGCGGATGCCGGGCCCCCCCGGCGCATGGTATTGCGTAATGCGGCCGGGCGAGGGCACCGAGGAGTAAGGGTCCTCGGCATTGATGCGGCACTCGATGGCATGACCGCGAAACACAATGTCTTTCTGCTTGAACCGCAGCTTTTCGCCCGCTGCGACGCGGATTTGCTCCTGGATGATGTCCACGCCGGTGATCAGCTCGGTGACCGGATGTTCTACCTGTACCCGCGTATTCATTTCGATGAAGTAAAACTCGCCGTCTTCGTACAGAAACTCGAAGGTGCCGGCGCCGCGATATTTGATTTTGCGGCAAGCGGCTGCGCAGCGCTCGCCGATTTTGTCGCGCAGCTTGGGATTGAGCAGGGGCGCCGGCGCTTCCTCGATGATTTTCTGATGCCGGCGTTGCATGGAGCAATCGCGCTCGCCCAGATAGATCGCGTTGCCGTGTTCGTCCGCCATCACCTGGATTTCGATGTGGCGCGGATTTTGCAGGAATTTTTCGAGGTAAACTTCGGGGTTGTTGAACGCCGTGCCCGCCTCGGTTTTGGTCATGGAAACGGAATTCAGCAGATTTGCTTCGGTGTGCACCACGCGCATGCCGCGTCCGCCGCCGCCGCCGGCGGCCTTGATAATCACCGGGTAGCCGACTTCCTGGCCGATACGCAAAATTTCGTCCGGGTCATCCGGCAGCGCGCCTTCAGAGCCGGGCACACAGGGCACACCGGTTTCGATCATGGCGCGCTTGGCGTTCACCTTGTCGCCCATCATGCGGATGCTCTCCGGGCGCGGGCCGATAAACACGAAGCCACTCGATTCCACGCGCTCGGCGAAGTCGGCGTTTTCCGACAGGAAGCCGTAACCGGGGTGAATCGCCTCGGCATCGGTCACTTCCGCCGCCGCGATAATCGCCGGCACATTGAGATAGCTCAGATTGCTTTGCGCCGGGCCAATGCAAACCGACTCGTCGGCGAGCTTTACATACTTGGCTTCGGAATCGGCCTCGGAGTGTACCGCGACCGTTTTGATGCCCATCTCGCGGCAAGCGCGCTGGATGCGGAGCGCGATTTCCCCCCGATTGGCGATTAGTATCTTCTCAAACATTTAAACCCTTTTTTGCCACAGAGGGCACAGAGGACACAGAGAAAAACTCAAAAACGTCAGAATTAAGCGTCGAAAAATTTAGTGCGGGGTTTGCGCTTTTCTCTGTGCCCTCTGTGTCCTCTGTGGCTAATGAATTACCCAATAACAAATAGCGGCTCGCCGTATTCGACCGGCTGGCCATTCTCGATCAAGATTGCCTTGATCACGCCGCCCTGGTCGGCTTCGATTTCGTTCAAGAGTTTCATGGCTTCGATGATGCACAGCGTATCGCCCGCATTCACGCTCTGCCCCACTTCCACGAATGCCTTGGCGCCGGGGGATGCGGAGCGGTAAAAGGTGCCCACCATCGGCGACTTGACCGCATGGCCCTCGGGCTCGGCTGGTGCGGCGGCCACTGCGGGCGCCGCAGCCACGGCGGGCGCTGCGGCGGGCGCCATGCCGCCCATCATGTGCATCTGTTGCGGCGCGGCATACACCACCTGCTGTCCGGCGGCGTGACGGGTGATGCGAACCTTTTCTTCGCCCTCGGTGATCTCAAGTTCGGCGATGCCGGACTCTTCGACCAAATCAATAAGCTTTTTCAGCTTGCGTAAATCCATAGCGGTTTCCTTGCTTAATTATTTGGACAGCGCGTAATCGAGCGCGAGCTCGTAGCCCAGGGGGCCGAGCCCGCTGATTACCCCGACCGCCAAATCCGAGAAATACGAATGATGGCGGAAGGGTTCGCGCGCGAACACATTAGAAAGATGTACTTCGATGAAGGGGATGCCGACTGCCGACATGGCATCCCGCAAGGCGACGCTGGTATGGGTAAACGCCGCCGGGTTGATGAGGATGAAATCGATGCCGTCGCGGCCGGCCTGGTGGATGCGATCGACCAGCTCGGATTCGGCATTGCTTTGAAACACGGCAAGCGCAGCGCCGGACGCCGCCGCGCGCTTCTTGAGCCGGGCGTCGATTTGCGCCAGGGTATCGCGGCCGTAATGCTCCGGCTCCCGTGTGCCCAGGAGATTCAGGTTGGGGCCGTGCAGCACCAGGATGTTTTTCTTGTTTTTGACGCTAGCCGTTGTTTCGGCTGCGCCCGTTTTGGCCGTTTTGGAGACGGGGGCTTTTTTCAACATAGGCGCAAGTTTGCCGCAAAAAGCCCGATTTTGTCCAGCAGATGGGCGAAATTGTCGTTAAATGTCAGGTTGACAAATAGCCGGTTTCCACTTCAAAGCGGAGGAAGGTAGGGGCGAGGCATGCCTCGCCCGGGCTGGAAGCGGAGCGGGCATGCCCGCCCCCTACATTGATTTACAGTAAAGGCGCGAGGGCTTTATCCAATTCCTTTTTGCGCACCGCGCCCAAGCCCAGATATACCACCTTGCCCTGGCGATCGATGATGGCGGTGAATGGAATACCACGGGCTTTGTTGCCCAGGCGGGTGGAGAAATTATAGGCCTCCGGCCCGCCGATCAGCAGCGGGTACTTGATGCCAAAGGATTTGGCGAATTCGGCGACTTTGGCCGGCTCATCCAAAGCCAAGCCGACGATAGCGACCCCTTTATCGCGGTAAGCAGCGTCGGCTTGAACGAAATCGGGTATTTCCTCAATGCAAGGCGGACACCAAGTGGCCCAGAAGTTGAGCACCAGGACTTTGTTTTTCCAATTGCCGAGTTGCTGTGAATTACCTGCAAGATCGGAGAAATTAGTAGCATAAAGCTGGCTTGGCGTGATGTCAGAATCACCCGGTTCTATACGCCATAAACCGACGCCGATGCCCAGCGCCAAGGCTATTGCCGCCCCAAGGATAATAATTAAACTATTGTTTTTAAGCATTTAATAGATTTTCACCACGGAGTACACGGAGGACGCGGAGTTTAATGGATGAAGTGCACAAAGGAAGCTTGGAGATTTTAACTCCGTGTCCTCCGTGTCCTCCGTGGTTCAAGGTTTTTTGGAACCCGCCTATTTCAAAGCACTATCCAAACTTTGCAGGAATTTTTCCGGTGCTTGGTAGCCGATGACGCGGGCTGTCTGCTCGACGCCTTCTTTATTAAAGAAAATGATGCCCGGCGGCCCGAAGAGTTTGAAGCGTTTGAGCAATGCCCTGTCCGCATCCGAGTTGGCGGTGACATCCGCTTGCAGCAGCAGCACATCCTTGAGCCGCGCCTGCACTTTCGGGTCGTTGAAGGTGAAGCGCTCCATTTCCTTGCACGAGACGCACCAGTCGGCGTAGAAATCCAGCATCACCGGCTTGCCTTTGGCGGCTTGGATGCGCGCTTCCAGTTCCGCGACGGATTTCACCCGCTCGAAGTTCAGGCCGTGCTCGATCGGGGCGGCGATCGCCGCGCCGCTGCCAGTAGTACTCAGGCGCATGCCGGCCAACGGCTGCAAGATGTCGCGGCTGCCGGATAGCGCGCCGATGGCGAGCGAGGCGCCGACCACCAGGGAAATCACGCCCCATCCTTTCCAGAATTTCTTGAAGCCGCTGGCGTTGGGCGGCAGCGGATCGAGCGCGTGCAGGTAAATCGCGGAGATGATGAGCAGCGCCGCCCACAACAGCATGTGGAGCAAAGACGAAATGACCGGCGAAATCAGCCAGATCGCCACGCCCAAGAGCAGCACGCCGAAGAAGGCTTTGACCGCGTTCATCCAGCCGCCCGCGCGCGGCAGCAGCGCGCCGCCCGCCACGCCCACCCCGATCAAGGGCGCGCCCATGCCCAAGGACAAGGCAAATAAACTCCAGCCGCCCAGCCACGCATCGCCGGTCTGGCTGATATAGAGCAGCGCGCCGGCCAGGGGCGCGGCCACGCAGGGTCCGACGATCAGCGCCGAGAGTGCGCCCATGATGAAGACGCCGCCTAAATTGCCGCCCTTGATCTTGTTGCTGCTTTCGGTCAGCCGGCTTTGAATGAAGCTCGGCATTTGCAATTCGAAAAAACCGAACATGGAAAAAGACAGCACCACGAACACCACCGCGAAGGAGCCCAAGACCCAGGGGTTTTGCAGAGCGGCGGAGAGCAGCGCGCCGGATTTGCCGGCTGCGACGCCGGCGGCGGTGTAAGTAATCGCCATCCCCAACACATAAGTCAGCGACAGCGTGAAGCTTTTGGTTTTGGTGAGCTGATGTCCTTGGCCGGCGATGATGCCGGAGAGAATCGGGATCATCGGAAACACGCAGGGGGTGAAGGTCAACAACAAACCAAATCCGAAGAAGCTGGCGATGATGAGCCAGAAGTCGCCGCCCTTGAGGATGCTGGCGATCTGCGATTGCTCATCCTGCGCTGCGGCGGGAGCGGCGGCAAGGGGAGCGGGCGCCGCCTGATCCGATATTGGCGCGGTTGCAGCGGGCGCGCTATCGGCTTTGACCACCGTGCCCCCCAACAGGCTGACATCGAAGCGCTGATTCAGCGGCGGATAACACACGCCGACCTTCTCATTGCAGCCCTGATAGTCCACGCGCAGCGCAATTTTTTCCGAGCTGCCCGCATCGCGTTTCAGCGAGACTTCCGCCGTCACCGGGTGGTGATACACCTCGGTCTTGCCGAAGCTGGGGTCGGTCTTTTCCTCGCCACGGGGCAGCTTCACGCCGGCCACTGTTACGCCTTTGCCATTGAGTAGCGTGACCTTGATCTTGTCGCGGTAGAGATAGACATTCGCACTCGGCGCGATGGTCAAGAGCAGCGTGTTCGCATCTTTCGTGTTGAGGCTGACTTTGAACGCTTCTTCCGCCGGCAGCAATTCATCGCCCGAGCCGCCCAGGCTCAAGCCCAGGTCTTTCAATGCGGCCAGCGCGCCGCCGCCCCTTGCCGCCGGGGCAGGATCCGAAAAATTTATTTTCACGCTTTGGGTCAGCGGCGGGTAGCACACACCGACATCGGCGCAGCCCTGCGACGTGGCTTTCAGGGTGATGGCTTGCGCGCTGCCGCGGTTGATCGGGAGCTTGATAACGAGCTGGCCGCGATGCGTTTCGACCTTACCGAAAAATTCATCCTGTTTGACTTTGCCGGGTGGAATCTGCGCCGCGCCCAGCGTGGCGTCTTTCGGTTCGACTTCGAATTTGAATTTGTCGCGATAGAGGTAATAGTCTTTCGCAATTTGATAGCGCACTTCGAGCGTGCTGCCATCCAGCGCCTTGGCCGAGAACACGAAGGCTTTTTCCGGTTCAAGCAGATCGGCCTCCTCCACTGCTTGGCTGAGGACGGGAGCAAGCAAAAACAGGGCGGCAAAGCCGAGGATGATTTTTTTCATGAGGTTTAGTCGCAATGTATTAAATGTTTGTTTCGGTGCGGACCCATTCAAGATAGGCGGGCAAGCCGGCCACCAATGGGACTGCGATGATCTCAGGAAGTTCGTAAGGGTGATTCGCCCGAATGGCTGCTTCCAGCGCCGGGTAGCGCTCGCGCGTGGTCTTGATGAACACGGGCACCTCGGTCGCGGTTTCCACCTGGCCCTGCCACCGGTACACTGAGGTGCAGGGCGCTTGCACGTTCACGCACGCCGCCAAACGCTGTTCAATCAATATGGCCGCAAGTTTTTGCGCGCTTGCTTGATCCGGCAGGTTGGAAATGACCAGTATCGTCTCCATATAAGGCAAACCATGATTCCTTGGCTATTTCTCGCGATTTTACTCGGTTTTCCCCTGCTCGAACTGTGGGCGGCAGTGTTAGTTGCTCAGAAAATCGGCTGGTGGCTGCTGGCCTGGCTGGTAGGCGCAGCATTTATCGGCGTGTCGCTGATCCGCGAAGAGCAATTCGCCATCGTGGGGCGCTTGATGAGCGCCGTGCAGCAGGGTCAAGACCCGTTCCGCGCGATTTTCACTTCCGGGCGCTTGATGCTGGCCGGGCTGTTATTGATTTTTCCTGGTGTGATTTCGGATTTTTTTGCACTAATACTGCTGATCTGGCCACGCGGGCAAGTAAAGCCGGTGCAAAAGTCGGATGTGATCGAGGGGGAGTTTCGGCGTGAGGAGGAAAAGCTGAATAGGCTGGAATAACGTAAGAAACCTTAAAAATCTTGCCACAGAGAACACAGAGGTCACAGAGAAAATCGTGGTTATATCGCTATACAGTTCAGAACTCAAAGGTGATGACCTAAGCACGATGGGATTGTTGTGTTTTTCTCTGTGTACTCTGTGACCTCTGTGGCAAAAGGCTTTTAGAGCACATTCAGCGTCCAGCGCCTACTTTGTCCCGGCATCCACATCCGGAAACGCCAACCGCACCCGTAATTCCCGCTTCAGCCGCTTATTCGAGACGCGGCGCGATTCATTCAAGAAGGACAACAAGCTCGGGGTAATCTCGGTTTGCGCCTGGGCGCGGGTGATGCGGCGCGGCTTGGGCAAATTGAAGCGCGTCGCCAAGAGATCGAACCAATCGCCCATTTTGATATTGGAATCATCCGTCGCGTTGTAGATGCGGCCGGGCTTGCCGCGATACATCGCGGCGGCGGCGACGCGGGCCAAATCTTCGGCGTGGATATGGTTGGTGAAGCTGTCTTCGCTTTCGATCAGCGCCGGCGTGCCGTTCTTCAGGCGCGCCAGCGGCAAGCGCTCGCTGGAGTAGATGCCGGGCACGCGCAGGATCGAGACCGTGACCCCGCGCCGAACGCCCCATTCGCGTAATTGCGTCTCCGCCGACAGGCGGCGCTTGGCGCGCGCGGTGGCGGGATGCGGCGGGCGGGTCTCTTCGACCCAATGCCCATCGCAATTACCGTACACGCCAGTAGTGCTGATATAGACCAAGCGTTGTGGTAGGATTTCGCCCCTATCCAGCACGGCCAATAGGTTGTGCGTGCGCTGATCGACATCGCCGGCGCTTTGCGGCGGGGCAAAATGCATCACGCAATGCGCCAGGCCTGCGAGTTTAGACAGGCTCTCCGGATGGTCGAGATCGCCAAAAATGGGTGTGATGCCCAGGCGACGTAAATCCTCGGCGCGCGCAGGGGTATGCGTCAGCGCATAAATGCGGCAGGCGGGCAGGAAGCGCTTAACCGCTCTTAAGGCCACATCGCCACAGCCGATAATCAGTAATCGTCGCATAGCAGAAAATCCTGGCAGGGGCTGGGATTATAAGGAAATACCATGTCGTTTCAAATCACTATTCAGCCCAGCGGCCATACCTGTACTCCCGAAACCGACGAAACCGTGCTCGAAGCCGCGCTGCGCGAAGGCTATACCTTGCCCTATGGCTGCCGCAACGGCGCTTGCGGTTCGTGCAAGGGAAAGATTATTTCCGGCCAAGTGGACTACGGCGATCACCAGGAAAGTTCGCTGACCGCGGAAGATAAAGCCAATGGTTTGGCTCTGTTTTGCTGCGCCAAGCCGCTATCGGATTTGGTGATCGAGTGCCGCGAAGTCGGCGCGTCGAAAGATATCCAAATCAAAACCATGCCGTGCCGGGTGCAGACGCTATGCAAAGTCTCGAACGATGTCGCCGTGCTATCACTCAAGCTGCCCGTCAGCGAGCGCATGCAATTCCTCGCCGGCCAATACATCGATATCCTGCTCAAAGACGGCAAACGCCGCAGCTTTTCCTTGGCCAACGCCCCGCACGACGATGCCGTGTTGCAACTGCATATCCGCCATGTGGCGGGTGGGCAATTCAGCGAGTATGTTTTTTCGCAGATGCAGGAAAAAGCCATCCTGCGTTTTGAAGGCCCGCTCGGCACCTTCTTTTTGCGCGAGGACAGCGACAAGCCCATCATCCTGCTTGCCACTGGCACCGGTTTCGCGCCGCTCAAGGGCATCATTGAGCACGCCTTCCATATTGGCATCGAGCGCCCGATCACCCTGTATTGGGGCGCGCGCCACCAAGCCGATATCTATATGTATGACCTGCCGCTGCAATGGGCGAAAGATCACCCCAACTTCAAATTCGTCCCCGTACTTTCCAAACCTGCTCCGGAAGACAACTGGACCGGTCGTGTCGGCCATGTGCAAGACTGCGTATTGGAAGATTCTCCCGATGTGTTGGGCACCGAAGTTTATGCTTGCGGCTCGCCCGCCATGGTGGAAGCCGCGCACAAGCGACTGGTGGGCGCAGGCTTGCCGGATGAAGCGTTTTATTCGGATGCGTTTACGTTTGCGCGGGATAGTAAGAAATAAGGCGACGCTGATGAGCGTTATCGATTTTATTATCGAGGTTCTGTTTGTACCGGGCCCGATTTGGGTCGGTACCTTGCTGGGTATTTTTGTGGCGAGTGCCGCATGGTTCTTGTTGCCGGAAACCGTCGATCGTCGATCTGTCTGCGCGTGGATCGTAGTGGCAGGTTTTGTTGGCGGATGCCTATATGGCTTACCTTCTAAGAAAGATAAATAAATTCAAGAAACGTTGATACACCGCTGGTGTTGACTTGGTTTTTCGGGGCCCCTTGCTGCGCCGCCGAGTAGCGCAGGCATGCCGGGGGGTGTCGGCGAGCACTTGTTCGAGCAAGGCTCCGCGTAGCGGAACGTGCGAGTTGCGCAGCCGCCCGGCATGGCGAGCAACGCAGGGAACCCGAAGGGCGGTGCAGGGGGTGCCCTTCTTTTTGGTTAGCTTTTTCTTGGGCAAGCAAGAAAAAGTAACTGCCCCGCCGGGGCATGGCCGGCCCTAAATGAAAATGCGCGCAGCGCACAAAAATGAATCATGTCTGATGCATTAACCCCGTAGGCTTTTTCAATGTTAGGTTGCCAATCATTATGAATGATCCGAAAGAACTAGAATTGTTTAACCTGCATCAGGAAGAAGCGCGGAAGCGTACCGAATTTTTAGCAAAATCCGTGTTTCTTATAAGCGGCACAGGGCTTACGCTTTCTATTAATTTATTTCTGGGAGACGGTGCGCCAACTGTGGCTGCTGAATCTGTTACTCTCCTTCGCGTGGCTTGGTGGGCGCTTTTTGCAAGTATCGTGGGCTATGTTCTTGTGCTTTCCATCATGCTCATTCGAGATTACCAGTTTGGTGAGCGTTGGCGTTCAAAGATACATGGGGAAAATGTTGATACACGCAACACACCCGGATGGCTTGATGGTTCGATGTGGGCGCTTGGAACGTTGAGCATGCTTTGTTTCTTATTCGGTATTGGGGGGCTTGCATGGGTATCAAGCGCCCTTCTAGGCTCTCTTCCGTAGTTAATGAAAAAGAGCGCCGCAACCTAACAATGCTAACTTACCCCTCCAGCGCCAAGCTCTGCCGATAGTGCACACATGCCTCATCCATCTTATTCATTTTTTCCAGCAGCTGCGCCAGCGTGAGATGTGCTGCGCGCGTGGATTCAACCGACAAACTGGCTTCGATGTAGCTTTGCGCCTTGCCCCAAAGCTCCTGCCGCGTGCACAAACGCCCCAGGGCTAACAATAAATAAGGGTCGCGCGGGTGGTCTTTGAGCCAGGCTTCCGCGCGTTCGATTTGTTTGACCACGTCCTTGTCGGCGCATTGGCCGTAGAGCTCGACGAGTTCCGAATCCCAACGTTTGGCCAGGCTATCTTCGAGAATTTGGCGTGCGTGGCTGGTGCCGCCCAAGGCTAAAAAGAAGCGCGCGGCGGTGAGGGCGACTTTGCTATTGGCTTTTTCGGCGGTGGGCATTTTCGACCAATATTCGGTCAATTGGCTGGTGTCGTGGGCTTTGTGTTTCAGGTTTTCGATATGAGCATTGATGCGCAACTGCTCGGCTTGCACCGGCTCGATGCCTTCACGTTTTTCCAATTGCGTGACGAGTTGCAATACTTGATCCCAATTCTTGGACAGTTGCATCATCTTTAATTCCAGGCGCAACGCACCCGGGTGTTTGCCGGCAATAGCCTTCAACTCTTGCACAACGGGCATCGCAGCTTGCGCTTGCCGTGATTCGATGAGCAGATCCGCCTGGGTCATGAGGCGGGCGATGGCGTGATGTGGCGCGAGTTTTTCCGCGCGCGCGAGATAGTCGTCGCGCCGTTGGTAGGCGCGCTGTTCTTGTGCGGCGCGGGCGGCGAGCAGCGTATTCACGGCAGGCGCGTCATTCAGCACCAGTGCGTGTTGGGCTAATTTTTCCGCGCGCGAGTAGCGGCCTTCCGCGAAGGCAAGCAGCGCGTCTTCGGTGGCGCGGCGGCCTTTATCCTTGCGCCGGGCATCCTTGAATTCCCGCACATAGGCCGGAAGCCGCAGCGTATGCAGCGTGATCCGGACAATGCCATAAGCGGCGGCGAACGAGGCGATCACCAGGATGATGAGGAAATTGAGCGAGAAATCGAGGCGGTAGGGCGGGTAGATCACTTGCACATAGCCGACATTGGATTGAATCGCGAGCACCAGGCCCAACGCGAGCGCAAAGATGGCCAACACCCAAATCAGCGGTTTCATCGCTGGCCGCGCTCCGGCACGAGTTTGATGCCGCGCACCGCATTCAGGCTGCCGGTGATGTCCGGCACGTCCACCCGCAATTGGCTGGCCGAGAGTTGCTGCAAGGTGGCGAGCGCGGCTTTGACCGCTTTGTCTTTATCGTCGTAATACTGGTGTATCCAGTTCTGCGCGGCTTTCAGGTCGGCCTTGTAGCTTTTCTCGTCATGTGCGAGCAGCGACAGTCGCGCCGAGAGTAAACGCAGCTTGACGTTTTCCCGCGCGAAATAAGCTTGCTCGGGCGCTAACAGCGGCAGTTGCGCCTTGTCCATATTTTGCACCCGCACCAGATGGGTGAAGTCGTCCCACGCTTCGTTCGCGAAGCGCTGCCACCAGTTCGCTGCGGGGGCTTTCTTGTCGGCGGTTTTTTTCTCGATCACGGCGGGCTTGCCCGGAAGCAGCGGCAAGGTGTCGGCCAATTCGATCAGACCGTCGAGCTTGAGCGTGAGCCCCGGCAGATCGACAAAGGGCGCGGCGCGCAGGCGTTCGATGTCTTTGCTAATGGCCTTGCGCAGCGCAAATAATTGCGGACGGTCGAGGCGCTGCAAACGGGCATCGGCGGTTTGCAGCGCAATCAAGGCGGCGCGCACATTGCCGGCGAGCTGCAGCTCGTGGCTGGCCGAGACCAGCAACTGCTCGATCTCCGCCACCGCCGCTTCGTCGCGGCCGCGCGCTAATTCTTGATACAGCGCTTCCAGCGCGATTTGCTGGTTTTGCGATTCGGCGAGCTTCTGCTCCAGCACGCCGACTTTCACCTGCAACTCGCGCGTGGTCTCCTGCGCCTGTCCGGCCAGCAGGCGCGATTCATTGCCACGCGTATCGAAGGCCGTGAGGCGGCGCGCCAACTCGTCGTTGAGATTCGTCATCTGGCGGTAAGTGATCAGCCACGCCAAGAGCGCGAGCACGATCGCGATTACCCCCAGCGCGCGCGGCGCGTTGAGCCAATCACCCAAGTGCGCAAACCGGTGCTGGCGTATGCGGGCGGGCGGGTTCTCGGGTAAGTCGGGGATGTTGTCGATGTCGTTCATATAAGGCGAATTGTAGCAGCAGGGAGGGCTTATGTAGCGCCGGCATCCTGCCGGCATGCAAGCATTCTTGTTTGCGCTTCTACGCGCGCGTTGATTGAAACCCTATTCATTTCTTAGGCTGCTTTTTCGTGGCGGCAAACAGTTTTAGTTTCGGCTCGATCAATGCAAGCGTGTCAAAATCCCGATCATCGTGCAGCAATCGCACGCTATGCTCAATGGCAATACTTGCGACAAGGCAATCATGCGGACTGCGCGGTGTATAGCCACGAAAGCGGCAGTGCGCATAGAGCGCGGCTGCCTTTTCGTAGGTTTTGATGGGGTGGGTGGGGAGCAGGAAAGGGAGTGTGGAGAAATATTCCCGCAGTTTAACGAGCCGCTCAGCCGATGCGGCGCCTTGCAGAATTTCTTGATAGACAACAGGCGCGAGCGCGGCGCCGTTGTCTTCAAGGAGCTTTCGTAATGCGGTGGTTTGGGGCGTGGGTTGATTTCTGAGCAGGTCTATCCAGACCGAACTATCAACGAGCACCACGGTTCATGCTCGCGCGTGTCGCCCGCACGTCGTAATCCGGTGCGATCAAGTCCTGTCCAACCAGGTCGAGCACGTTTTTCCGCTTTCGCGCAGCCACGATCTCGTGCAAAGCGAGATGCACGACCTCGCGCTTGGTTTTGGCATGGGTCAGTTTCATCGCTTCAGTGACGAGCTTGTCATCCAAAATAATATTGGTTCGCATATACACCTCCGAATGTGTATTGTAGTGGCCGGGCAGCGATTCTGCAAGGCGTGGAATCGGTTATGGGCCAAGCACCCGAACATCGCAGGGTATGAACATCCGGACGGAGTGGCATCTTCCGGTGCACTGACACCCCCCAGCCAACACGGTAAAATCGCCACCCATGTCCTCGCCTCTGTATTCCATCCGCCTCGTCACTTGGCAAGCCGCCGAATCTCAACTCCGCATTATCCGTACTGAAGTTTTCATCCATGAGCAGGGTGTTCCAGAAGAATTGGAGTGGGACGGCGAAGACCCGCACGCGATTCATGTCTTGGCCATGGACGCCGGTGGCAACCCCATTGGAACAGCACGCCTGCTGCTGCACGGCTCGCTGGCACACATCGGCCGTATGGCGGTTTTGCCGGCTTGGCGCAGGCAAGGCGTGGGTGCGGGCTTGCTGCAAGTGCTGTTGGATACAGTCAGGCAACGCGGTGTAAATGGTGTGTTTCTCAACGCGCAAACTTACGCCGCGCCGTTTTACGAGCGTTTCGATTTTGTGCGCGAGGGCGAGGAATTTCTCGATGCCGGCATACCGCACTATCGCATGACGCTTGGGCTTAATCCTTAAAAAAACAATCTGCCACCGAGGACACAGAGGGCACAGAGAAAAACCAGTGGTTTTCTCGGCATACCGCGCGCAAGCAAAGGGTGAACCATGAACTTGCCGTGTTTTTCTCTGCGTCCTCTGTGATCTCGGTGGCAAGGGTTTCGGCTTGTGCGTTTTATTGCGGCGTAGTTATCCCCGCATTCACGATAGACGCTCCCCACGCCTGCCCCTACAATGCGTGTTTTGCGGTGACGCGGCGCATCCCTTCCCATGACGGTGGTTCAAGAAAATAAATCTCCAGAAAGCGTGCAGGAATCGCTGCATGTAGTGCAAGAGTTGTTGCGCAAGCATCAGCTCGTGGAGTCGCTCGTGCATAAGCAGCAAGGGCCCAAGCACGATCTGGTCGAATCGCTGGTGCACAAGCAAAACCTGGCCGAGCTGCGGGCAAAGCTGGATGAACTGCATCCTGCCGACGTCGCTTATATTCTGGAATCGCTGCCCTTAGACCAACGCTTGTTGGTATGGGACTTGGTCAAGGCCGAGCGCGACGGCGAGATCCTGCTCGAAGTCTCCGACGCGGTGCGCGAAACGCTGATCGAGTCCATGGATTCGGACGAGCTGCTGGCCGCAGCCGAGACGCTCGATACCGACGAGATCGCAGATTTGGCGCCCGATCTGCCGCAGGACGTGATCGAGGAGTTGCTGCAATCCCTCGACGCCCGCAACCGCGCGCGCTTGCAATCGGCCATGTCGTATGAGGAGGATTCGGTCGGCGCGCTGATGGATTACGACATGGTCACGCTGCGCGACGACATTACGCTCGAAGTCGCGTTACGTTATCTGCGCCGGCTGGGCGAATTGCCAGATCAGACCGACAAGCTGTTTGTGGTGGATCATGAAGATGCGCTCAAAGGCGTGCTGCCCCTGAAGCGGCTGCTGATCCACGATCCGGATGCCCTGGTCAGTGACGTGATGGTGGATGATGTGGTGCTGTTCCATCCTGAAGATGAGGCCCACGACGCGGCGCAGGCCTTCGAACGCTACGACTTGGTGACGGCGCCGGTGATCGATGCAAATAACCATCTGATCGGCCGCCTCACCGTGGACGTGGTGGTGGACTACATTCGCGACGCATCGGAATCAGAAAAACTCGGTCTGGCCGGCTTGCGCGAAGAGGAGGATTTATTCGCCTCGGTATGGAAATCGGTGCAAAACCGCTGGGCCTGGCTGGCGATCAACCTGGTCACTGCCTTCATCGCCTCGCGCGTGATCGGGGCGTTTGAAGGTTCGATCGAGAAGCTGGTGGCCTTGGCGGCCTTGATGCCGATCGTCGCCGGTATCGGCGGCAACTCCGGCAATCAAACCATCACCATGATCGTGCGCGCCATGGCCTTGGGCCAGCTCCAACCTACCAGCGCGCGCAAACTGTTTTTAAAAGAGCTGGGCGTGGCCGGACTGAACGGCCTGATCTGGGGTTCGGTCATGGGCCTCATCGCCTATCTGTTATATAGCAATATCGCGCTGGGCGCGGTCATCATGAGTGCGATGACCTTGAACCTATTGCTCGCCTCAGTGATGGGGGTGCTGATTCCGCTGTTCATGGTGAAAGCCGGGCGCGATCCGGCGGTGGGGTCGAGCGTGATGATTACCGCCATCACTGACAGCGGCGGGTTTTTTATTTTCTTGGGGCTAGCCACATTAATTCTTCTGTAAGCACGCCACTAACCGCTACAATGCACAAATGCAATACGATCTGATCGTAATTGGTTCCGGGCCAGGGGGGTACCGGGCCGCAGTGCTCGCCGCGCAACGCGGCTTGAAAGTGGGCATTGTGGAAAAAGCCGAATGGGGCGGCTGCGGGCTCAACCGTGGCTGCGTGCCGAAGAACGACTGGCACCACTCGGCCAAGCTGATCGCTTCCAGCAAAGCTTTCGCCAAGCGCGGCGTGCAAGGCCAACTCAGCGGCGACTTGGGCACAGCGTGGGAACATCAAAAGAAAGTCGTCAAAACCGTTCGCGACAGTTACATCGGCAATATGAAACGGCTTGGCATTAGCGGTTTCGCCGCCAGCGCCTCATTTGTAGATGCGAACACCATCGCGCTCGATGGCCACGACCGGATTACCGCGCACCATTTCATCGTCGCCACCGGCAGCTACCCTTATGTGCCCAAGCCCTTCTACCAGACCGACGGCAAAGTACTCACCAGCGACGAGCTATTCAATCAACCACCACCGGCGGGCAAGCGCGTAGCGATTGTGGGTTCCGGCACCGTCGGCGCCGAGTTCGCCTTCATCCTCACCATGCTCGGCAAAGAAGTGGTGTGGATCAGCCAGACCGCGCCGCTTTCCAGTTCCTGCTTCAGCCCGCCCACGCTCAAATTGCTCATGGATAAATTCAAGCAATTCGGCATCGAGCCCAAAACCGGCAATCGTCCCGAAGCGGTGGAAATGTTGCCCGAAGGCGTGAAACTCATCCTGCAAGGCGGTGAAGAAGTCATCGTCGATTGGGTGCTGCTCGGCACCGGCCGCCGCCCGCACACCACCGGCCTCAATCTGGATGCCGCCGGCCTCAATACCGACAGCAAGGGATTCATCAAAATCAATGAGTACCTTCAAACCGCGCAGCCGAATATCTACGCCATCGGCGACGTCACCAACCCACGCATGACCGCCAACCACGCCCTAGCCGATGCGGCCGTCGCGGTGGCCAATATCCTGCAAGCAGAATCACGCAAACACGACCGCAAAGCCGTACCTGATATGGTGTACTCCGCCCTCGAACTCGGCCGCATCGGCCTCAACGGCGCAGCCGAGAAAAATGACCCCGCCATCGGCATCGCCACTTTTGACACCAACCCGCGCGCCCTGGGCCAAGACGATGCCGACGGCTTCGTGCGCCTCGTCGCCGACGCGCAAAGCGGCGTGCTGCTCAGCGGCGAAGTGGCCGGCGCCGATGCCGGCGAACTCGTCCACCTCATCGCCCAACACTACGGCCAACCGGACGCGCTGCAACATCTGGCCCAAGCCTACTTCAGTCATCCGGCGCGGGCGGAAGAATTTTTTAATGCTGCCGAGGCGATTGCGGCTAAATTGAATTTGGAATTGCCGCAGCAAGTCATCAGCAGCAGTTAATTCGCGTAGGGCAATAAGCGAAGCGCATTGCACCGGATTTTTTCCTTTCGGCGCCCTACATGGGCTGGACGTAAGCACTGTCAGCGCAGTGCCAAAATTTCATTTCTCATGGAATAAACGGTACCAGCCACCTGTTTACTCAAGTGCAACCACCATTTTTTGTCGGTAGTTACAAAGCGCTGATGTTCCGCTGGTGTTGACCTTGGGGCCCCTGCGAGCCGCCGAGTAGCGCAGCCGGGCCGGGGAATTCGGCGAGCACCTGTTTGAGCGCGTGGCCGCGCAGCGGATCGCGCGAGTTGCGCAGCCGCCCGGTCTGGCGAGCAACGCAGGGGAGTCGCCCAACGGGGCGACCGGTGAACGGGGTGCCCTTCTTTTTGGTTAGCTTTTTCTTGGGCAAGCAAGAAAAAGTAACTGCCCCGCCGGGGCATGACCGGCCCGAATAACGCGCGAAGCGCACAAGTAAAGACGTGTTTGAACAAACAAATTAACCCATGACCACCGACCACCAAATCGAAACCCATATCCCCCGTCTACGCCGCTACGCCCGCGCGCTGACGGGCGACACGACCCGCGCCGATGATTTGGTGCAGGACACGCTGGAGCGCGCCTGGTCAAAATTCTCGCTATGGCGGCGCGGCTCGGATCTGCGTGCTTGGTTGTTTTCCATCATGCATAACGTGCATATCAACCAGATCGATCACCGCGCTCGACGCCCGGAGGAGCAGATGCCGGATGAACCGTTCGAGATCGCTGTGACTGGCAATCAAGAGCGGTCTTTGGAAGTGCGAGATCTGGCCGGCGCGCTGGCCCAGTTGCCGGCGGAATACCGTGAAGTGCTGCTGCTGATCGGCTTGGAAGAATTGAAATACGAAGAAGTGGCCAAGGTGCTGAACATCCCCTTGGGCACCGTGATGTCGCGCTTGGCGCGCGGGCGCGAACGGTTGCGGCTCGCCTTGGCCGGTACGCCGCAAACCACGCTGCGGAGAGTGAAATGAATGTGAACGAACAAGATTTGCATGCCTATGTGGATGGGCAGCTCGACCCGGCGCGAAATGCCGAGATCGCAGCTTACCTCGGCGCCAACCCGCAAGCTTTGGCGCGCGTCGAGGCCTACCGCAAGCAGAACCAGATGCTGCACGCCCTATTCGATCCGACGCTGGAAGAGCCGCTCCCGGCCGCTTTGCAACGCAGGCAACGCCCACGATCCAACCCGCAATGGCTGCGTGTTGCGGCCATGGCCGGCACCCTGGCGCTGGGCTTGGTCGTGGGCTATGGGCTGCGCGGCGTGACCGCGCCCGCCATGGGGCCGATGGCGCTGTCGAAGCAAGCTGCATTCGCGCATGTCGCCTTTGTACCCGAAGTGTTGCACCCGGTCGAAGTGAGCGCGCAGCAAGAGGCGCACTTGGTCAATTGGCTGTCGAAGCGTCTGGGCGGCGATGTGCGCGCCCCGCATTTGTCCGGCGCCGGGTTCGAGTTGATGGGGGGGCGCTTGCTCCCGTCTGACGCCGGGCCGGCGGCGCAGTTCATGTACCAGGACAATCGCGGCCAACGCCTGACGCTGTATGTGAAACGCGAGCCTGCGCGCGATGCCGGAACCGCATTCCGCTTCGCCAAGGAAAAAGGCGCCAGCGTGTTTTACTGGATCGACCGCGATTTCGGCTATGCGCTCTCGGGCGATTTACCCAAGGGGGAGCTGCTCAAAGTGGCGGAGACGGTGTATCGGCAGTTGAATCCCTAGTCCAAGCGTAGAGAACCGGACTGAAATTTAAGTGGGCTCACTTTCCTATAAACCTAAAAACGGCATTTCACCACGGAGGACGCAGAGGACACGGAGTAGTTCAAATGCTTTACTCAACCAGCCTATTCACCCAGCAGGTGATTCAGTCAAAATGAATTGGCACTGTTTTTCCTCCGTGTCCTCTGCGTCCTCCGTGATGAAAAACGCCTTCCCCTTTTCCAGAACCTCCTTTTCGAGATCACGTTCCAGTCCTGTAAGCTTTCCCCCGCATCCCCGACCAATCGGCAAAGGAGCCATGTCATGCTGATCCGCCGTCCTGCCGATATCCAACCCTCTGAAATCACCGGCCCCGCGATTTATCACCAGCGGCGCGAATTCATCAAAGGCGCGGCTGCGATAAGCGCGGTCGCCGCGCTCCCGCTGCGGGCGGATGCCGCAGCCAAGCTGCCGGGCGTTAAAAAATCCGCCTACACCGTAGACGAAGCGTTCACGCCCTACAACGACGTCACCACGTACAACAACTTTTACGAATTCGGCACCGACAAGGCAAGCCCGGCTATCCAGGCGCGCAACTTCGCGCCCCGGCCCTGGACGGTGACCGTGGATGGGCTGGTAAAGCGCCCAAGCACCTTTGACATGGAAGACCTGCTGAAATGGCCGCTGGAAGAGCGCGTGTATCGCCTGCGCTGTGTCGAAGGCTGGTCGATGGTGATTCCCTGGATCGGCTTTCCCCTGAATGAAATTTTGAAGCGCGTCGAGCCCGCCGGCAGCGCCAAGTTTGTCGAATTCACCACGCTCAACGATCCGAAGCGCATGCCGGGGCAACGCTCACCGGTGTTGGATTGGCCGTATGTGGAGGGCTTGCGCTTGGACGAGGCGCAGCATCCCTTGACCCTGATGGCTGTGGGTCTGTACGGAGAGGTGCTGCCGAACCAAAATGGCGCGCCACTGCGCTTGGCCGTGCCCTGGAAATACGGATTCAAAAGCGCGAAGGCCATCGTGCGCATTCGCCTGGTGGAAAAAGCCCCCATCTCGTCCTGGATGCGCGCCACGCCGAACGAATACGGTTTCTTCTCCAACGTGAACCCGGATGTCGATCACCCGCGCTGGAGCCAGGCCAAAGAGCGCCGCATCGGCGAATTCCTGAAGCGCAAAACCCTGCCGTTTAACGGGTACGGCGAGCAAGTGGCGGGGATGTATGCGGGGATGGATTTGCGCAAGTTTTTTTAACCACGGATGTACACGGATAAACACTGATTACGACTTAGGCATCATGGTTAAGGAAGGCTATTTCATGTCTGTTTGTGGGTTTTATCTGTGTTTATCCGTGTGCATCCGTGGCTAAAGCAGTTTTATTTTTTGGTTGCTTAATCCCCCTCGGCCGCCTCATCTGGCTCGCCTTCAGCGGCGGGTTGGGCGCGAATCCGATCGAATTCATCACTCGATCCACCGGCACCTGGACCTTGGTCTTGTTGCTGGTCACGCTGTCGATCACCCCGCTACGACGGCTCACGGGATACAAGGCCTTGATCCGCGTACGGCGCATGCTCGGCCTATTCGCCTTCTTTTATGCCTGCCTGCACTTTACGACATACTTTTGGCTGGATCAGTTTTTCGACTGGGCGGCGATCTTGAAAGACATCAAGAAGCGCCCCTTCATCACGGTGGGATTCGCTAGTTTTGTGCTGTTATTGCCGCTGGCAGCAAGCTCGACCAACGCCATGATGCGACGGCTGGGGCGGCGCTGGCAGCAATTGCATCGGCTGGCGTACCTGATCGGTATCGGCGGCGTGGTGCACTACTGGTGGCTGGTCAAGAAAGACATCACGCAGCCCGCGCTCTATGCGCTCGTGCTGGCCTTATTGCTCGGTTTCCGGTTCGCCGTGTGGCTGCAAGCCAGGAAGCATGTGGCGCCGCCATCTGCCCCAATCACGCCGGTCAATTTGGCCCCTCACAAATGAAAAAAGCGGATGGGTTCCCCCATCCGCCCGAAGGCTTGAACCCGCTTAGTATTACTTAAGCAGAGATGCCACGGTTGCCATCGGCTTCGGAATAACCGGAGCGATAGGAGCCGGAGCGGGTGCCGCCATTTTCGGCGCAGCTTTTTTAGCAGCAGGCTTCTTAGCGGCGGCCTTCTTAGCGGGCTTTTTTGCTGCGGGCTTTTTCGCAGCAGCCTTTTTAGCAGCAGGCTTCTTCTTGGCAGCGGGCTTTTTAGCAGCGGCTTTTTTAGCAGCGGGCTTTTTAGCAGCAGCTTTTTTAGCAGCGGGCTTTTTAGCAGCTGCCTTTTTAGCAGCCGGCTTCTTCTTGGCTGCTGGCTTTTTAGCCGCTGCTTTTTTAGCGGCAGGCTTCTTGGCCGCCGCTTTCTTGGCTGCCGGCTTCTTTTTAGCAGCCGGTTTCTTAGCGGCTGCCTTTTTAGCAGCCGGCTTCTTCTTGGCTGCTGGCTTTTTAGCCGCTGCTTTTTTAGCGGCAGGCTTCTTGGCCGCCGCTTTTTTGGCTACCGGCTTCTTTTTAGCAGCCGGTTTCTTAGCTGCCGCTTTTTTCGCAGCCGGCTTCTTCTTGGCTGCTGGTTTTGCTGTTGCCATGGTCAAACTCCTTTTCAGTTAGTGACGAGAAGCAATTAATGCGCACAACCACAAGGTCTGCACTCCCGCAGTGGCACCCTAAACTGCCTTGACCCGCAATTGACTCACGCGCAACTCTTACTTTTCGTGACTCAATTGAGAGCAATGCCACTTGGTGACGCGAAATGTATTGCACACCGTAATCACGCACAAGTGCTTTTGTGCGATACCTTGCACATTTTTGTTATCGGATAAGGACTTAAAAACTTTAGTATTGATACGAAACCAATTATCGGGAGGGGGCATCGTCTCGAATTGCCCATCCAGCGCGGGATCCGAGAGATGGTTTTGAGTCGATACTGGTTGCCGATGAAAAAATAAATTTGTCGCGGGAATGCGACATTTTTTTCACGCAGCGGGGGGTAAAACACCTTCCAAAGCGTAGAGCTGGTCGATTTCTTCGCGCCGGCGCACCAAAAAGAGCTGCTCGCCGTCCACCATCACCTCCGCCGCGCGCGGCCGGGCGTTGTAGTTGGAGCTCATGCTCATGCCGTAGGCGCCGGCCGACATCACCGCCAGCAAGTCGCCGGCTTCCAGCACCAGATAGCGGTTTTTCCCGAGAAAATCGCCACTTTCGCACACCGGGCCGACCACCTCGTACGCGCGCTGGGCGCCGGAATGCGGCGCCACCGGCAGGATGTCGTGATAGGCATCGTACAGCGCCGGGCGCATCAGGTCGTTCATCGCGGCATCGACGATGGCGAAGCTCTTACTTTCCCCCGGCTTGAGGTATTCGACCTGGGTCAACAACACGGCGGCATTGCCGACCAGCGCGCGGCCGGGTTCGAGCAGCAGTTTCAAACTGCGTCCGGCCAAGCGCGACTGGATTGCCTGGGCGTAATGATCGAGCTCGATGGGCGTCTCGTCCCGGTAGCGGATGCCCACGCCGCCGCCCAGATCCAGATGCGCGAGCGGGATGCCCGCCTCAGTCAGGCGATCCACCAAGGCCAGCACTTTGTCCAAGGCGTCGATGAAGGGTTCCACTTCGGTAATTTGGGAGCCGATATGGCAGTCGATCCCCGTAACGAAGATATGGGGCATTGCGGCCGCGCGGCGATACAGATCAAATGCCGCACCGTACTCAACCCCAAACTTGCTCTCTTTGAGGCCGGTGGAAATATACGGATGCGTCTTCGGATCGACATTGGGATTGACGCGCAGCGAGACCGGCGCGCGCCGGCCTAGCTCGCCCGCGACAAGGTTCAGCCGTTCCAACTCCGCTTCCGATTCGACGTTGAAGCACAGAATGCCCGCTTCCAGCGCCTGTTTCATTTCGGTGGCGGTCTTGCCCACGCCGGAGAACACCACTTTATTCGCCTGGCCGCCCGCCGCCAGCACGCGCCTCAATTCGCCGCCGGAGACGATATCGAACCCCGACCCTAAACGGGCGAACAGGTTGAGGATGGCCAGGTTTGAATTCGCCTTGGCCGCATAGCACAACAAATGCGGCTGGCCTTTGAAGGCTGAATCGAAGCGCTGGAACGCCTCGGTCAGCGCGCGGCGCGAATAAACATAGCTTGGGGTGCCGATGGCCTGGGCGATATCGCTTAAGGGGACGTCCTCCGCGTGAAGGCGTCCCGCGCGGTACTCGAAGGGGTTCACTTCTTTAGATCCTGACTGATATCCGGGGCGGGGGCGGGCGTGACCGGCGCGGCTTGCGGCGCGGGAAGCACCAGCGGGCCTTTGAAGCCGCAAGCTTGCAGCCCGAGGCCAAGGGCCAATATGATGAGAAGAGTGCGCATCGGGTTCACGACCATCAAAATGAACCCGCATCTTATCAGGGAAAAATCATGACCGAAACCGAGTTCAACCAACTGGCCGACGCCACCTTCCTCAAAATCGAGGCCGCGCTCGATGCGAGCGATGCCTGCCTCGACTACGAAACCGCGGGCGGCATCCTCAGCCTCGAATTCGAGGATGGCAGCAAAATCATCGTCAACCGCCAAGGCCCCACGCAAGAAATCTGGGTCGCGGCCAAATCGGGCGGCTATCACTACCGCTGGGACGGCGCCGCCTGGCGCAATACCCGCGATGGTTCGGAGTTATTCGAGTCGCTCTCCGCTTATGCCAGCCAACAAGCAGGTGAAGCAATAAAGCTGGGCTAACCTACACTGAATCCCAGCTTCTGACGCCCGACGCCTGGTATTATGGTATCGTCACGAAACCTATTTTCAGGCAAGGTTTCAGGAGTAGGCCATGCGCAAGAACGCTTTCACCCTGCTGGAATTGACCGAACGTTTAGGCAACGTGATCCGCGCCGAGATGCGCCGCGTGGGCAGCACCTACCGCCTGCACCCGGTGCACCTGCAAGCCTTGAGCTATCTGAAACAAGCCAACCGTTACAGCAATACCCCCCAGGCGCTGACCGAATACCTGGGCCTGACCAAGGGCACGGTATCGCAAAGTCTGCTGCTGCTGTATCGGAAAGGCTTGGTCGCGCGCTATGTGGATGAGGCGGATAAGCGCGTGGTGCGGCTCAAGCTCTCCGCCGCCGGCAAACGCCTGATGAAAGACGCCCAGCTTGCCCCCGTCTGGCAAACCGCCGCCGCGAACGTGAGCCCGGCGCGGGTCAAAACCACGGTGCTGGTGCTGCTGGAAACCCTGCGCAACCTGCAATCCATGCAAAACGAACGGCCTTTTGGCGTGTGCAACACCTGCGTCCATCTACAGCGCGAAAGCGCGCGCATTTACAACTGCGGGCTGACTAACGATCGGCTGGCGGTGCCGGAGACGCGGCAGATTTGCCGGCTGCACACGCCGCAATAAAGGCTTTGGAACCACGGATGCACACGGATTAACACGGATAAAACCGTTTATAACCGTGCCAAATATTTCAATCTTCTCTGCGCCCGCTGTGGCAATGCTTTTGCCTTAATCCGTGTTTATCCGTGTGCATCCGCGGTTACAACAGATTAAAAAACCGCAAAAAAGGACTGGCCAAGCTCGGTGTCCGGATCATCTTGCGGTAATCCCCGGCCTTGAATAGCAGTTGGCCGTTTTGCACCGCCACCCCCAGGCCGGAGAGCGTGAGCGGCTTGGATTGCCACATCAGCCATTGCTCGGGCAGGGCGCGCAGATCCCAATCGATAGCGGGAAGTTGCGCGACCTTATTCACCAGACCGGCGCGCTCCACTTTGCCATTTACCACATCCAGCAACACGCTGGGCGTATCTTGCCCAGGGTAGCCAAAAGCGAGCACGGCGGAGAAGCCCGTCTCGGCCAAGGGCCGTACCATCTCGGCGTCGGCGTTCCACTTTTGGGCGAAGCCTTCAACCCACGTTTGGGTAAAAAATTCCATGCTTATCCTAAGTAAGGTGAAACTCGCGTAGCGAGCCTATTTCCCTCTCTCCCCTTGTGGGAGAGAGCTAGGAGAGAGGGGTAAGGTCATTGGAGCGCTTCTCGGGCGCGCTGAATGGCGGCGCGCACCGCCATCGGCGCGGTGCCGCCGATGTGGCCGCGGCTCGCCAGCGAGCCTTCCAGGGTCAGGACTTCAAATATGTCCGGGCCAGCTAAATTCGAGAATTGCTTGAGCGTCTCCAAGGGCAGATCCGCCAAATCGCAGTGCTGCTCCTCGGCATGGCGCACCGCGCGCGCCACCGCCTCGTGCGCATCGCGGAACGGCAGCCCTTTTTTCACCAGATAATCCGCCAGGTCGGTCGCGGTGGAGTAGCCCTCGCGTGCCGCGGCGCGCATCGCTTCCGCGTTCACCGTCAGACCGCCCATCATGCCGGCGTACAGCGTCAGGCTATCCAGCACCGTGTCCACGGTATCGAACAGCGGCTCTTTGTCCTCTTGGTTATCTTTATTGTAGGCC
Source organism: Hydrogenophilales bacterium (assembly GCA_016235775.1). Lineage (GTDB taxonomy): Bacteria > Pseudomonadota > Gammaproteobacteria > Burkholderiales > Thiobacteraceae > RBG-16-58-11. The sequence continues at coordinate 32,229 of JACRIU010000104.1, forward strand.
AGCGGCTGGCCTTTCATCAGGGTAAACAAGCCCATCAAATGCCCGATCACGCGCCCGGTTTTGCCGCGCACCAGTTCCGGCACATCCGGATTGCGCTTCTGCGGCATGATGGAGGAGCCGGTGCAAAAGCGGTCGGCGAGCCGGATGAAGCCATAACGCGGGCTCATCCACAGAATCAGCTCTTCGGAAAAACGCGAGAGATGGATCATGATCAAGGCGCAGGCATGGCTCGTCTCGATCGCAAAATCACGGTCGGATACGGCGTCGAGCGAGTTTTCGCATACGCCGTCGAAGCCGAGCAAGGCCGCCACCCGCTCGCGCTGAATCGGGTAGCTGGCGCCGGCCAGGGCCGCGCTGCCCAAGGGCAATTGGTTCACGCGTTTGCGCGCATCGGCCAGCCGGCCCGCGTCGCGCTTCAACATCTCGAAATAGGCCATGAGGTGATGGCCGAACGTGACCGGCTGCGCCACTTGCAAATGGGTAAAGCCGGGCATCACGGTCGCGGCGTGCGTTTCGGCCAGGTCGAGCAACGCGAGCTGAAAGGCGCGGATGCGATCCTGCAAGCGGTCGATGGCGTCGCGCAGGTAAAGCCGGATGTCGGTGGCCACCTGGTCATTGCGCGAGCGGGCGGTGTGCAGGCGCTTACCCGCATCGCCCGCCAGATCGGTCAACCGGCGCTCGATATTCATGTGCACGTCTTCCAGATCGTCCGACCAATGGAATTTGCCTGACTCGATCTCGCCCCGGATGCGCTCCATGCCCAGCCGGATATTGGCCAGGTCGTCCTGGGATAAGAGCCCCGCTTCAGAGAGCATTTGCGCGTGGGCGAGGGAGCCTTGGATGTCGAACAGCGCCAGCCGCTGGTCAAAGGCGACCGACGCGGTAAAGCGTTTCACCAACTCGTCCACCGGCTCGCTAAACCGTCCGGACCATGCACCGCCGCCAGGTTTTTCTTTCGCGGGTTTTTCTTGCATCGGGAATAGGCCTTAACCACAATAGACAGGTGCCAAGTATAAATCAAAATAATGCCTACCCCGTCACGCTGCCGGACTTCTGCAATCTGGGCGTGATGTTGCGCGTGCTGGTGATCGTCAATCTCATGGGCCTGGCCGCGGCGCTGGTGCGGGTGCAGGGCTATGCCGCGGTATGGGGTGAGTTGCAACAGGTTTCGCTCATGATGCAACCCGCGCTGCTCTTATGCCTGGCTCTGTTGTGCGGGCTCAAAAAACCACTGCTGCGATTGCCTTATCACTACGGCGTGGCGGCGGTGCTGGCCATCGCGCTGAGCTGTGTCACGGCGGTGCATGTGCTGCTGCTGAAGCGGATTTTCCTGTTTGAGGGCGCGGGGCCGCTGGACCGCGCCTGGCTGCTGACCGGGCTGGTGACCGCCGTGCTGCTGCTGTATTTCAACATGCGCGGCCGCATCCTCTCCCCGGCCATCGGCGAGGCGCGGCTGCAAGCGCTGCAAGCACGCATCCGCCCGCATTTCCTGTTCAACAGCATCAACGCCGTGATGAGCCTGGTGCGCAGCGAGCCGCAGCGCGCCGAACGCGCCTTGCAGGATTTGGCCGATTTATTCCGGGTGTTGATGAAGGAAAACCGCGAACTGGTGCGGCTGGAAGATGAAGTCAATCTCTGCTGGCAATATCTGGAACTGGAAAATCTGCGCCTGGGCGATCGCCTGCAAATCGCCTGGCACATCGACAAAATGCCGAAAGACGCCATGGTGCCGCCCCTGATCCTGCAACCGCTGCTGGAAAACGCGGTGTATCACGGCATCGAGCCGGCGGCCGAGCCGGGTGAAATCTCGGTCAACATCTTCCACAGCCGCGACCAGGTCAATCTGGTGATCAAAAACCCCTACCTGAAAGAAGGCTCGCACCACGCCGGCAACAAAATGGCGATGCAAAATATCCGCGAGCGGCTGCAACTGCACTTCGATGCCGAGGCGCGGCTGAAATGTGAAGTGCAAGGCAGCTACTACCAGGTACACATTACGTTTCCCTACGTGAAAGCGGAGGCGCCATGAGCGAGACCCCTTTGCGCATTTTGATCGTGGACGACGAAGCGCCGGCCCGCCGCCGCCTGCGCGATGTGCTGTCCGACATCAGCGCCGCATTGCCGTTGACCGTGGTGGGCGAAGCGAGCAACGGTAAAGAAGCCATCGCCCAACTCGAAGCGAGCAAGCCGCACGTGCTGCTGCTCGACATCCGCATGCCGGTCATGGATGGCATCGAAACCGCCGAACATCTGCTCAAGCTGGAACCCGCCCCGGCGGTGATTTTCACCACCGCCTATGACGATTACGCCATCCAAGCGTTCGAAGTGAACGCCATCGACTACCTGCTCAAGCCGATCCGCCCCGAACGCCTGATCGCCGCGCTGCAAAAAGCCCGCGCCCTTACCCATGCCCGCATGGAAGCGCTGAAAGGCGCGGCAGGCAAGGCGCGCACGCATATTTCCATCGGCGACCGGGGCCGTATCCTGCTGGTGCCGCTGGCCGATGTCGTGTTCCTGAAAGCCGAACTGAAATACGTCACCGTGCGCACCCTGGAGAAGGAATATCTGCTGGAAGAATCACTGGTGAAATTGGAGCAGGAATTTACCGAGCGTTTCGTGCGCATTCACCGCAACTGCCTGCTGGCACGGGATTACATCGAAGGCTTCGAGCGCGTGGATCACGACCCGGAAGAAGGCGAAGGCGCCGGCAGCGGCTGGGTGGCGCGGATCAGAGGGATGGCGGAGCGCTTGCCGGTGAGCCGGCGCCAGCAGCACATCATTAAGGAGTTTAAGCGCTAAGATGTAGCGAATGTGTGTCGCCCCAATCCCCCAAACCTTTTTCACCACGGAGGACGCGGAGTAATACAAATAGTTTGTGAAACAAGCCGGGCTCACCTGGCAGAGAATTCGGTCATGAAGGCAGCGGGATTTTTTTTACCCTCAAGGGGGTATTGAAAAGAGCCTCCGTGCCCTCCGTGTACTCCGTGGTGAAATGCCGTTTAACGGCTAATTCGCAGGCTCCGCACCCCGTATCTTCGCAATCGAAGTATCGATCGCTTGATCGAGGTACCCGCCGTAGTAATCCACTGTCACCAGGCCAACAATCGGGTCCGCCACTTCGCGTCCTTGGGAATCGAAAAATTTCACCGTTGGGCTCAGCCCGACCTTGTTTCTGGCGACAAAGGCGGCTTGGGTCGTGGCTTTGCCCTCGAAATCGATCAGCTTGGCGGGGTTGCTGGAATCGATTTCCACCATGATGACCTTGTTGTCGTAGTCGGCATTGAGGGTGGTGGGGATCAAAACTTCCTCCCGCACCCGGTTGCAATAGGCGCAGCCCCGCATGGAAAACAGGATCAAAATGGGGATCTGCTTTTCCCGCGCCAGCTTGGCATCACGGCTTAAATCCGTTGCCAATGGCAGCTTGCCGCGCTCCACCGCGTGCGCGGAGGCGAGTGCCAGGCATGCTAAAATAGCCGCGAAAAAGCCAATTCCGTACTTCAGCCGATTCATTTTTTAACTCCGCCGCGCATGCGGCCATCCTTACTTAAGACAGAAGATCACCCGTGAGTTCCAAGCAACCCTCCCAACTCATTATCGCCTCGCGTGAAAGCTTGCTTGCCCTGTGGCAGGCGCGGCACATCCAGGCTAAAACCCGCGCATTATACCCGGAGCTGGACGTATCCATCCTGGGCATGACCACCACCGGCGATCAAATCCTGGATACGCCCCTGGCCAAAATCGGCGGCAAGGGCCTGTTCGTGAAAGAGCTGGAAGTCGCCATGGCGGACGGGCGCGCCGACATCGCCGTGCACTCCATGAAAGACGTGCCGATGAATCTGCCCGAAGGCTTTACCCTGGCCGCCATCGGCGAGCGCGAAGACCCGCGCGATGCACTGGTTTCGAATGACTATAAACATCTCGCCGATCTGCCCGCGGGCGCGGTGGTGGGCACTTCCAGCCTGCGCCGCCAGGCATTGCTCAAGGCGCATTACCCGCACCTGACCATTGCCCCGCTGCGCGGCAACGTGCAAACCCGGCTGCGCAAATTGGATGAAGGCCAATACGCCGCCATCGTGCTCGCTGCGGCGGGATTAAAGCGCTTGGAATTGAGCGAGCGCATCGCCTCCACCCTGGCGCCGTCTGATAGCCTGCCGGCGGTGGGCCAAGGCGCCATCGGCATCGAGTGCCGTGATGATCGCGCCGATTTGATCGAACTCATGGCCCCGCTCAATCACCCCGGCACCGCTGCCTGCGTCAGCGCCGAGCGCGCCATGAGCCGCCGTCTGGCCGGAAGCTGCCAAACGCCGCTGGGCGGCTACGCGCAAATACTCAATGGGCAACTCAGCCTCACCGGCTTCGTCGCCGATCTCGAAGGCAAGCGCTTTGTGCAAGCCACGCTCGCAGGCCCCCCGGCCGATGCCGAAAAAATCGGCATGGCCCTGGCCGAAGAACTGCTCGCGCAAGGTGCGGGCAAGATACTCGCTGAACTGGGAGTGTTGGTGTGAAACATGCCCCGCTCGCGGGTTTAGGCATCCTCGTTACCCGCCCGGCGCATCAATCCGAACATCTCGCCCATCTGATCCGCCAAGCCGGCGGCAATCCCATTCTGTTTCCCGCGCTGGAGATCGTGGATATTCCCGATCTTCAGCCGCTTAACGCCCTCATCGACCGGCTGGATCAATTCGACCTCGCCATCTTCATCAGCCCGAACGCCGTCAACAAGGCCATGAACTTGATACGCGCCCGGCGCAAGCTTCCCACTGGCTTGCAGATCGCCGCCATCGGCAAAGGCAGCGCCAAAGTGCTGGCGCAATACGGGGTCAAAAACGTGATTACGCCCCAACAGCGATTCGACAGCGAAGCCCTGCTCGCACTGCCGGAGATGCAAGCCGTGGCGGGCAAACGCATCGTGATCTTTCGCGGCGATGGCGGGCGCGAGCTGCTGGGGGATGAATTAGCTCAGCGCGGCGCGCAGCATGAATACGCCGAATGCTACCGGCGGCAAAAGCCGCAAGCCGACAACGGAAAACTGCTCTACCTCTGGGCGCGCAACGAATTGCACGCCATCACCGTCACCAGCACTGAAGTGCTGCACAACCTGTTCGACTTGGCCGGCAAGCTCGGGCAGCAATGGCTCAAAAAAACCCCCGTGTTCGTCCCGCACGAGCGCATCGCCGAGGCGGCGCGCGAGATGGGTTTGGAGAAAGTGTTTGTGACAGAGGCGGGGGATGAGGCGATGGTAGCGGGGATGGTGGCGTGGCAAAAAGCTAAAGCGGTTTAGGCGCTACCCCCGCCTAAACAGCATTATTCTTTGCGGCCAATCCTTCCCCGACGGTAGGGGCCGGGCATGCCCGACCCGCTATATACATCGGGCGAGGCATGCCTCGCCCCTACTGGCGGGGTTACATATTATCCATTCAATCCCAAGTGCAAGCGCATCGCCGCCTCAACCAGACGCATCTTGGCCGCACCGAGTTTGCCGATAGCCCCGCCAGGAATGCGTTCTTTTGAAAGCGTGCGGATTTGCTGCGCCTGCGCCTTCGAATCCTTAGGAAGCCCGCTGTCAGTGCGGGTCAATTTGATTTCGAAAGGGTAAATATTGGCAATGTTGGAAGTAATGGGCAGCACCGTGATGGTGGACGCCGCCCGGTTGTTGGCATCATTGCTGACGATGAGGACCGCGCGTTTTTTATTGATTTCAGAACCCGCAGTGGGGCTCAGGTTCGCGTAGTAAATCTCACCACGTTTCATCGGCGAGTCCATCCGAAGCGGTGATGTCGTAGTCCGCATCCGCTTCCTGCGCGGCCAGGCGATAGGATTTTTCCAGTTCCTTTTCCTGTAGCAGCGCAATCGCGGTTTCGATGACTTGCGAGCGGTTTTTCATGGCATGCGGTTTTTTGAAACGCTCCACGAAATTCAGCGTGTCTGCCCCGAGCGAGATGGAGATTTTTTCGGCAAGCATGGTGGGTTGTCCGTTGGTAGGCTGGTTAATGCTGCCATTGGTATGACCAAAGTGGAATACTTTTTTGTTTGAGGCAGTGTGTAAAGTTGGCTTGCATCTGGTTTGATAGGGCGTGCACCTTACGGCCCCCGCCGATTAATCGCCTGCAAAAACTCCCCCCGCTTCGCCGCATCATCCTGCAGCAAACCGGCAAAGGCTTGCGTATACACCCGTTCATCTCCGCGCCGGTCTTCACCTAACAGCAAACACAACTGCTCGGCCTCGATCACGCACGCTGCACCTAAGGCTTTGCCGTGAGTGATGAGCGCCTCACTGATATCGCGCGTCATCCATTCTTGATAGGTGAAGCGGTGGCCGATGGCATCGACCATGCGCGCGATGCGGCCGAAGCCGTGCAGACGCCCGCCGGGGATGTAGGCGACGTGAGCGATGCCGCGAAAGGGCACGAGGTGATGCGGGCACACGCCATGGATGGCGATGCCGCGCACCACCACCATGTCTTCGCGCTCGTCTCCAAAGCCTTCGCCCAGCGCATCGGCGGGGTCGATGGCATAGCCGCCGAGCAAACGCTTTTCCCACAACTCGCGCACGCGCTTGGCGGTCTTGCCGGTGTGTACGCTATCCGGTGATACGCCGGATGCGCGCAACAGATCGGTGATGGCTTGCTCGAACGCAGCAGGATTGAAAGGCTCAACTTGGGGAATGCCGACGCCCTCGCGCTTAGCGCCGGGTGGGGGATGGTCGAGGACGCAAGGAGCGGGTGTAGCGTTCATAATGAGTCTCGCGCAAAATAAGTTTGTCCATGGTAATCCTGCGAAGCTGACTAATAAAGGGTGATAAATCGTGAAGCGACTGATGAGGCATGTCTTGCTGGTTTGTCTGTGCTGCTTGGGGATTGCGGGATTGGCAATCGCCGAGCCCAAAATTGGTGTGGTGGTGATGCATGGCAAATGGGGCAACCCCGGCAATCTGACGGGTTTTGCCGGCAGCATGGAGGAAAGCGGCTACCTGACCGCGAACATCGAAATGCCCTGGTCGGGCCGCCGGGCTTACGATGCGGGTGCGGATGGCTTCGTTGGAGAGATCGATGCCGCCATCCAAGCCCTCAAAGCCAAGGGCGCCACCAAGATTGTCCTGATCGGCCACAGCCTGGGCGCGGCGGGTGGCTTGCACTACGTGACGCGCAAGCCGGTCGATGGCTTCATCGCGATCGCGCCCGGCCATGCGCCGGAAGGTGAACGCTTGGCGGCGATGTTCGCGGCCAGCGTCGCCAAAGCCAAGGCAATGGTGGCCAGGGGCGAGGGTGGCGAAAAAGCATTTTTTGACGACTTCAACACGGGCAATCGCACCAAGCAAATCAGCATGGCGGCGAAGGTCTATCTGGATTTCTTCGATCCGAATGGGCCGATGAATTTCACCGCCAATGTCGGCAAGATTCTCCCCGGCACACATGTTCTCTGGGTCGCGCCATTAGGTGAGGAGTCTGGATTGAAAGGGTTGACTACGCGCGCTATGGCCTTATTTCCTGCAACGGTTAAGCACAAGAAAGTTGAGATCGATGCCGAGCACATGAATGCGCCAGAAAAATCAGTGGAAGTGGCACTGGCTTGGATTCGCGACTTAAAAATGTAGCGCCGGCTTCCAGCCGGCATGCCGGCAAGATGCCGGCGCTACAAGGGCGATTACTTCGGCGGCTGCAAAAATATTTCGAGTAGATCGTTCAGAAAGCGCTGTCCGAGCGGCGTGGGGCGGATATGCGTCAGGTCGCGCGCAATCAGGCCGCGCGCTTCCGCCGCTTGCAGCGGACGTTCAATCACGTTGAGCGGCAAGCCGGTGCGCGCCTGAAATAGCGCCAGCGGAAACCCGGCGTTCAAACGCAGCGCATTCATCATGAATTCGAAGCCCATCTCCTGCGCGGCTATATCGTGCTGTTCCTGCACCGCGCTGCCTGCCAGCGCCTGCGTCATGTATGCCTTGGGTTGTTTGTGGCGCATGCTGCGGGTGACGCGATCCGTGGCGGTGAGCTTACTGTGCGCGCCGGCGCCGATGCCGAGATAGTCGCCGAAATGCCAGTAGTTGAGGTTGTGCAAACAGGCATGATGTTTCTGGGCAAAGGCCGAGGTTTCATAGTGTTCATAGCCGCTCTCCGCCAGCCGCGCCTCGATCTCGATTTGCATCGTGGCCGCGGTGTCGTCATCCGGCAGCGGCGGCGGGTGGGCGTGGAAGAGGGTGTTGGGCTCAAGTGTGAGGTGATAGGCCGAGAGATGCTGTACGCCGTAGCCGATCGCGGCATCAATGTCGGCGAGGGCTTGTTCGATGCTTTGCTCCGGCAGGGCATACATCAAATCCAAATTCACGTTATCGAAAGTCTCCAGCGCAATCTCCACCGCGCGCCGCGCTTCACGCTCGTCATGGATGCGCCCCAAGCTTTTAAGATGCGCCGGGTTGAAACTCTGAATGCCGATCGAAAGCCGGTTCACCCCCGCCGCGCGGAAGCCGCGAAATTTTTCTATTTCAAACGTGCCGGGGTTGGCTTCCAGCGTGATTTCCGCCAGCGGCTCCACCGGCAGCAGCGTGCGCAGTATGGTGAGCAGACGGTCCAACGCATCCGCCGAGAGCAGGCTGGGCGTGCCGCCGCCGAAGAAAATCGTGTGCACGCGCCGCCCCCACACTTGCGGCAGCGCGGTTTCCAAGTCGCGCGTCAGCGCTTCGATATAAGCGTCTTCCGGAATGCCCTCGCGCGCCTCATGCGAATTGAAATCGCAGTAGGGGCATTTGCGCACGCACCACGGAATATGCACATACAGCGCCAGCGGCGGCGGGGCATCGAAGTGGGGGTTGTGCAGGGAACGGAGTGGGGCGATGTGCATGAAGTTTGTTGCTTGGAACCAAGGTTAAGTTCGGAAAACTTTATCCGAGTTCTTCCGTGGTTAAGGCTGTATTAAATCCGCGAGCTTCAACTTCTCGACCAGTTCAGCCAGCGCTTTACCGCGATGGCTCATGCCGTTTTTTACATCCGGTGGTAGTTCGGCGCCGGTTTGTCCCAGCGCCGGCACGAGGAAATACGGGTCATAGCCGAAACCGCCGCTGCCGCGCGGGGTGTCGATGATCTCGCCGTGCCAGGCGCCTTCCGCGATGATCGGCTGCGGGTCGTGCGGATGGCGCACCAGGATGATCACGCAGTAGTAATGCGCTTTGCGGTTGCTCTCATGTTTGAGCAGCTCGATCAATTTTTCATTGTTGCGCTGATCCGATTTCGGTTCCCCGGCAAAGCGCGCGGAATAAACGCCCGGCGCGCCGTTCAGCGCATCGACGCAAATGCCGGAATCGTCGGCCAGCGCGGGCAGCCCGGCGAGCTCCGAGGCATGGCGCGCCTTCGTCAGACAATTCTCGATGAAGGTGCAATAGGGCTCTTCCGCCTCCGGAATATTGAACGCGGATTGCGGTAGGACTTCCAGGCCCAAGGGCTGCAAGATGCGGTCGATCTCGCGCAGCTTGCCGGGATTGTTGGACGCGATGACGAGTTTTTTCATATTTTTTAAAACCTTTAACCGCAGAGGACGCGGAGGACGCAGAGGAAAGGCAAAACCAGGAATATTTTAAAA
>JACRIU010000105.1 GCA_016235775.1 Hydrogenophilales bacterium
AGAAATCCCTGGTGCCAAGATGCGCGATGATGTCCTTCAGTCCATTATGCCCGCCGTGTCCGCCGCCCAGCTTCAGGCGAGCCACACCCGGCGGCAAATCCAGCTCGTCATGCACCACCAGCAATTCTGACGGGGCACTTTTGTAGAACTGCGCCAGCGCGCCGACGGCGCTCCCGCTCACGTTCATAAAGGTTTGCGGCTTGAGCAGAAACATTTCGCATCCGTGCAACTGGCCGCGCGCCGCCAAGCCGTGAAACCTGACCTCATTCTTGAAGCCCAGATTTTGCGCACGCGCAAGTTCATCCACCCACCGGAAACCGACATTGTGCCGGGTGGTTTCATATTCGCGCCCGGGGTTGCCCAGGCCAACAATCAAACGTATCTGGTTCATTGCGTCTGGCTCATGCCACCTAACTCAAAGTGCCTGAAGGGCACCTGAATAGAAAAACCCGCCATGCCTTTATCAGCAATGGCGGGTTTACGGGTTTACGCGGTTACCCGGCTTACTTGGCTTTTTTGGCAGCAGGCGCCGCAGCGGCCGGCGCCGCAGCGGCAGCCGCTGCCGCAGCTTCCGGAGCAGCTTCTGCGACGGCTTCAACCGCGCCGCGCGGCACTTGCACGGTAGCCACTACCGCGTCGGCAGTGTGCGTGCCATGCAGCGCGGCTTCCACGCCCTTGGGCAGCTTCAAGTCGAACACGTGAATGGAATGCCCCAGCGTCAGATGCGCCAGATCCACTTCGATGAAAGCCGGGAGATCAGCCGGCAAGCAAGTGATGTCCAATTCGTTCATTACGTGGCTGATCTTGCCGCCGCCGGTTTTCACGCCCGGGGCGATTTCTTCGTTGATGAAATGCAGCGGTACCTTGATGTGCATTTTCTTCGTCGCATCCACACGTTGAAAGTCGATGTGCTGCACTTGCTGGCGGAACGGGTGCATCACGAAATCGCGCAGTTGTACAGCTTCCTTTTTGCCATCCAGATCCAGCGTCAGCACGGAAGCGTGAAATGCTTCCGCGCGCAGCTTGTGGTACAGCTCATTGTGGTCCATTTCGATGATTTTCGTATCGCCGGATCCATACAGAACACCTGGCACGCGGCCGGTGTTACGCAGACGGCGGCTCGCACCCGTACCTTGCGCTTTGCGGGTTGTTGCATTGACTTCGATTGCCATTTCATTTCTCCAAAAAACGGAATCATCCGCGACCAGACGATTCCCACTTTGCGGCGATCCCCATGACCGCCGCCAAAATCATTTACTCGGTGAATAGCGAACTCACCGATTCTTCATTGTTGATGCGCCGTATCGTTTCCGCCAGCAATTCTGCCGTACTCAATTGACGTATGCGCTTGCAGTTCCGCGCGGCTTCGCTCAGCGGGATAGTGTCGGTAACGACCAGTTCATCCATGGCGGAATTTTCAATGCGCTCAATTGCCGGGCCGGACAGCACCGGATGAGTACAGTATGCCACCACGCGCGCCGCGCCTTTTTCCTTCAGCGCGTTGGCCGCTTCGCACAGCGTGTTGGCGGTATCCACCATGTCGTCCATAATCAGGCAAGTGCGCCCCGACACCTCGCCGATGATATTCATTACCTTCGCCACGCCCGGTTTAGGGCGGCGCTTGTCGATAATCGCCAAATCCGCTTCCAGTTGCTTCGCCAGGGCGCGTGCACGCACCACGCCGCCGACGTCCGGCGATACCACGATCAAATTCGGGTAATCATGCTTCCACACGTCAGACAATAAAATCGGGCTGGCATAAATATTGTCCACCGGGATATCGAAGAATCCCTGAATCTGGTCGGAGTGCAAATCCATGGTCAACAAGCGGTCCACACCGGCGCTGCTCAGCATATCGGCTACCAGTTTGGCGGTAATCGCGACGCGCGCCGAGCGCAGGCGGCGATCCTGGCGCGCATAGCCGAAATACGGCATCGCAGCGGTGATACGTCCGGCAGAAGCGCGTTTCAACGCATCCACCATCACCAATACTTCCATCAAATTGTCATTGGTCGGCGCGCAAGTGGATTGCAGCACGAACACATCTTTGCCACGGACATTCTCAAGGAGCTCGACCATCACTTCACCATCCGAAAAACGGCCTACCGTGGCGCGCCCGAGATGGATATGAAGGTGCTGTGCGACCGCCGCAGCGAGCTTAGGATTGGCATTGCCGGTGAACACCATCAAGCTGTCGTAGGACAAGTACAACCCCTTAAAAAATCAAAATAAAGGCATAAGCCCTGATTGTGGCTGGGGAGGTAGGGATCGAACCTACGAATGCCGGAATCAAAATCCGGTGCCTTACCACTTGGCGACTCCCCATCTAAAGGACACCTCTAAAACTCTTGCAATTTCATCAATCAAGCACCCAATCATGCAACGGATGCTTTGCCAAACCTTGCGCCACCACGCCGCGCATATCGTGCGGCAATTGCTGCAATACTGCTTCAGCTTGACTGCGGCTGGCAAACCCGGCAAATACACACGCGCCCGATCCGGTCATCATCGCTTTGCCGAAGTTGCCCAGCCAGGCTATATAACGCGCCACTTCCGGGTAGAGATTGCACACCACAGATTGCAGGTCGTTGCGAAGTTGTTGCTTTTGCCCGCTCTTTTGCCCGTTCAAGAGGGCGCGCATTGTGATGGAAACCGTATCGCGTGTCAATTCCGGATGCGCAAAAATCTGTGCGGTCGGCACATGCACCGGCGGGAACAGCACCACATACCACGCCTCCGCCATGGGATAGGCCTGCAACTTCTCGCCCACGCCCTCGGCAAAAGCGTTTTCGCCGAACACAAACACCGGCACATCCGCGCCCAGCTTCAGGCCGAGCTGCATCAAGCGCCCGCGCGACAAGCCTAACGACCACAAGCGATTCAGCGCGATCAGCGTGGTCGCCGCATCCGAACTGCCGCCGCCCAGACCGCCGCCCATCGGCAATCGCTTGTCGACCTGCAGGGTGACACCGGCCGTGGCTCCGGTGGCCTGGCGCAGCGCGGTCGCCGCGCGGACCGTCAGATCCGCTTCGGGCGGCACTCCGGGCAGCGGCGTCGCGGTCACGATGCGGCCGTCGCTGCGCGGTTCGCACCGGATCGTGTCGCC
>JACRIU010000106.1 GCA_016235775.1 Hydrogenophilales bacterium
AACCCGGGCAACAATACGCTGGTCATCACCGATTACGCCGACAACCTGCTGCGGCTGGGTAAAATCATTGCGGCGCTGGATGGCCCCGCGAGCAGCGATCTGGAAGTGGTGCCCATCCGTTTTGCGATCGCCAGCGATATTGCGGTGATGGTCAATCGTCTGCTGGAGCCGGGCGGTGCAACCGGGGGCGAAGCCGGACGCATAAGCCTGCTGGCGGACTCACGCAGCAATGCGGTCATTGTACGTGCGCCGTCCGAGGCACGCGCCAAATTGGCAAAATCGTTGATCGATAAATTCGATCAGCCGACAGCCCTGCCGGGCAACGTGCATGTTGTGTACTTGAAGAATGCGGAAGCGGCCAAGCTCGCGCAAACCTTGCGTTCCGTGATATCTGCGGATACCTCCTCAACAAGCTCGCCCACCCCTTCGTCACCCGCATCGTCCCAGCAAGTACAACTGTTGCTGCCGAACGGAGGCCCCGCCGGATTCATCCAGGCAGACCCGACGACCAACGCGCTCATCATCACCGCCAATGAAGCGGTATACCGGAATTTGCGCGCCATCATCGACCAGCTCGATGCGCGCCGCGCCCAGGTCTATATCGAGTCGATGATCGTCGAAGTGTCCGCAAGCAAAGCGGCAGAATTGGGCGTGCAATGGGCCGTCCTGTCGGGGGATGCCAAAAGCAATTATCGGGTCGGTGCTCTGACCGGGTTCACGCAACCGGGAGGAGGCAACAATCTGATCAGCCAAGCCGCCGCAAGAGCCTCTGGCCCAGCTCTGGCGCCGGGCAACGGCTTGACCCTCGGCATTCTTGACCACTCCGGCTTGGGCGCATTGGTCCATGCGCTTGAATCCGACACCAGCGCAAACATCCTGTCGATGCCCAACCTGATCACGCTCGACAATGAAGAAGCAAAGATTGTCGTCGGCCAGAACGTGCCTTTCCTTACCGGCCAGTACACAACGTCGGCCTCGGGTGGGGGGAGTGCGGGCGTAAATCCGTTCCAGACGATCGAGCGCAAGGATATCGGCTTGACGTTGCGGGTGAAGCCGCAGATTTCACAAGGCGGAACGGTCAGGATGGCGATTTATCAGGAAACGTCGGGCATTGATAATACAGTAAGCACCGGGGGGGCTGGGCTCGCCACCACCAAGCGCTCACTCGATACCAACGTGCTGGTGGACGATGGGCAGATCATCGTGCTGGGCGGTTTGATCGATGACAAAATGGAAGATGGCATCGAAAAAGTACCGGGCCTGGGCGATATTCCCATCATCGGCAATTTGTTCCAGTACAAGACGCGCAGTCACGTCAAACGCAACTTGATGGTGTTCTTGCGGCCGACCGTGATACGCAGTAATGAGCAGAGCGTGAATCTGGCGGGCGACCGCTACGATTACATCCGCAATGCGGAAATCGCAGGGCAACCGGAGAAAACCTCCGTACTGCCGGACATGGGTGCGCCGCTGTTGCCGCCATTGCAGGATGGCCGGATGGTAGGTGGCCCTTTGTCCAACCAGGCCGAACCGGACGCACCGGCAAATACTCCACCAACACCCCCGCAAAACGCTGCTCCGCAAGGACCGGCGGCAGCGCCACAGTAGTATTTCCAAAGAACATGCCGTGAGTGACACCCGCCTTCTTCCCTACGCATTCGCCCGCGACTTCGCGCTGCTGGCGCAACGCGATGGCGCCGCAGGCAGCGCTGTTGAAGTCCTGGTATCGGACGCAACCACACCGAAGGCGATCGCGGAAGTGAGCCGCTGTTTCGGGCGCATCAGGCTGAAATCCATGTCGCGTGTAGCGCTCGAAGCGGCAATCACCAAAGCCTATGCCGGTTCGGGCGGCGATGCGGCACAGGTCATCGATGAGTATGAATCCGATCTCGACTTGGCCAAGTTGATGCTCGACATGCCGGCGGTCGAAGACTTGCTGGAATCGGCAGATGACGCGCCGGTGATCCGCATGATCAACGCGCTGCTGACGCAGGCATTGCGCGAAGGCGCGTCGGATATCCATATCGAACCGTTCGAACAGATTTCGGTGGTGCGATTCCGCATCGACGGCAGCTTGCGCGATGTGGTGCGGCCAAGAAAAGCGATCCATGCCGCGCTGATTTCGCGCATCAAGATCATGGCGCAGCTCGACATCGCCGAAAAACGCTTGCCGCAGGATGGCCGCATCACGTTGCGCATCGGCGGCAAGCCGGTCGATGTGCGGGTTTCCACTTTACCCACCGGACATGGCGAACGCGCGGTGTTGCGCCTGCTCGACAAAGAATCCGGCAAGCTCGACTTGCAGAATCTGGGCATGAGCGCGGAGGTGCTGGCGCAATTCGACAAGCTGAT
>JACRIU010000109.1 GCA_016235775.1 Hydrogenophilales bacterium
CAGCAGAGTCTGGATAAAATTCTTGCGCCAGGCGGTGCTGCCGGCATCGCTGGCCGCCAGATAAGACAAGGGGAATCCCCCACGCAACCAGTGCCGCTCCGGGGATGGGTTGCCCAACTCACCCAGACTGAAACCGCGGAGCGTCAGGGTTTCCATCCGGCCAGCCAGTGTCTCGGACGACTGCCGGAGCAGATCGCCGGATGCACTGCCGAGAATGAGAAATCTGCCTTCAAACTTCTTGCGATCCGCCAGCACCCTGAGCACCGGAAACAGATCGGGGCGGCGTTGCACCTCATCAATCACCACCAAACCCTTCAGCGCACCCAGCGCCGTCACGGGCTCAGCGAGGCGAGCCAGACTGACGGGATCCTCCAGATCGAAATAATTGGCAGACTCTTCAGAAAGAAAAAAGCGTGCAAGGGTCGTCTTCCCGCATTGGCGCGGGCCGATCAGCGTCACAATCCGGCTTCGCGAAAGGGCAGCCTGAATCGCTTCTATTTGGGCTGAACGTATAATCATGAGGGTTTTATACCATGAATATCGGTTATTACACGAATGATTTTCATGGTAAGTGCCGGGGCGGATTCGCAATGACTCAGTATAAATCTTGCGCAACCTCGCTGCTTGCCCTCGGATTCATCTGTTCGGAAAAACCGAACAACTGAATTTTCAACCAGTTCGCCATCTTCAAAGGTGTCAGTGAAGGCGTCGGCGATGCGGAAGTCCATCAGGTCAACACCATGTCCAAGTTGTAGTGCTCCACCTCGCGGGTCACTTCACGTTCCCCCTCGGCTTGAACTGTTCGGAATAACCGAACAGTTGCCGCCGGAGTCATCTCGCCATCTTCGCTTTGGTAGATCAGGAATTGGTGGGGTTTACTCAAGATGCGAGTCGAGTCAGTTAGTTCCAGCCAGCGCAATCAACTTGCCGATGAAATGATGTACATCCTCATGAATTTCCTCTGCGACCATACTCATAGTCACCTGTTCGCGAGTGAGCCTCACGGTTGGTGAGCTTTTTCGTAGCTGGTGGAAAAGTGAGTCGTCGTTCTCGAACAGGATGCGCTTGCCGTCCACCACGCTGAATACGTTCGCGGTGACATTTCGCCAAGTCTTTCCGGGCGGCAAGGTCAAATTCTGGTCAGAAAAAAAAGCGTCAATAGCCTGCAAGATCGATTGCGCGAAGAGGTCGTCCTCACCGCATTCCATCTGCCTCAGCGCTGCCCGTTTCCAGGCATCCGGCACCAGTAGGTAGTTTTCGATATTTTTGCGTTTCCATTCAGCCAACGTCTGGTTATCCGGCTTGGGGTGGAAAGCAGCGTCGCCGCTGTCATAGTCAAAAAGCATCAGCCTCGACACACCCGGAATGATTTGCTTCAGCGCAGCAAAATGCTCGTCTGCTCTGGTCTTCATGTTCTCCTTGCTGCCGCCATCCATCGATTTGAAACAGACTTTGTCCATCGCGGCCTGGGCACCGCATTGATCCGCCCATCCACGCAGGATGCGCTCGTCACTCTCCCCTTCGACATAGAGGATATAAGCCGACGCCATCAGCCGGGCAATCTCCTCGTTTGACACTTCCGCCATAGCACGCAGCACTTCAGGCGTGGACTGGACGCGCTTGGGCACGTGGCTTAACAGAGAAACGATCTGGCCGGCATCTACGCCGCGTGCAAACTCTTCAGCATGTGTGGCGATTAGGAACTGCGTGTTTCGCTCAAGAGATTTCCTCTTGAAGTAGTCAAGAATCTCACGTTGCAAGTTGACGTGCAGGTGAGCATCTGGTTCGTCGAGCAGGATAGTTGTTGGCTGATAGCCGTACAGAAAAGCCAGCAACGTCAAGGTCTGATGAAAACCGCTCCCCCCGGCGATGATGTCGTAGTCCTTGCCGTTCTGACGGTACTCGACCGTGATATAGACATCCTTGGCGGAGTCGTATTTCGGCTCTTGAATTTTGACAGAGAACCAACGCTCAATCACGCCAGCTACTTCTTGCCAATCCACAGGGGGTTTATAGCCCTTGACGATACGCCCATCCTGCCCACGGACGGGTGAAGGACAAACTTGCAACAGCAGATTTCTTAGCACACTGCCGGGCTGGCCTTTACCCACCTGCTGGCGGATCGGCGCAACATCCAGCCACTTCTCCATCGGCTCAAGGCCGGAAAACGGTGGCACATAGGCGATTTTCGGCAAGTCGCCCTGCTTCTCGCAGGCACGGAATTTCGCCCAGCCATCGCTGGGAATGGCGTAAATGGTTTGTGGTGAGTGATAGCGTAATTCCACGCCAAACGAATCGGTCTCACCTGTCCCCCGCCGCCATTCCACACGAATGCCGATCAGGATGTATTCCTGCTTTTTGCTGCCGTTTACCAATGGCCAGTGCCGATCTGTTCTATCCTTCCAAAGCAGGTTGAATTCCGGTACTGGCAAGGCAGTAAAATTGGGCAGCACAACTTGAATTCCCTTTGAGCCACTGCGTTTTGACCGATGAAATTCCTCAACGCAAAACTGCCAGATGGCTAGAGCTTGGAGCACGGTGCTCTTGCCACTGTTATTGCGCCCGACCAGCAGGTCAAATTGCGTAAAGTCGTAGGTCTGTTCGCCGATGCTCTTGAAGTTGCGCAGGGTCAGTCGAGTGATCATTCCGGCACCCCATTTTTTCTGGATTGTGGCACTTTCGCCTCGTGTATTTTCATGTCGTTCTCTTCCCCCATCATCCTACCCTAAACACCTTCATCACCTCATCCCCCAGGTGGTTGATGACCTTCACCGCGATGCGCCCTGATTTGGGTTTGTCGAAAGGCCGTGAGGTGTCACTGTTCAGCGATGCCCAGGCTTCTTCGTTGATCTCGGCTTTGAGCGTGGTCTTGAGTGCTTTGTAGGGATCGTTCGCGCCGAGGAAATACGCATGCCGGACGAAGAAGCTTTCTTCGTTGTAGTCGGTGTCGATGAACCAGCAGGCGATGCCTTCGGCGCCGTCGCTGCGGACTTCGCCGGTGTTGGGGTGGAACACGTCGACGCCGTTGACCTTGACGCGGACTTGACCGCCTTCTGCTTCGAGAATGTCGATGTCCGGTTCGCCGAAGATAACGAACAGGTTGCCCTTGCCGGTGTTCTTGAGATCGTCGGCCATGTGCAGGTCGGCATTCATGCGCGCTTTGAGTACGGGGATGCGGCCGAGTTTGTCGAATTCCGTTGAGCGGGCGTCGTAGTTGAAGGCGCAGGCGATCAGCACATCGAAACCGGCATCACCGGCCTCGCGGGCGGCTTCCACCAGATCGGGGCGGGAGACGGTGCCGAACTCGGGGCCTATGAAAATCGCTGCGCGCTTTTCATTGAATTTGGAATTGGGAATTTCGAATTTCGAAGTTTCAGCTTCCTTCCCTTTTTCACTATTCACCATTCCCAAATCACTATTCTCCTCGTATCGCGCCTCAGCGCATACGAGGTCGCCCGGCCACGGGGTGAGTGCGGTGAAGCTGATCTTGTCTTCCTTATGCGCCTGTTGCACCCCGGCGGTTTTGAGGTTTTCCAGAATGATCTGCACGAAGTCACGTTCGCCGTAGCCCGCCTCGGGCTGGGCGGTGGTGTTGGGGTCGATCAGTTCGTCGTTTTCATCTACGGCCAGTACGCGGTGGGGTGAGAGGCTTTCGACGGTGAATGGTCCAGCAACGCGGACTTTCTTCTTGTCCTCGTAGGGCTTGTCGTAGAGGTATTCGTGCTCGGCCTTGGCGGCGATGGAGGCGTCGATTTCCTTTTGGCGGGCGATACGCGCCTTCCACCATTCGAGGTGGGCCAGACTGGCTGAGGTCGTCCAATCCTTGCCTGCCTCACGCGGGATTTCCCATTCTTCCCACTTCTTGCCCAAGGCCTTATTCAACTTTTCGCGCAACGGTTCCAGTGTTTGTTGAAACTTGTCCCAGATCACGTCGATCTCGGCGTTATTGGCGATGGATTTCAGGGTGATGTGCGGCACGCGCTCGTAGACGAAGCCCTGGCGGATATTGCCGCGTGTGGGCTGGCTGCTAGGAATGCTGCGGGTGACTTCCGCTTCTTTGATCTGTCCGTCGCGGCTATCGGCGAGCAGATAGTAGGGATAGCGGGCACCCATGATGCGTGCGCGGGCCAAGGCGAGAGCGACGCGGGAGGTGTCGAGGGTAATCCAGCGTCGGCCCCATTGTTCGGCGACATAGGCAGTGGTACCCGAGCCGCAGGTGGGGTCAAGGACGAGGTCGCCGGGGTCGGTGGTCATGAGGATGCAGCGTTCAACTACGCGAAGTCCAGTTTGAACAACGTATATCTTTGATCCACCGTACTGGCTCTGTCCAACGGTGTCCGTCCAAACATTCGATAGGGGTAGGCCTGCAAAGTCGTCCAAGTAGCGAACATAGCCGACCCCTCCCTGGCCTGATGCGTATATGCGATTCGCTGCCCGTAGTCTTTCGATGCCAATCGGCGTGGTTGACCATCCACGAATTCCTGATGGGAAATAGTTCCTGCCATTCAACTCGACTGCGAAATGCATTGCAGACCCTTCACCGGATTCTCGACCCTGCCGCTGAGAAGAAAGGTCACCGATTGCCACGAGACGAAATCCTTCCGGCACCGGCACTTCACCGCTCTTCTCCTCTTGTGTCAGCGGGCGCCAATCAAAAGGGCCCTTTTCTGCGAACCGGTAACCGGTTGTTCCCTCTCCTCCCAACTCCTTCAACTTCAATAACGAGCGGTACTTCAACGATTCCTTACGCTTCGCGTACCATAAGCAATAGTCGGTAGTACCCGGCAGGTAGTCAGCGGTCTGTCCAACCGTCTTGGCGAAAACGATTTCGCTTACAAGATTGTCATCGCCGAATACTTCATCCATCACTGCCCGAACCCGGTGCACATTCTCATCCCCAATCTGCACAAAGATCGACCCGGAATCGGTCAACAAATCCCGCGCCACGGTCAGCCGGTCGCGCAGATAGGTCAGGTAGGAGTGAATGCCGTCGCGCCAAGTATCGCGAAACGCTTTGACCTGTTCGGGCTCTCTGGAAATGTGCTCTCTCTTGCCATCGGTCACCGTCCTGCTCGTGGTACTCCACTGGAAGTTTGAATTGAATTTGATGCCATAGGGCGGATCGAAATAGATGCACTGCACCTGGCCGCGCAGACCTTCACGCTCGGCCAAGCTGGCCATGACTTGCAGGCTGTCGCCGAGGATCATGCGGTTGGCCCAGTGGGCGTCGTGCTGGTAGAACTCGGTCTTGGCGTTGTCGTCGGGCAGGCCGTTGAAGTCGGCGAAGAGGTCGAATTGTTCGCCTGTGCCGTGTTTCCCCCTCTCCCCCGGCCCCTCTCCCTCCAGGGGAGAGGGGTGAAAACGTTTCAGGTCGTCGATCAGTACCTTGGGGTGGACTTTTTCCTGGATGTAGAGCGGCGGGGCGTGTACCACCAGATCAGACCAGTCTTGCTCGTCCTTGCCACGCCATACCAGTTGCGGGTCCAGGTCGCGGTTGCGGCGCTCGTAGGCGACGCGGACGGGGCTTTGCTCTTCCTTCTGCATCACCGACTGGTATTCGGCGGTGGGGATATTTTTGCGCGTGGCGTCGTCGTGCTTGAGGGTTTCGACGGTGAGCTTGGATGTTGGTTTTTTGGCCATGATTCAGTCTTGAAGGTTGTTTTCAGGAGTCAAGCGCATCAGGATTTTTAAGTGCTTTTTTCTCATCCGCTGCCAAGCGCCGCTCGACCTTTTTTAAATCTTCAGCAGCAGGCAGACTCTCTGGACGGATGCCTCGTTCTAGCAGCGTTTTACGGACTGCCTCGTTGTTGGTGATGTGTTCTTTGGAGATGGCTGCTTCCGTTCCCATCTGGTGCTGCCGTGCATTGAAGATGGTGATCTCCGTGGCGAAGTCCTTGGCCTTGAGGATGATGGTGGGGGCGAAGTCAGCCAGCGGTCTATTGTCCGGCACCTTCCATTGCGACTTCATGGCCTGAGTGTTTTTGCCGAACAGTGCTTGATCGCCTTTGCTGCGAATGAGCGCAAAATTTTGATTGTCGCCCGTTTGCTCATAAATCACTTCGGATAGTTCTTTTTCCGTGGATGTGAGTTTCTTGCGTGCGGATACTCGCTCGGCTTCGAGCAGCCGTTGTTCGATCTGCTCCGCCTTGCGGGTCTGCATGGCGAAGTAGGTTTGGGCAAAAGCGATTTGCTGCTTTCTGGGGTCGCCGTTCTGGGCAATCAGATAGCAGGCGTAGCGGGTGAGCATAAGATCAGGAACTTCTTTCTCCGCTCCTTTGGGCATGGAAATCGTTTTGTTGACGTCAACAAAATGATCGGCAATTGGATGCCCTGACAATTCGCACGCGGTTTTTGCCTTGATGATTACGGTCGTAAAGTTCCGCCATTCATCGTAACCGAGCAGGTACTGAAGGTCTCGGGCAAGCCAGAATTCGATACCGTTTTCTGCTTGCTGGGTGTGAGCTTCGAAGGTGTCGGTGAGTGTATGAACGATCTCAGTTTTCATGGGCAACCCTTTTTTCTAACAACGGCAGTTACCGAGGAATCCTCGGTAACTGATGTCTCGTCAAATTCCTTGTCCGCGAAGATGTGCTTGAAGTAGGGTAGGTCGGGCTTTAGCCCGACATGTCGGGTTGAAACCCGACCTGCATTTAATGAATTATTGAGGTTCATGAGCCAGCCCTTCGATCATCTTATTGAACTCGGTTTCGACCTTGGCCTTGAAGTCGGCCTCGATCTGGTACACCTCGGTGAATTCGGCAAAGGCCCAGCGACCGTATTGCTTGAGGTGGTTCACGCCGGGCACCCAGTAGATGTCCATGGTGTTCTTCTTTTCCTTGGCGTCTTCGCGGCGGTAGCCCTTGATTTCGACGATGAGATGCAGCAAGTCGTCTTCGCCGTGGCCGTCATCAACCAGCACGATGAAGTCTGGAATGTATTTGCGCGTTTCGGAGCCATAACGATAGGGTACTTCCAGACCGAGGTTATGATTTTTGACGTAGGCTTTGACGCGCGGGTGCGACTCGGCCACACGGCAGAATTCACCCTCCCAGTCGCTGTCGAGGATCACCCAGTTGAGGTGGCAGCGGCGGGCATCGGTTTCCCAGCGGTCCATCTTGGAGGTGTTGAAGTTGACATGCGCTGTACTGCCCGCAGGGTTGTAGGGGTCGAGCACGGCTTTGATGGGACGTTTGCCGAGATCAGATCGGGTGATGCCTGCCACGATTTTTTCACAGGCCATGTCAGCCAGCATCTTATATCTGAGTTGCGCTGGGTAGCTGCCGCCCTTGCACACCAGATAACCTTCGATCCACTGACGTGTGATGCGCTTGAGTTGGCCGAACAGGTTGAGCTGAGGGTCGCCGTTAGCGTCACGGAATTTTGTTAGCAGTAGATGCGAGGTGAGTTCGTAGATGACTTGGGATGGGCGAACATCGCCGGTATGCACCAGATTCAAATCCACTGTTTCGCCAATGATGGCGGAATTAATGGTTACTGTTGCGCCCACCAGATCGGGGGTGAGTTCGAGCACGGAGTCGTCGTTGAATTCGGCAGTGAGGCGATCTTCCGGCAGCTCGGTGCGATAGCCTTGCACGCGCGGGAATGTGATCTCGCAGTCATCGCGGTCGGGGCGGATGGCTTTGACCTGGATGGTCTCGCGCGGTTTTTGTGGAGGCGCGACCACCGGCTTGGCGGTGAAATCAAAAGGGATGCCCAGCACATCGGCGTATTCGACGTTAAACAGACCTTCTTCGTTGAGTTCGTAGGACTGGCGGCGCAGCGCACGGCCAATCACCTGCTCGCACAGCAACTGGGTGCCGAAGGCTCGCACACCGAGGACATGGGTGACGGTGTTGGCGTCCCAGCCCTCGGTGAGCATGGAAACGGACACAACACAGCGAATGGAATCGCCTAGTCGCCCTGCCTTGCCGACGGTGTTCATTACCTCGCGTAACAGCTCCTGATCGGTGATGTTCTCGGCCTGCTGCCGATCACCGGTGCGCTCGATGATCTCGCTGCGGAAGCGCTCGATCTCGTCAGACGCCATATTGCGGAAATTGTCGTCCAGCGCATCACCGGATTCGAGTTGCTCGCTGTCTATCAGTAAGGTGCGCGGACGGCCCAGCGGGTTGCCATGTTCGTCGTGGTTGCGGAACAAGGCAAAACGTCCATCCACCAGTTTGCTGGAACCATCTTCATGCTGCTGCTGAAAACCGGAAATGTAGTCATACACCAGCTTGGATGCGGATGTGTTGTTGCAGACGACGATGAAGCAAGGCGGCACAGAGATTTTTTCTTTGGCCCAAAGCTCGAAGGTCTTTTCATAATGGCCATAGAGTGCTTCGAGCGCGGTCTGCAACTGGGTTGGCAGGTCGAGCGGGTTAAGCGTGTCGCCTTTGCCTCGCCCTTTCTTTGGCATCTTGGCGCGAATGTGTTCCCACAGATTGCGGAACATGGGCATTTCATTGCCGGGAATGTTGTCGGCCACTGGCACGCGCGGCAGCTTGACGATGCCGCACTCGATGGCATCCATCAGCGAAAAGTCGCTCATGGTCCAGGGAAACAATGTGCCTTCAACATAGCCGGAGCCACTCAGGAAAAAAGGTGTGGCGGAAAGATCGATGACGCGGGGCACACCCAGCTTGCGGTTGACGGCTTCGAGGCCGGAAATCCATAAGCGTGCCGCCTCGTTATTTTCTTGTGCTTCCTTTTTCTCGTCACCTTTCAGGTCTTCGTCATCGGTTTCTGCTTTCGGCTTCTCGCGGTAGCAGTGATGCGCTTCGTCATTGATGACCAGGACGTTCTTCATGCCCATCAGTTCCGGCATGACGCGCTGGAGCATCTGGCCTTCAGTTTCGAGGGTGTCGAGTGGATCGCCGCCACGCCCTTGCAGCAGCAATCGTCCACCTTTGGATAATTCCATCCGTTCACGCAGTTTGAATGCATGGTAGTTGGTGATGACGATTTTGGCGCGCTCCAGATCGCCCATCATGTCACTGGGTACCAGTTCGCGGCTTTTGAAATAACTATCTGGGTCGTTGGGTTGCAATACTCTCAAACGATCTTTGATGGTAAGTCCGGGCGCGACAATCAAAAAGCCGCGGGTGAATTTCTTACTGTTTGGATGACGCACGGCATTGATGGTCTGCCACGCAATCAGCATGGCCATGACGGTAGTCTTGCCCGCACCGGTAGCCAGTTTCAGCGCCAGCCGCATCAGTTCGGGGTTGGCATCGTTGTTGGCGTTGGTCAGATAATCCAGAAACCGTTCCGATGATTTGCCCAACTGGGGTGCGACTTCAGTCAGCCAGATAAGCGTTTCAACCGCCTCGACCTGACAGAAAAAGGGACGAACGCCGCTGAAATTGTGATGCCGCCAATGTTGCAACAGCCGCGCAGTTTCTGGCGAGACATGCCAAGTGTTGGGATTAGACAATGCACGCCACTTGCCCACTTCCTGGCGAACTGCATTGATGATGGCCGCCGTTTTTTGATATTCCTGCGCTTGGGTTGAAAGCCCCTTGTCATCGTCCAGCAACAGCGATGTTTGTTCGGCTTGGCCTTTCCGTTTCTTAGGCTTGGGAAGCGGGGTTATATATTCCGCAGGGCGGCGTTTCTCAATAATCTGCTGTGTGGGCTGCCCATGATCGAGCTCCCAATGCCGAGATGGGTGCTCGTAGGGGGAGTTGAGGATTGGTTTCTCGAAGAATTGATTATTCATTGATTTTCTTATTGATGAATCTACTACCCCCTTGGCATGCCCCTGCATCGGCATGGCTTGCTGCTGCATGCTTGGCATTATGTTCCATACCCGCTATATCAACCAGCGTAAAGCTTGTCCAATGACCACTCCCTACACGGGTTGATATTGTCAGCCTTTACTGGCTCATGGCGTGAGCCAGCGTTTGGCCGGAATCCCAACCTCACTCCGCCTCCAGCTCATACCGCTTGAGCTTGCGCCACAGCGAGACGCGGTCGATGCCGAGGATTTGCGCGGCCTGGGTCTGGTTGCCGCCGGCTTCTTCCAGCACCCAGCGGATGTAGTCTTTCTCCTGCTCTTCCAATGATGGAATGCGGCCGTCTTTTTTGCGGAAGGTGCGGATGGACAGGTCGCGCAAATCCTCGGGCAGGTGCGCGGCTTCGATCACCGCGCCGGTGCTGATGGCCACGCCGCGCTCGATGATGTTTTCCAGCTCGCGGATATTGCCCGGAAACTCGTAAACCTTGAGCAGTTCCAGGGCGTCGGGCGCGATTTCCGTCACGTCTTTTTTCATCAGCGCGGCGTATTTTCTGAGGAAGTGGTAAGCCAAGAGCGGCACATCCTCTTTGCGTTGCGACAGCGGCGGGATGTGCAGGTTGACCACGTTCAACCGAAAATATAAATCCTGGCGGAAGCCGCCTTGGCGCATCATGTCCTGCACGTCGCGGTTGGTGGCGGCGATGAAGCGCACGTCCACTTTGATCGGCACGGTGCCGCCCAGGGGCAGCACTTCCCGCTCCTGTATCACGCGCAACAGCTTCACTTGCATGGCGGGCGACATCTCGGTGATTTCGTCCAGGAACAGGGTGCCGCCGGTCGCTGCTTCCAGCAGCCCTTTCTTGTCCGTGCCCGCGCCGGTGAAGGCGCCCTTGGTGTGGCCGAACAATTCGTTGGACAGCAACTCCTCGTTGAACGCGCCGCAGTTGACCGCCAGGAACGGCCCCTCGCTGCGTTCGCCGTGGGCGTGCAGATAGCGTGCGAATAATTCCTTGCCGGTGCCGGATTCGCCGGTGATCAGGATGTTGCAGCCGGTGGGCGCGACCTGGCGCGCCATTTCCAGCAGGCGCTGCACCTTGATGTCCTGGGTGATGATTTTGACCTTGCCCTGAAAGCTTTCCACCTGCTCGCGCAGGCTGCGGTTCTCGCGCTTGAGATGGATTTTTTCCACCGCCTCGGCCACCACTTTCCGCACTTCGTCCAGGCGGAACGGCTTGGCGATGTAGTAAAACGCGCCGTGCTTCATCGCCTCCACCGCCGATTCCAGTGTGGCGTAGCCGGTGATCAGCACCACTTCCGTATCGGGACAGGCCTCGCGGCATTTGCGCAGAATCTGCATGCCGTCCACTTTCTCCATCCTGAGATCGGTGAGCACCACGTCGAAGGGCTGCTTCTCCAGAAAGGCCAGGGCATGCGCGCCGCTCTGGGTCGCGGTGACTTCATAGCCTTCCTTCTTCATGACGTGTTCCAGATTCTTGAGGGCGACTTTTTCGTCGTCCACGATCAGCAGTTTTCCTTGGCTAGGCATGATGTTCTCCCGCCGGCAGCGGCAGGCGAATGAAGAACGCCGTGCCCTGGCCCGGCTCGCTCTCCACCGCGATGCAGCCGCCGTGTTCTTCGATGATTTCAAAAACGATAAATAGTCCCAGTCCCGAGCCCTTGCCCACTTCGCGCGTGGTGAAGAAGGGATCGAAAATGCGCGGCAGAATCTCGGGCGGGATGCCCGCGCCGTTGTCCCGAATTTCGATATCCACCACTTCTCCATGGCCCTCGCAGCGGCCGAAGGCGAGGAAGTGCGCGCCCTTGCCGGAGGGTGCCGAATCGCCCGTTGCGCGCCCCCTGCGCGCGGTGATGCGGATTTCCCCCGCACCCTCCAGCGCTTCCACGGCGTTCTTGATCAGGTTGAGGAAAACCTGCTGCAAGCGCTGCTTGTCGCCATGCAGCAGCAGATCGGGCGGAATTTCGGTTGCGATCATCACGCGCGCCGGCACTTGGCCCTTGAGAAAGCGCAGGGTTTCCTCGAACAATTGTGCGAGATGCAAAGGCTCGGTCTTGAATTCGCGATCGCGGGCAAAATCGAGCAGGGAGCGCACGATGTTGCGCGCCCGGATGGTCTGCTCGTCGATCTGGCCCAGCAGCTCGCGCCGGAACGCCGGATCGGCCTGATCGCCCTCCTCCATCAATATCTGGCAGGAAGAGGAAATATTGGACAGGGGGTTGTTGAGCTCATGCGCCACGCCGGAGAGCAGCGTGCCCAGCGCGGCCAGCTTCTCGGCGCGCACCAGATGTGTCTGGCGCAACTCCAGTTCCTGCAGGACATGGTTGAAGGCGTGGGTCAGCGAGGCGATCTCGCGGTCGTCGCTCTCCCGCTCAAGCTGCGTCAGGCGGCCCTGGGCCACCGCCTCCATATTGTCCTCCAGGCTTTTCAGCGGCCGCGCCACGCGCCGCGACAAGAGCTGGCCGATGACGACCACCGCCAGCACCAGCACCGCGATCGAGATCACCAGCACGCGCCGGTGCCGGTCGAGAGAGGATTGCAGGGAAGTGCGCTCGGTGCGGGCGATTTCCTCGGCCAGCGTGACGATCTCTTTGCCGGCCTTGCGGATGCGCATTTCCAGCGCCTCGGTGCGCGCCGTGCCCGCGTCGCCCAAGCTCTCGTATTCACCCATCAGGACGGTATATTGCGCCAACTCGTCTTGCAGAACGGCGATCCGCGCAGCGCTGGCGATGGCGTCGAACACGCCGTGATTCTCCCGCAGCAGCGCCTGCGCCTGAAGCACATAACGCCGAGTCTCGCTCATATCCGCCGCCTGCCGGTACAGAAAATAATTCTTCTCGAAGCGGCGAATCTCCAGCGTGGCGTCGAAGAATTCGGAAATCCGCCCGCCGGCCAGAATCTTGTTCTCGATCAGCCGCAACTCCACAAAGGCAAACAGGGAAAGGCCGACGATCAGGGTGCCGACGGCGTAATAGCCGAAGGTGATTTTTTGGCGCAGGGAATTCATGGGGCACCAGAATAATTTAAATAATTGCATTTTGCAACATACGGCCCATCCAATGCAACACTGCGTAAAAGACTAAAACTTAATGGGGCAGGCAAGCCTGCCGGTTTCGATTGTTGCTATATGCAACTATTTATGACTTAAATAAATCATGGCCAATGAGCATTATTTCCGTTTAATTCATATGCTTGAAGATGATTTTCAAGGCTGGCACGAAAACCGCTATGTAAAAAAACCATGACCCGCCAGGAACCGGAAAAAAAAGTGCTGCTTGCCGTGCGCGAAAACTGCATCGACCAGCGCCTGCTCACCTCCGCGCTCAATCTGTGCAAAAGAATGGATGCGGGCCTGGAGATTTTAGCTATCGTCAAGGGTGAAACACTGCCTCAGCCCTTGCAGGTGCTGTTGGAGGCGTTGCGCGAGGAAGGGCTATATTTCAACTTGACGCGGAAACCGGATTTGCGGCGCCGCGACATCGTGGATTACGCCAACACGCACGAGTGCATTTCCGCCGTGGTGATCGATTCCCTCGAGGGCTGGGAAACCCTGGCCCAGGACCGAAGCAGCGACCCCTGGAAAAAACTGGAATGCCCCTTGGTTACCGCCACACCCCGCAAATGAAATTGGACAAACATGCCCAGCGAAATCGCCGAAAAACTTTCAACGACCCGAGTCAACCTCATGTCACCCGCTAAATTCCTGCCCTTCCTGAAATGGTTTCCGATCCGCGGCGACGCGATCCGCGCCGATCTGCTCGCCGGCATCACGGTCGCGCTGGTGCTGATTCCGCAATCCATGGCCTATGCGCAACTGGCGGGGCTGCCCGCCTATTACGGCCTGTATGCGGCCTTCCTGCCCGGCATCATCGCCGCCTTGTGGGGTTCGTCCGCGCAGTTGGCCACCGGGCCGGTGGCCGTGGCCTCGCTCTTGACCGCCTCAGCACTCGCGCCCCTGGCCGCGACCGGCTCCGAAGCTTTCGTCGCGCTCGCCATTTTGTTGGCGCTGCTGGTGGGCATCGTGCAATTGACGCTGGGCGTATTCAAGCTCGGCGTGGTGGTGAATTTCCTCTCGCACCCGGTGATTGTCGGCTTCACCAATGCCGCCGCCATCATCATCGGCCTGTCGCAGCTCAACAAGATTTTCGGCGTCTCCATGGGGCGCAGCGAACATTTCATCAATGACATCTGGGGCGTGCTGCTGCAAATCGGCGAAACCCATGTGCCGACCCTGCTCATGGGCGTCTCCGCTTTCGCCATCATGTGGGGGCTGAAGAAATATGCGCCCAAGCTGCCCGGCGTACTGATCGCCGTGACGCTGACCACGGTCGTGAGTTATTCGATCGGCTTCGAGCGCAACAGCGTGGGCCGGGTCGAGCAGATCATGGACAGCGAAGTCCGCACCCTCGCCGGCGATTTTTCGGGCACCGAGCAAAAAATCGGCGAGATCAATCAGCAGATCAGCGCCAAATCGGCTGCGATCAAAACCCAGGAAAAAGCCGAAAAAGAAACCAACCAGCACCTTGCCGCGCTGCATTATGAAGTCGAGTTGCTGCGCCTGAGTTTGACCGATCTGGAAGCGGAAAACCGCAAGCGCAACCGGGCGTTGCGCAAATTCATCCTCGAACGCGTGCCCGGCGCCGCGGGGGAATCCGACCGCCTGTATCTCCAAGGGCAGACGCCGCGCGATTTGAAATCCGATGGCCATCGCTGGCGCATCAAGAAGATCGGCCAGGGCGAAATCAAGCTGGTCGGCGGCGGCGAAGTGGTGGGCGGCATTCCCTCCGGCTTGCCCAGCCTCGAAGTCCCCAAGATCAGTTGGGATCTGATCGGCGCCCTGCTCTCCAGCGCCCTGGTGATTTCGTTGGTGGGCTTCATGGAAGCAATCTCCATCGCCAAGGCCATGGCCGCAAAAACCAAGCAGCGCATCGATCCGAATCAAGAGTTGCTTGGCCAGGGCATCGCCAATATCGTGGGCAGCCTGTCGCAATCCTTCCCGGTGTCCGGCTCGTTCTCGCGCTCGGCGGTGAACTTGAATGCCGGCGCCAAGACGGGGCTATCCTCGGTGTTCACCGGCCTGATCGTGCTGGTGACGCTGCTGTTTTTGACGCCGCTGCTGTATCACCTGCCGCAAGCGGTGCTGGCGGCGGTGATCATGATGGCGGTGATCGGCCTGATCAATTTCAAGGCGATCAAGCATGCCTGGCATGCGCACAAGCATGACGGCATCGCCGCCGTCGTGACCTTCGTCGCGACGCTGGCGTTCGCGCCGCATTTGGACAACGGCATCATGGTGGGCGCCGGGCTGGCGATCATTCTCTATCTGTTGCGCACCATGACGCCGCGCGTCGCCATTCTCGGTCGCCACGCCGACGGCACGCTGCGCGACGTAAAAGTGCATAATCTGCCTACCAGCGAGCATGTGGTGGCGATCCGCTTCGACGGTTCGCTCTACTTCGCCAACGTCGCCTACTTCGAAGACGCGATTCTGGAAGCGGCGGCGGACAACCCCAAGGCCAGGTACATTCTGGTGGTGGGCGACGGCATCAACCAGCTCGACGCGTCGGGCGAGGAAGTCATTCATCACCTGGTGGAACGGCTGCGCGACAACGGCGTGACGCTGCTGTTCAGCGGCCTCAAAAAACAAGTGCTGGACGTCATGGAGCACACCGGTCTGCGCCAGTTGATCGGCGAGGAAAACATCTTCGCCACGGAAGACATGGCGCTGGATGTGGTGTATCGCCAGGTGTGTGAAATCGATGGCAATACCGAGTTTTGCCTGCTGCGCCCGGCAAGCGGCGCGGCCTGACGGGATTTTTAAAAACATGTTAACCACAAAATTCAGCAGATCCCTTCCGCTTGTGGGAGGGACTGAGCCGGGTTTTGTAGCGCAAGCATCCTGCTTGCATGCCGGCTGGAAGCCGGCGCTACACGAGCCCGCTGTCCTGATGGGTGTGATGGATATGGGTGGGAGCAACACCGTGGGCTGCAACTTGCTGAACTTCGTGGCTAATCAGGAATGTGTTTGGGTGCCCCGTCCCCCCGTAGTTATTTGCTTTTCTTAAGATAAGATAAAAAACCAAACCGTGGAAACCCTGTTGTCCTTGCTTCCTATCGATATCGCGGGCGGAGTCGTCGTGTACTGGCTGGTGCTGGGCATGCTCTCCCTGCTGCTAAGTGCTTCTCCCAAGCTGATCTCACAAATTATCTTCCCGGCGGGCGCGCTCGGCGCGCTGGTGCTGGCGGGCGCCGGCTTGGCGGCGCTCGGCCAGGCGCCGAATGTCGCGGTGCTCCCGCTCGGCCTGCCCGATCTGCCCTTCCACATGCGCATCGACGCGTTGTCGGCGTTTTTCCTTCTGCTGCTGGGCGCTGCCGGTTTTGCGATTTCGGTGTATGGCGCGGGCTATTTCCGGCACATGGAAGCTCGCGCGCTGGCGCTGCTGGCGCTGGAATACCATGTGTTCCTGGCGAGCATGGCGCTGGTGTTGATGGCCGACGACGCGTATTTGTTCATGGTGGCGTGGGAGTCGATGGCGCTCTACTCCTATTTCCTGGTCACCACCGATCACAAGGTGCCGGAGATTCGCAAAGCGGGTTATCTCTATCTGCTGATTGCGCATGTGGGCGCCATCAGTATTCTCTTGGCCTTCGGCGTGATGCAAGGCGGCCATGGCATTGCGGCGTACACCTTCGACGCCATGCGCGCCGCGCATCTGACGCCGTTCTGGGCTTCGATCACATTCTCGCTCGCGCTATTCGGTTTCGGCGCCAAGGCCGGTCTGCTGCCGGTGCATGTATGGCTGCCGGAAGCGCATCCGGCCGCGCCCTCGCCGGTGTCGGCGATGATGAGCGGCATCATGTTGAAGACCGCGATCTATGGCTTATTGCGCATCACCTTCGATTTTCTGGGCGGGGAAATTTGGTGGTGGGGCGTGCTCGCGCTGACGCTGGGGCTGATCACCGCTTTGTTCGGCGTGATGTTCGCCGCCGTGCAGACCGATATGAAGCGCCTCTTGGCTTATTCCTCGATCGAGAACATCGGCATTCTACTGGTCGGCATCGGGCTCGCCATCCTGTTCCACGCCAATGGCAAACAAGCGCTCGCCGCTTTGGCCCTGACCGCCACGCTGTATCACGCCATTAACCACGCCTTCTTCAAGAGCCTGTTGTTTCTCGGCACGGGGGCCGTGCTGCACACCACGGGCGAACGCAACTTGGGCCGGCTCGGCGGATTGATCCGGCGCATGCCGTGGGTCGCGACCCTGGTCTTGGTGGGCACCCTGGCCATTGCGGGCCTGCCGCCGCTGAATGGTTTCGTCTCGGAATGGCTGCTGTTGCAAGCCTTCCTGCTCACGCCCGATTTGCCGCAGCCTTATCTGAATATGTTGATCCCGGTGGCAACCGCCGCCATCGCGCTCGCCGCCGCCCTGGCCGCGTATGTGATGGTGAAGTTCTACGGCATCGTGTTCCTGGGCCAGCCGCGCGATGAAAAGCTCAAGGATGCGCACGACGCCGGCCGGTGGGAGCGTCTGGGGCTGGCCTGGCTCGCGCTCGGTTGTGTCTTGCTGGGTCTCTTCCCGGTGCAAGTCATCCTGCAATTGGATCATGTGACGCAGGCGCTGATCGGCGACTCCCTCGGCATGACCGCCGCCAAAACCGGCTGGCTCTTCCTGACCCCGATCGCGCCGGAACGCGCGAGCTACAGCCCACTCATCTTCCTGCTGGCGATTCTGGTGGTGCTCGCCATCACCTTCCTCGCGGTGCGCCGCTTCTATCATGGCCGCCTGCGCCGCGGCCCGGCCTGGGACTGCGGTTTTCCGGAACAAACGCCGCGCATGCAGGATACGGCGGAGGGTTTCGGCCAGCCGATCCGGCAAATTTTCGAACCGTTCTTTTTGATCGAGCGTGAAGTGCCCAGCCCCTTCGACCGCGCGCCGCGCTATCACGGCCGCAGCGAGGACAAGCTGTGGTACGGACTCTATCTGCCGATCGCGAAAGCGGCGGACAAACTCTCTGGCTGGATTTCCATCCTGCAGCATGGACGGATTCATCTGTACCTGATGTACAGCTTCGTCACGCTGCTACTGATGTTGGTATTGGTGAGATGGTAATGAGCGCGCAACTTTCCGGCATTCTGTTTCAGTTATTCCAGTCGCTGCTGGTGGTGGCGATCGCGCCGCTGCTGCTGGGCTGGGTCAATCAATGCCGCGCCTGGCTGCAAAACCGCACCGGCGCCGGCGTGCTGCAACCCTATCGCACCTTGCGCAAACTGTTCCACAAAGATGCGGTGATTGCGCACAACGCCTCGCCCCTATTCCGGGTGACGCCGTACATTCTGTTCGCCTGCATGTGGCTGGCGGCGGGCGTGGTGCCGGTGCTGGCGACCGATCTGCCTTTTTCACCGGCGGCTGACGTGATCGCACTGGTCGGTATTTTCGCCTTGGCGCGCGTGTTTATTGCGCTCGCGGCGATGGATATCGGTACTTCCTTCGGCACCCTCGGCGCACGGCGCGAAATGCTGGTGGCGTTTCTGGCGGAACCGGCGTTGCTGATGGTGTTTTTTACCGCTTCGCTGATTAGTCATTCCACGCAATTACCCACCATCGTCGAAGCCCTGGCGCATCAACAATTTTCGCTTTACCCCAGCATGGCGTTCGCCGCGGTGGCGTTCGTGATGATATTGCTCGCGGAAAATGCGCGCATCCCGGTGGACAATCCGACTACCCATCTCGAACTCACCATGATCCACGAGGCGATGATCCTCGAATACTCCGCGCGCCACCTGGCGCTGATCGAATGGGCGAGCAGCATCAAGCTGCTGGCCTATACCACCATCGGTTTCGCGCTGTTTGTTCCCTATGGCATTGCCGAGGCGGGCAATTGGACCGCATTGCCGCTGGCCCTGGTGGCGCTCGGCGTGAAGCTGGCGGCGGCCGGCGCCGGCCTCGCCCTGCTGGAGACGATTTCGGCCAAGATGCGCATCTTCCGTGCGCCGGAATTCCTGGGCACCGCTTTCCTGCTCGCGGTGCTGGGCATGCTCATTCATTTCCTGTTGGGAGCCTGAGATGTCGGTTTCCTTGAGCGGACAATTGATCAACCTGCTGGCGGCGTTGCTGCTCTTGATCGCATTCGGCATGCTCTCCCAGCGGCGCGTGCTGTCTTTAATCAATTTATTTACGTGGCAAGGCTTCATTTTGTCGATCAGCACGCTGGTGGTCGCCATGAGCACGCAGCAGCAGCACCTGTATTACTCGGCCGCGCTGACCCTGGTGTTGAAAGTCATCATCCTTCCTTGGATTCTGCATCGCCTGATCCGCAAGCTGAACGTGAAATGGGATGTGGAGACGCTCATCAACATTCCCACCACCATGCTGGCCGGCATCGCACTGGTGATTTTCGCCTTCAATCTGGCGCTGCCGATTACGCAGCTTGCCGGCACCATCACGCGCAGCACGCTGGGCATCGCCATCGCCATCGTGCTGCTGTCCTTCCTGATGATGCTGACGCGGCGCAAGGCGATTCCGCAAGTGATCGGTTTTCTGGCCATGGAAAACGGTTTATTTTTCGCCGCGACCAGCGCCACCTACGGCATGCCGCTGGTGGTGGAACTCGGTATCGCATTGGACGTGCTGGTGGGGGTGTTCATTCTCGGCATCTTCTTCTTCCAGATCCGCGAGGCCTTCGACAGCCTCGATCTGAAGCACATGGAAAAACTCAAGGACGAATGAAGTGGAAATTCTCTGGCTACTAGGCATTCCCCTATTTGGCGGGATTTTTCTCGCAGCGACGGGCTGCCGCCGTTTCGCGCCCGAGGTGAATTCGGTATTCAGCTTCGCCACCTTCATCGCAGCTGCGGTGTTGACGAATCGCATTATCAACGACGGCCCGATCACGGCCTTCAATGAACAGTTCTTTATCGATTCGTTCAATGTGTTCCTGGTGGCGTTGACCGCCTTCGTCGGCTTCACCACCTCGCTCTTCTCGCGCCCTTATATGCGCATCGAGCAGCATCACGGCAAGCTCACCATCAATATGCAGCGGCTGTATCACAGCATGTATCAACTGTTCACCTTCACCATGCTGCTGGCGTTGACCACAAACAACATGGGCATCTTGTGGGTGGCGATGGAAGCGGCGACCTTGACCACCGTACTGCTGGTCAGCTTGTATCGCACTCCGGCTAGCCTGGAAGCGGCGTGGAAATATTTCATCTTGTGCGGCGTGGGCATCGCACAAGCACTGTTCGGCACCATCCTGCTCTACTTCGCGGCGGAGAGGGTGTTGGGGCCGGGCGGAAATTCGCTTTTGTGGACACACTTGAATGCGGTGAAAACACAACTGGAGCCGACCGTACTGTCGCTGGCCTTCGTGTTTTTGCTGGTGGGCTACGGCACCAAGGTCGGCTTGGCGCCGCTGCACAACTGGTTACCGGACGCGCATGCCGAAGGCCCGACGCCGGTCTCGGCGGTGCTCTCCGGCCTACTATTGAACGTGGCGCTGTACGCCGTGGTGCGCAGCAAGGTGTTGGCCGATGGCGCGCTCGGTACAGATTTCGCCGGTAATCTGATGATGGGCTTCGGCCTGCTGTCGGTGGTGGTGGCGGCATTTTTCCTGTCGCGGCAAAAAGACGTGAAACGCATGTTCGCCTACTCCTCGATCGAGCACATGGGCTTGGTGACCTTCGCCTTCGGCATGGGCGGGGCGGTGGCCACCTTCGCCGGCTTGCTGCACATGACCGTGCATTCACTGACGAAATCCGCGATCTTTTTTGCCGTCGGCCATGCCACACAAACCACCGGCACCCAGCTCATGGAAAATATTCGCGGCTTGATCAAGCAAAGCCCCACTGTCGGTTGGGGGCTGATGCTGGGCACGCTGGCGATTTTGGGCATGCCGCCGTTCGGCGTGTTCGCCAGCGAATTTTTAATTCTCACCACCGCCATGCATAGCCATCCGTGGGCGACCCCGATTTTATTGTTGGCGCTGGGCGTGGCCTTCGCGTCGATTTTTGCCAAGGTGCAGCCGATGGTATTCGGCGAAACCGATTTACCGCGCCTGCCGCACCCGCCGGCATTGGTGCCGGTGTTTGTGTATCTGGCGCTAGTATTGCTGCTGGGGCTGTTCATTCCGCCCTACCTTGCCGGCTGGTATCAGCAGGCTGCGGCGCTGCTTGGGAAATAGGCCAGAATCATGCAACTCGAAGACCTGAATATTGAAACGCAAGCACTGCCCGGCGCAATCCCCGCCTGGCGCGCGCAGATCGCCGCCGACCGTCTGCAGCAGGTGTGCGCGCAAGTACGCGAGAGCGGCGGACGCTTGCTCGCCCTGTGGGGCAGCGACGAGCGTGCAAACGGAAAAGGTTTTGCGCTACACGTCGCGCTTGCTACCCATCCCGGTTTGTTGGTGCTGAACTTAACGCTCGACGCGAACCAGCCTGCTTATCCGGACATCGGCGCGATCTTTCCGCAGGCCGAGCGCATGCAGCGCGCCACCTATGACATGCTGGGCCTCGTCGCACAAGACGCGGTGGATCAGCGCAAATGGATGCGTCATGGTTGTTGGCCCGAGGGTCAGTTTCCGCTGCGCCGCGAATTCGACTTCACGCAGAAAATGACTGCTGGGCTCGACACCTACCCTTTCATTCCCGTGGTCGGTGACGGCGTACATGAAATCCCTGTCGGTCCGGTACATGCGGGCACCATCGAACCCGGTCACTTCCGTTTTTCGATCGTGGGTGAACGCGTGCTGCGCTTAGAAGAGCGGCTCGGCTACAAACACAAAGGTATCGAAAAATTGGCCGAGACCATGGGGCTACTGCAAGGCGCCAAGCTCGCCGGCCGCGTCTCGGGTGACTCCACTTGCGCTTACGCCTGGGCCTACGCCATGGCGCTGGAGAGCATGACCGGCGTTACGCCACCGCCGCGTGCTTTGCTGCTACGCGCCCTGCTGTTGGAGCGCGAGCGCATTCACAATCATCTAGGCGACTTGGGTTATCTCGGCAACGATGTGGCGCTGTCCTTCGGCTTCGCGCAGTTCTGGATTTTGAAAGAGGACGTGCTGCGCGCCAATGGCGAATTATTCGGCCACCGTTATCTGATGGATCGCATTATCCCCGGCGGTGTAGCCTGCGATCTGCCCCCGCAAGGCAAAGCACGCTTGCTGGCGGAAGCAGAACACTTGGAGCAGGAAATAGGCACGCTACGCGCCATCTACGAAGAGCACGCCGGCGTGCAGGACCGCTTCCTCACCACTGGCCGCGTCTCGCCCGACCGCGCGGCCAAGCTGGGGCTGACCGGACTACCCGGCCGCGCCAGCGGCCAAGCCTGGGATCTGCGCGCGCAATATCCCTGCGCGCCTTACCACGAATTGGATGTGCGCATGGCCACCCATCGCAACGGTGACGTGGCGGCACGCTCGATTGTGCGCATCGAAGAAATCTTGGAATCGCTGCGCCTGACGCGGCTGATTTTGGACAAGCTGACCGATGGCCCGTTCAGCGTCGCTGTGCCGCAAGCACCGGCTGGCAGTTACGGTATTGGCATGGTGGAAGGCTGGCGCGGCGAAGTGTTGATTGGATTGCAAGCAGGCGCAGACAATCGCATTGCGCGCATGCACCCACATGATCCTTCCTGGCAAAACTGGCCCGTGCTGGAACACGCGGTGATCGGCAATATCGTGCCCGATTTCCCACTGATCAATAAATCGTTCAACTTGAGCTATACCGGACAGGACTTGTAGCCATGTACCAAATCCTGAAACAGATTCTGAAAACCGGCATCAAGACCGAGCCGCATCCTGTTGCCGATGACGCACTCCGAACTGAAGCGCAAAGCCTGCAAGCGGAAATCTTGCGCGTGTTTGGCCAAGCACTCTCCATCCGCCATGTGGATGCCGGGTCGTGCAACGGCTGCGAATTGGAAATCCACGCACTGAACAATCCCTACTACAACATCGAAGGTCTGGGCATCAAATTCACCGCCAGCCCGCGCCACGCCGACATGCTGTTGGTGACTGGCCCGGTGGCAAAGCACATGGAAGTCGCGCTCAAGCGCACTTTTGACGCCATGCCCGAACCCAAATTCGTGGTCGCCATCGGCGATTGCGGCTGTACCGGCGGCATTTTCGGCGAAAGCTATGCCAGCTGCGGCCGCGTGTCGAACGTCATTCCGGTGGATGCCGCGGTGCCCGGCTGCCCGCCGACCCCCATCGCCATCATGCAAGGCATCCTGGCCGCGATCAGCGCCGGTAAATAAGCCGGCGTTCCCTTCGCAAACTGCGATGGACTTGATATTCCATAAGATTCTTCTATATCTACTAAAGAAATACTCAGCTTTGCCGAAATACCTCACGCGGACCATTTTTCTTGTGAAAGGAGCCGCAAATGCCCCAAACCACAGAACACTTCATCATTTCAGGCATTCAGGAAGACGGAAAAAAACTGCGCCCGACCGACTGGGTCGAGCGCATTTCCTCCACCCTTGCGAGTTTCGACGAAAACCACCGCTTGCATTATTCAGTGAGCGTGCAGCCCTGCTTGATCGATGGCGACAAATGCCTCGTGGTGGCGCGTTGTCTGGAAGAAACCAACCCGGCCGCCTACGAATTCGTAATGGAATTCGCCCGCAGCAACAAGCTGCGCATCCTGCCCGATCGCCGCACGGATGAACGCGCCTTACCCTGCGCCATTCCCCCCGCCCCTGCCGGAAAAGATAAGTAGCCTTTTGCTTTAACGCTTTGCCGCGCAGGCCTACTTGCCTGATGGGAAAATGCTATGCTCGCTGGAATTTTTCCAAAGCGAGCGAATCATGGGCAAGCGCCTTTCCAAGATATACACCAAGACCGGCGACGACGGCAGCACCGGCTTGGGCGACGGCGTGCGCGTGGCAAAAAACAGCGCGCGCATCGAAGCCATCGGCGACATTGACGAGCTGAATAGTCAGCTTGGCCTGCTGCTGACGGAAAATGCCTTGCCGGATTCCCTACGCATCACCCTGACGCGCATTCAACATGAGCTATTCGAGCTCGGCGGCGAACTCTCGATCCCCAACCATGTGCGCATAAGCGATGCGATGGTGACGCAGCTGGAGCAGGAACTGGATGCGATGAATGACGCGCTATTGCCGCTAAAAGAATTCATCCTGCCGGGCGGCTCGCGCCCGACGGCGCTGTGTCATGTGGCGCGCACGGTGTGCCGCCGCGCGGAACGGCGCTTGGTTGCGCTGAATCAGCAAGAACCGATCTCCCCCGCCGCGATGAAGTATCTCAACCGCCTATCCGACTTGCTGTTCGTGATGTGCCGCGCGATCAGCAAGGCGTTGGATGTACCGGATGTGCTGTGGCAACCTGGAAGTTAGGATTCTGGTATCCGGTAACTAAATAAGCCGCCTTTCCGGAATCCTCCTCTCTAAAACCGGTCACACAATACACATTGACTATTTAATCAATATTTGCCATTATAAGATCACGATTTCGTGATTTATTGATTGGAATGTCAATGTCTAAACTGGCGATCACCCCTGATTCTGACTTTCTAACGGTGCTTGACGAGATTCTGTTGACAGGAAAATCGCAGGATTTGCCCGCTTATGAACTAGCGCAACGGGCGGGCGTCACTCCGGAAACACTCTCGCGCATCAAAAAACGTGGCCATGGCGATTGGGCGGTGCTCAACCGCATGGCCAAAACCGTCGGGAAGCGCCTTACGCTCGTCCCCGACGACAGCACCATTGTCGCGCTGCGCCGAGGTGAGTTTTTCGAAACAAAATAACCGTGGATCGTCACGCCGTCATCTGGACAAAAACCGCCGCCGGCCCCATCAAAATGGGCGACCTGGTCGTGACGGATATTGACGCGCGTTTTGCCTATGGCGAAGCATTTCTAGAATCCGGCAACCCGGATGGGCTATCGCTTCTCACCTCGCCCAAAATTTACGGACGTGAAGCCGTGGTATTCCGGCTTCGCCCGAGCTTTCCCCTACACCCACGCTTGATGCAATTTATTCCCGGACATGGGCGCAACAACATTCAGCGCCGCCTCTATACCAAAGCACTGGAACGACGGCCGCAGCCGCCAAGCCCCGGGTTTGATACCGATTGGGAAATTCTGATGTTGGCCGGGCGAAACGGGATTGGCCATATTGATGTTTTTCGCGATGATGTAGTCGCAGGCGAATGGTATGAGCGGCCCGCCAAGGAAAAGCCATCCAACACCGATCGCAGCGCATTCTGGAAAGCCATTCGCGAGGATATTTCCGAAGATATGGAGGCGATCAATCCGGATCAAATTGCGCAACTCCTCGGACCGACCCCCTCAGCTGGCGGCATGATTCCCAAACTATTGGTCGCCATTCCAGATGAAACAAACTGGACCGGCGAATTCGCAGCGGCAGGCACCCGGCGTTCGAACAGCAAACCCTATGTGGACGTCCTGCTCAAAATCGAACCACGCGAATACGAGGGTGTTGTTGCGCTAGAGTCACTGTGCATCGAACTGCATCGGGAATTAGGATTCGAGGTGCCAAGAATATGGCGCACATCCATCGATGGCATGCGCCTGCTCGCCGTCGAGCGCTTTGATCGTGACAAAAACGGACTGCCCATCCCTATGGAAAGTTTTTACTCCGTATTCGCGACCGGCGATACCGCATTCAACGGCAATGAAGATACCGACATCGAAGAAGTCGGCCAGCGGCTGGAAAAACTATCCACCGTCGTCAACCTCAATCAAAAAGTGGCGCGCCGCGAAGTATATCGCCGCTTCTGCCTCGCCTTCTGCACCGGCAACGGCGATATGCACTTGGAAAATCTGTCCTTCCTAGGCGGCCCGAACAAGACACGCGTCGCACCGGTCTACGACCCCTCCCCTATGCGCGCCTGGCCACAACACAATGTGCGCTCGTCGATCCCGATTATTTTCGCGGACGGCTCCTTGCGCGAAAACATACTCAGAGTAGGCGCAGCATTTGGCTTGCCCTATCCCGAAGCAGCGAGCGCCTTGGATGAAATGCTGGAAGCCACCAAGACCTACGCTCAACGCGTAATGGATGCCGAAGCGGTGCCGGAAGAGCGGAAGCGAAATCTGACGGCGATCTTGGAGAAGGAGCGCTTGAATTTAACGTGATCGAATACTGGGATAGATCGCCTCAGCTAAAGCCCTATACAGCCGGGAGCATGTCCTTGCCCTACTTCCCTGGCCTTATTTGAAAATAATGTTTGTCGAGAGCAGCTTAACCAACTCGCCTATCCATACCCAAACTCGCGCTCCAAAAAATACTCAGCCACGCCACTCTCGCGCTTTTGTCGTAAACATTACAAAACCCTACACACATCAGCCGCTGCTTTCCATTCAGCACCGCCTATATAAATCATCGACTTGACCGCATATTGCCTTCATGGCACACGGGTTGCTTAGTGTGATGCAAGGCTGCCGTTTTAATGCAGCAAGCAGTCAATTCGATTCACCCATTGTCGAGTGACACATGCTAAGACTACCGATTTATTTGGACTACTCCGCGACGACACCGGTAGACCCGCGTGTTGCGGCGAAGATGATTCCCTTCCTCACCGGGCAATTTGGGAATCCCGCGAGCCGTTCGCACCCCTTCGGCTGGGCAGCGGAACAAGCGGTGGAAGCCGCAAGAGAACAAGTCGCGGCGCTGGTCAATTGCGATCCGAAGGAAATCGTTTGGACCTCCGGCGCGACCGAATCGGATAACCTCGCCATCAAGGGCGCGGCGCAGTTCTACAAGGCCAAGGGCCGGCACCTGATCACGATGAAAACCGAGCACAAGGCGGTGATCGACACCCTGCGTGATTTGGAACGGCAGGGATTCGAAGTCACCTATCTCGACCCGGAACCGAACGGTTTGTTGGCCCTGGAAAAATTCACCGCCGCGCTGCGGCCCGATACCACGCTGGTCTCGATCATGCACGTCAACAATGAAATCGGCGTGATCCAGGATGTCACCGCCATCGGCGAACTCTGCCGCAGCCGCGGCGTAATCTTCCATGTAGACGCGGCGCAATCCAGTGGCAAAGTGCCGATCGATCTGGCGAAACTCAAAGTCGACCTGATGTCGTTTTCCGCCCACAAAACCTACGGCCCGAAAGGTATCGGTGCGCTCTACGTGCGCCGTAAACCGCGCATTCGCTTGGAAGCGCAAATACACGGCGGCGGCCACGAGCGCGGCATGCGCTCCGGTACCCTGGCCACGCACCAAATCACCGGCATGGGCGAGGCATTTCGTTTAGCGCGCGAGGAAATGGCGGCCGAGAACGAACGCATCCGCTATCTGCGCGACAAACTGTTGCAGGGCTTGAGCGGCATGGAAGAAGTCCACATCAACGGTGACTTGGAACAACGCGTGCCGCACAACTTGAACATCAGCTTCAATTTCGTCGAAGGTGAATCGCTGATGATGGCGGTGAAAGATCTGGCGGTGTCCAGCGGCTCGGCCTGCACCTCGGCCAGCCTGGAGCCATCCTATGTGCTCAAGGCACTGGGCCGCAGCGACGAACTGGCGCATAGCTCGATTCGCTTTACCGTGGGCCGCTTTACGACTGAAGAAGAGATCGACTATGCCGTGCAGTTGATGCACAAGCAGGTCGGCAAGCTGCGCGAACTTTCCCCTTTGTGGGATATGCACTGTGCCGGTATCGATCTCAGCACGGTGCAATGGGCCGCGCATTAAGACTAACCCGAGCGAGAAACACGACATGTCATACAGCGACAAAGTACTGGACCACTACGACAACCCGCGCAATGCCGGGTCGTTCGAGCAGGGCGACGATTCGGTGGGCACTGGCATGGTGGGCGCCCCGGCCTGCGGCGACGTGATGAAATTGCAGATCAAGGTGAACGCGGACGGCATCATCGAGGAAGCGCGCTTCAAGACTTACGGCTGCGGCTCCGCCATCGCCTCCAGTTCCTTGGTCACCGAATGGGTGAAGGGAAAAACCTTGGATCAAGCGCTCTCCATCAAGAACACCCAAATCGCGGAAGAACTGGCGTTGCCGCCGGTAAAAATCCATTGCTCGATTTTGGCCGAGGATGCCATCAAGGCGGCGGTGTCGGACTACCGAACCAAGCACGAAACGGAACCAGCCGGCTACGCCGCCTGCAACCCGGCCGTGGCTTAGCGCCTTTTAACCGATAAGGAGTTCATCATGCTGGAAACATCGACTGAAACCAT
Organism: Hydrogenophilales bacterium; assembly: GCA_016235775.1. GTDB lineage: Bacteria > Pseudomonadota > Gammaproteobacteria > Burkholderiales > Thiobacteraceae > RBG-16-58-11. The sequence continues at coordinate 27,946 of JACRIU010000109.1, forward strand.
GAGCCCCGTGCTCTTCACCGAGAATGCCGCGAACAAGGTGCGGGAAATGATCGGCGAGGAAGGCAATCCGAACCTCAAGCTGCGTATTTTCGTTTCCGGCGGCGGCTGTTCCGGATTCCAATACGGCTTCGCCTTCGACGAGACCAGCGCGGAAGACGACACCGTGGTCGAAAAGTGCGGCGTCGCCTTGCTGGTCGATTCCATGAGTTTTCAATACCTGATGGGCGCGGAAGTCGATTATCAGGATGGACTCGAAGGCGCGCGCTTCGTCATAAAAAATCCGAACGCCACCGCGACTTGCGGCTGCGGCAGTTCGTTCTCGGTGTAAAGGGAGGCGCGATGGCCATTACCTTGTCGCAAAGCGCCGCCGGCCGCGTGCAGAAATTTCTGGCCCAGCGCGGCAAGGGCATCGGCCTGCGCTTGGGCGTGCGCACCAGCGGCTGCTCGGGGCTGGCCTATAACCTGGAATTCGTCGACGAGTCCGGGCCGGACGATGTGCAATTCGAATCCAAGGGCGTCACCGTGCTGATCGACCCGAAGAGCTTGGTTTACCTGGATGGCACCGAACTGGATTTCGTGCGCGAGGGCTTGAATGAAGGTTTCAAGTTCAACAACCCCAATGTGAAAGCCGCCTGCGGTTGCGGCGAAAGTTTCAACGTCTAAACACGGATATCGCCATGGCCCTTCTCCAAATCGCCGAACCCGGGTTGAGCACCGCGCCCCATCAGCACCGGCTGGCGGTGGGCATCGACTTGGGCACGACTAATTCGCTGGTGGCGACGGTGCGCAATAGCGCCGCCGCCATCATCGACGACGCAGATGGCCGCGCCCTGCTGCCCTCCGTGGTGCGCTTCCCCGTGGACGGCGAAGCGGAAGTCGGGCACGCCGCGCGGGCACGTTTGAGCGAGGACCCGCACAACACTATCGCCTCCGTGAAGCGTTTCATGGGGCGCAGCCTCAAGGATCTGCCGCACGCCGCATCCTCGCCCTATCGCTTCTTCGACGCGCCGGGCATGGTGCGGCTTGAAACCCGGGCCGGCATCAAGAGCCCGGTCGAAATCTCGGCGGAAATTCTCAAAACACTGCGCGCCCGCGCCGAAGCGGCGCTCGGCGGCGAACTCACCGGCGCGGTCATCACCGTGCCCGCCTATTTCGACGATGCGCAGCGCCAAGCGACCAAGGATGCCGCGCGTCTGGCCGGGCTGCATGTACTGCGGCTGCTGAACGAACCCACCGCGGCGGCCGTGGCCTATGGCTTGGACAATGCCTCGGAAGGCGTGTATTGCATCTATGATCTGGGCGGCGGCACGTTCGACGTTTCCATCCTGCGGCTGCGCCAAGGCGTATTCGAAGTGGTCGCCACCAACGGCGATTCGGCGCTTGGCGGCGACGATTTCGATCAGCGCATTTATGACTGGATACTCGAGCAAAGCGGCCTGGCTCAACCCGCGGCAGGCGATGCGCGGCTGCTCTTGAGTCTGGCCCGAAGCGCGAAGGAAAGCCTCACCGCGCAGGATCAAGCGCACATTAATGCGACGCTCTCGAGCGGCGCAACGATCGCGCTGCAACTAAGCACGCAAACTTTTTTCGCGCTCACCGCGGACCTGGTCAAGCAGACCCTCACCCCGACCCGCAAAGCCCTGCGCGATGCCGGACTAAGCGTGGAAGACATCGACGGCGTGGTGCTGGTCGGAGGCTCTACCCGCATGCGCCATGTGCGCCTGGCCGTGGGCGAATATTTCAAGCGCGAGCCGCTCACTAATCTCGATCCGGATAAAGTCGTCGCCCTCGGCGCGGCGATGCAGGCCAATATGCTGGCCGGCAACAGCAAAGCAGACGACTGGTTGCTGCTGGACGTGATCCCGCTCTCGCTCGGCCTCGAAACCATGGGCGGCTTGGCGGAAAAAGTCATTCCGCGCAACGTCACCCTCCCGGTCGCGCGCGCACAGGAATTCACCACCTTCAAGGACGGCCAAACGGCGATGAGCATTCACGTCGTGCAAGGCGAACGTGAATTGGTGAGCGACTGCCGCTCGCTCGCGCGCTTCGAGCTGCGCGGCATTCCGCCGATGGTGGCGGGCGCGGCGCGCATCCAAGTCACGTTCCAAGTCGATGCCGACGGGCTGCTGTCGGTCTCGGCGCGAGAGCAGACCAGCGGTGTTGAAGCCGCGGTCGAGATCAAGCCCTCGTATGGCATGGGCGACGACGAAATCGCGCGCATGCTGCAAGACTCTTTCACCAACGCCCAGGAAGACATAGGTGCGCGCATGTTGCGCGAGCAACGGATGGACGCCCTGCGCCTCATGGATGCGACACAAGCGGCGCTGGAACAAGACGGCGAGCAACTGCTTGCGCCGCCCGAACGCGCCGTCATCGAACACGCCATCGCGGCGCTCAATGCGGTGCTGAACGGCGCGGAGCACGGCGCCATCAAACGCGCCGCCGACAAACTCAATCGCGCCACCGCCGATTTCGCCGCCCAACGCATGAATGCGAGCATTCAACGCGCCTTGACCGGACAGCGCTTGGATGCGCTGGAGGCATAGCAGCCGTGCCGCAAATCATCGTTCTCCCCCACCCCGAACTCTGCCCCGAAGGCGCGCTGCTCGATGCGCCGGCGGGCGCGACACTCAACATGACCAAGGAAGGACACTAGCCTTGCGCAACTGCGTGCGGGCCAAGTGTTGTTTTGTTATCTCCACCTCGCGCCAGACCCCCATTTCACGCGTGGCCAGCTGGCGCGCAAAGTGATCGGCATCGCCTATAAAACCGCCACCGGCGCGCAAGGCAATCTACCGCTCGCTGCCTGATATCTGGCATTGTCGCAATCCTTACAATCCCCGACAAACACCGCTTCACCCCCGTCAAGCAATCCACAACATTCCCGTAATGCATTGATATTTTTCACAAATCATTTCTGGCACGCCCCTTGCTGAAGAGCAAATGAACACTCATTTTTTGCATCGGAGCGGCCATGCCGGATACCAAGATCATCGTGAACGACACCACCCTGCGCGACGGCGAACAAACCGCGGGGGTGGCATTCTCCGCCGAGGAAAAAATCGCCATCGCACGCGCGCTGGCCAATGCCGGCGTGCCGGAGATGGAAATCGGCATCCCGGTGATGTGCGAAGAGGAACGCGAAACCATTCTGGCCATCGCCACACTGGGGCTGCCCGCCAGTTTGATGGCGTGGGGCCGCATGTGCGATACCGACCTGGACGCCGCCGCGAGTTGCGGGGTGCATATCGTCAACCTCTCGATTCCCGTTTCCGACATTCAAATCCGGCACAAGCTCGGACGCGACCGCGAGTGGGTGTTGGAAACCATCCCCTGCTTCGTTAAGCGCGCCTTGGATAGGGGCCTCGACGTCAGCATCGGCGGCGAAGATGCCTCGCGCGCCGATCAGGATTTTCTGCTGCGCGTGGTGGAGCAAGCGCAAGCGGCGGGTGCGCGCCGCTTCCGTTTCGCCGATACGCTCGGCCTGCTCGATCCGTTCTCCACCTACAAACGCATCAGCCAACTGCGCGACGCGACCGATCTGGAAATCGAAATGCACGCCCACAACGATCTGGGGCTCGCGACCGCCAACACGCTGGCCGCGGTGCTTGCCGGCGCGAGCCACATCAACACCACCGTCAACGGCCTGGGCGAACGCGCGGGCAACGCGGCGCTGGAAGAATCGGTGATGGGCTTGCACCATCTCTATGGCATCGAGACCGGCATCGACGGCCGCCACTTTCCGGACATATCGCGCTTGGTGGCGCTCGCCTCGGGCCGGCCGGTCCCCGTCAATAAAAGCATCGTGGGGGAGTCCGTCTTCACCCATGAATCCGGCATTCATGTCGACGGTCTGCTCAAGAATCTGCTCAACTATCAGGGCGTGGATCCCGAGGAAGTGGGACGCGAGCATCGCCTCATGCTGGGCAAGCACTCCGGCTCCAAAGCGGTGATGCAAGCCTACGCCGGTCTCGGCATTTTGTTGAGCGGCCTCGAGGCCAAAGCCCTGCTGGCGCGCATCCGCGACCATGCGGTCGCCACCAAGCGAGCGCCGAGCGCCAACGATCTGAAACGCTTCTATCTGGAAGCGATGCCTTGCCGCGGCAGCTAGTCCTGATGCAGAGGAAAAAGCATGAATGCGATAAGCGATAACCAGGCCTTGATCGAACTCGAAGCAACACACGCGCCGGGCCTGCTCGGGCTGCTGCGCGAGGATATCGACTGCGTGTTCAAACGCGATCCCGCCGCGCGCAATAAATGGGAAGTCGCCACCACCTACCCCGGCATCCATGCGCTGCTCATCCACCGCGTCAGTCATGCGCTGTGGCGGCTTCACTGGCGCTACGCGGCACGCTTCCTGAGTTTCCTCGCACGCATGTTCACGCAGATCGACATTCATCCGGGCGCCGCCATCGGGCGGCGTTTTTTCATCGATCACGGTTGCGGTGTGGTCATCGGCGAGACCGCCGAGGTCGGCAACGACGTCACGCTGTATCACGGCGTCACGCTGGGCGGTGTGTCCTGGAACCCCGGCAAGCGGCATCCCACCTTGCAGGACGGCGTGGTAATCGGCGCCGGTGCGAAAATCCTCGGCCCCATCACCGTGGGTCAAGGCGTGCGCGTCGGCGCGAATTCGGTGGTGATCCAAGATGTCCCGGAAGGCATGACGGTGGTGGGCATTCCCGGCCGCATCGTATTGCCGGCTAACCAGCGCCGCATCACGCAACACGGCATCGATCTCGACCACCATTTGATGCCCGACCCGGTGGGTAAAGCGATTGCCTGCATGCTCGATCGCATCGCCCAGCTCGAACAGCGTCTAGGCGAAACCACCGCGCCCGAACGGGAAGCAACGGGAAACGATTGCAACACTTGCACCGATACCTGCGACCCCGCCCACCTCGGCGCGGGCGTGAAGCGAACCACTCACTAAGCACCTAGCAACGGGAAAATAACCATGAGTGAATTATCGAAACACATGAGCACGCTGTCTTCGGCGGAAGAGTTCCTGAACTTTTTCCAAGTCGAATACGAGCAAGCGGTGGTGCACGTCAATCGCCTGCACATTTTGAAGCGCTTTAACCAATACATGCGCACCACGCCGGGCACGGCGGACATGAATGACGACACCCTGCGCCGCACTTGCCGGGAATTGCTGACCCGTGCCTACGGTGACTTCGTGCGCTCTACCCCGGCCCAGGAAAAAGTCTTCAAAGTTTTCCAGGACCAGAACGGCCAAGGTGTTTCGCTCGACAAGCTGCGCCTGACGCTGCCCTCGCGCCAATAAGGAAGCCATCATGCATATCGTGGTTTGCATCAAACAAGTACCGGACAGCGCGCAAATCCGCGTGCATCCGGTGACCAACACTATCATGCGCCAAGGCGTGCCGGCCATCGTCAATCCGTATGACCTGTTCTCGCTGGAAGAAGCACTGCGCCTCAAGGACAAATTCGGCGGACGCGTCACCGTGCTCTCGATGGGACCGCCGCAAGCGGAGACCGCGCTGCGCAAAGCGATTTCCTTCGGCGCGGACGATGCGATCCTGGTCACCGACCGCGCCTTCGCCGGCTCCGACACCTTGGCCACGAGCTTCGCGCTCGCCTCGGCGATACGCAAAATTCAAGAAGACATGCCGGTGGACATCGTTTTCGCCGGCAAGCAAACCATCGACGGCGACACCGCGCAGGTGGGGCCGGGCATCGCCAAGCGCCTCGATCTGCAATTGCTGACTTATGTCTCCAAGATCGCGAAGCTGGATTTGGATCGCCGCGAAATCACCATCCACCGCCGCGCGGAAGGCGGCGTGCAAGTGATGCAAACCAAATTGCCTTGCCTCATCACCATGCTGGAGGGCACCAACGACATGCGCTTCGCCACCATGACCAATATGTTTCGCGCCGCGCGCTATCCGCTCAAGCTGTGGGACAAAGACGCCGCCGGCATCGAGGACGTGAGCAAGATCGGCCTCAAGGGCTCGCCCACCATCGTCAGCAAAGTGTTCGCGCCGCAAGCCAAAACCCAGCGCGCCGAAATCATCCAATCGGAAAGCAACCAGCCGAAAGATCTCGCGGTGACGCTGCTGGCGAAAATGTTCACCAAGTACCCGAACCTGCGCGCCGAGATCGGTAAGCACGCCGAATAGATAAAAAGTTTTTAGAAATAAGGAACGCGATATGAGCGATACACCTGAGCAAAACCCAGCCGCCAAAAAACCCGCCGGCCGGCGCAAATTCGAACTGGACCCGCGCCTCGCGTCCTACAAAGGCGTGTGGGTGTTCGTCGAGCACGAGCGCGGCGTGGCGCATAGCGTTTCCTGGGAGTTGATGGGCGAAGGCCGCAAACTCGCCGACAAACTCGGCGTGCCGCTCGCCGGCGTGCTCATGGGCGCGCCCGGCATCCCGACGCGGCGCTTCTGCCAAGAGGCGTTTCACTACGGCGCCGACTTGTGCTACCTGATCGAAGACCCGCTGCTGGCCAATTACCGCAACGAGCCGTTCACCAAGGGGCTGACCGATCTGGTGAATGCCTACCAGCCGGAAATTCTGCTGCTCGGCGCCACCACGCTGGGGCGCGATCTCGCCGGCAGCGTCGCCACGACTTTGCAAACCGGCCTCACCGCCGATTGCACCGAACTCAACATCGACATGGAAAACCGCAGCCTCGCCGCCACGCGTCCGACTTTCGGCGGCAGCCTGCTGTGCACTATCGTCACCTTGAACTACCGGCCGCAGATGGCCACGGTGCGCCCGCGCGTCATGCCCATGCCGGCACGCGACGACAGTCGTAACGGCGGCATCGTGGAGCACCCGCTCGGCCTGATCGAAACCGACATCATCACCAAGGTGCTCGAATTCATCCCGGATAACTTACAGAACACGCCGCAACTGCCTTTCGCCGACATCATCGTGGCCGGCGGGCGCGGCATTAAACGGCCGGAGAATTTCCAGTTGGTTTGGGATCTGGCCAAGGTGCTCGGCGCGGAAGTCGGCGCCACGCGCCCGGTGGTGCAGGCAGGCTGGGTGGAAGCCGAACGCCAAGTCGGACAATCGGGCAAGACCGTGCGCCCCCGGCTCTACATCGCCGCCGGCATATCCGGCGCGATCCAACATCGGGTCGGCATGGAGGGCTCGGACGTGATTATCGCCATCAACAGCGACCCCAATGCGCCGATTTTCGATTTCGCCACTTACGGCATTGTCGGCAACGCGATGCAAATCCTACCGGCGCTCACCGATGCATTCCGCCAGCAGCTCGCGGTCTCAAAAGTAGCGGTGTAACGGGTCATTCAGGAGAACCATCATGAAAGAACAATTCGATGCCATCGTAGTCGGCGCCGGTCCTTCCGGCAACGCCGCCGCCTTTACGCTGGCCAAGGCGGGACTGAAAGTCTTGCAGATCGAGCGCGGCGAATATCCCGGCTCCAAGAACGTGCAAGGCGCCATTCTGTACTCCGATGCGCTGGAGAAAATCATCCCGGATTTTCGCGATGATGCGCCGCTGGAGCGCCATCTGATCGAACAGCGCATGTGGGTGCTGGACGACGAATCCTATATCGGCACCACTTACCGCTCGGACGATTTCAACAAGCCGCCCTACAACCGCTACACCATCATCCGCGCGCAGTTCGACAAGTGGTTCGCCAAAAAAGTCGAGGAAGCGGGCGCCCTGCTCATCTGCGAAACCACTGTGACGGATTTGCTCATGGACGGCCAGCGCGTGATCGGCGTGCAAACCGACCGCGAGGGCGGCGCGGTGTACGCCGATGTGGTGATTCTGGCAGACGGCGTGAATTCGCTGCTGGCGAAGAAGGCCGAATTTCACCCGGAGCTCCAGCCGAAAGACGTGGCCTTGGCGGTCAAGGAAATTCACTTCCTGCCGCAGGAAACCATCGAGAGCCGCTTCAATATTTCCGGCGACGAGGGCGTGGTGATCGAAATGGTGGGCAAGATCACCCAAGGCATGGTGGGTACGGGCTTCCTCTACACCAACAAGGAATCGCTCACCATCGGCGTGGGTTGCATGCTGTCCGATTTCAAGCAGCAGAAAACCTCGCCCTACGCGCTCTTGGAACAGATGAAGGAACATCCCTCGATCAAGCCGCTGCTCGCCAATAGCGAGATGAAGGAATACACCGCGCACCTGATCCCGGAAGGCGGTTACAAAGCGATGCCGGAAATTTGCGGCGAAGGCTGGATGATCGTGGGCGACTCCGGCATGTTCGTCAACGCGGTGCATCGGGAAGGCTCGAATCTCGCCATGACCACCGGACGCATCGCGGCGGAAACGATTATCGAACTGAAAGCGCAGCACAAACCCATGACTGCCGCGAACCTGGCGCTGTACCGGGAGAGTCTCGACGAAACGTTTGTGATGAAAGACTTGAAGAAGTACAAAAACATGCCGGACATCCTGCATAAAAATCCTCACTTCTTTTCCGCCTATCCCGAGCTGCTCAACCGCGCGGCGCACACCATGCTCAAGGTGGACGGCGTGGACAAGAAGAGCAAGGAGCGCGAAATCCGCCAAAGTTTTGTGGGCAAACGCTCGCTGTTCGGCCTGTTGAGCGATGCATTCAAGATGTGGAGGGCATTCGAATGATTACCGTCAAAGTGGAAGAAAAGCTGTTCCAGAACCGCTACAAAGTGGACGCGGGCCGGTCTCACATCAACATCAAAAATCCGGATATCTGCCGGGTGGAATGCAAGACCCAGGAATGCGCCGTGTGCTGCCCCGCCGGCTGCTATACCGCGGAAGGCAACGGGCAAGTCGTACTGATCACTGATGGCTGCCTGGAATGCGGTACCTGCCGCATCATCTGCTCAGAATATCGCAACGTGGATTGGGAATATCCGCGTGGCGGCTACGGTATTTTGTTCAAGTTCGGCTGAGGTTTCGAGCGCACTAGCGCCGGCACCTTTGCCGGCAACCCCTGCGCCGAATAGCCGGCAAGGATGCCGGCGCTACAGGCCGTGGCATCGCTTGGCTTTGGATCAAGTTCAACATTTTTTTGGGAGAAGTAAATTGACTAAACCCGCTAAACACGTTTTCATCTGCGGCCAGAATCGCGGCCCCGGCCATCCACGCGGCTCGTGCTCGCAAAGCGGCGCCCCCGCCGTGTGGGAGGAGTTCGCTTTCGAATTCCAGCAGCGCAACCTGAACGGCCAATTCGCGCTCACCAACACCGGTTGCCTCGGCCCCTGCAACGGCCCGCACGTGCTGGTGTATCCGGAAGGCGTGATGTATGCCAAGGTTTCCAAGGGCGATGTAAAAACCATCATCGAGGAACATCTGCTGGGCGATACGCCGGTAGCACGCTTGCAACTGCCGGCGGAGATATGGGGTTAAGCGCTCTTCCGGAACCGGCGAGCGCCGCGTTCTGTTTCGCTGCGCCGCCCGAGATCGACGCGCAGTTGCGCGAAGCGGAACACGCCGCCTTGCCCGGCCTCAAAGCGGCCGCCCAACAGGGTGGTTTTTCCGGCGATTGGACACAGTTGGACACGACATCAGCAGCATGGTCGCGTGTCGACGGTACGCAACATTTCTATCTCTTCACGCTCAAGGCGCTCGCCTTCACCCGCCTGCGCCTCGATCGTTTCAAATAGACTGAGTCACTACACTAGCCACACATTTTATTATTCTCCCGCAAAAGGAATTTTACGCATGGCCATCATCACCGAATCAGCAATCGCCAAACCGGAATCGGAAGGGCGTCTGTTCAATCCCGTTTACAAGGACAAGCCCGCCAGTAAGGCCATTAAGGTCATTGCCATGAAGGCGCTGAAGGATTCCATCTAACGATTTGGCTGATAAGAAAAGCCCCGTCAAATCGATCGGCGGGGCTATTCAATTCATTCTATTTCCACTTTAGATGATGTTGGACAACGCCGTCGCCACCGCCTCTTCCGGCCCAAAACAACTACGATAATCCGCACACACTTGGCAACTCGGCGCCTTGCACAAGGTCACTTCCGCCCGCTCGCACAATTGCTTGTAGAAAAATTTCTTCCACTTCATGTTACCGGTATTTTTATCGTACAGCGATTGAAAATTCTGTTTGAGCAGGCCGGATAGCGCCTGGCGGTCCACCAACCCCATATCCTGCCATAAATGGTTGCGTCCCATGCAACTGGCGGCGATGGCGTAGGGGAGCCATGTCGATTCTTCGCGTTCGCTGCTGCGATGCTCCAGCAACAAAGCCAGCAAGTCTTGCATTTCTTCATCGCGGAAGGACGGGCAAGGCGTGCTCTCGCCGGTCAATTCGGCGGCGGCGAACAGGTCCAGCCACGCGTTCGGGAAATAACGATCGAGCAGGCAACCGAACTGCTTCTCGCTCAAGCCGAAGAACAACGCCGGAAACACGCCGCTATCAAAGGCGGTGCACACCGCGCCGGCGAACGCCTGCGTCAGCACATCGCCGGGGTTGCGGGCATACGCCATCAGTTGCTCATGACTCATATTGTTCAGTACCCGCATCTTGGCGCACCTCGTGTCACTCGGCGGTCATGCCGTCGTGGGTATAGCATTTCTTCGGACAAATTTTGGCGCACGCTTCGCAACCCACGCAGTTGAGTTGGTTGGCGATGGTCATGACTTTTTTCTCGTACTCACCCTCGTCGTCATCGTCGCCCAGTTGCATGGGCACCATCTCGCCCTCCTCGGTGACGCCGGCCAACTGCAATACTTCCCGGCCGCATACCCGGAAGCAGCGGCCGCAGCCGATACATTTTTCCTGATTGATTTCCTGGACGAACTTGGGCACCCAGGTCCGTCCATCGGGCATCACGACCGGAACATAAGCCATCGTCGTCTCCCCTCAGCTTCCAGCCGCCGCCAGCTTCTTGCGCGCAGCATCCAGGTTCTGGAAGGCGACGACGGTTTGCTGCGCCACGTCCATGACTTTTTCCAGACCGGCGGGCAGTTCTTCCGACAGGTCGTGCAATGCCATGCGCGCCTCCATGGCGCGTGCATTGAATTTCTTCACCTCTGCTTTGAGGGTTTCCTTATCTTCCATATTGCTCTTCCCTTCAGGCTGCATTGCCGCACGCCCGTGCGGCTCAACCATAATTCGCCACGTCCGGATATTGCTTGATCATTTCGACGCCCATCGCCACGAACTTCTCGCCCTCTTCCGCGAGCTTGGCCATATCCACAAAACCGAAGCGGTGCACATCGCGCAGTTGCTTGTTGTAAACGATCAAGCGCCCGGCCGACAGAATCAGGCGGCCGAAGCCTTCGTGGTGCATTTTCATCATGGGCGTGACCATGTTCCCGGTCGCGCGCTCGATGGCGAGCCCCACCGCGTTGTAAAACAATTCCAAGCGCCACAGCGTCTCCGGATCGGGATCGCCGATGATGGGCATCTCTTTGCGTTGCGCTTTGGTGATGATGTAGGGTTCGAGCAACACCTCATCGCTCTTGCCTTCCCACGCGCCGTGCATGTCCTGGGCGCGCCACTGTTTGATCAGTTCCTTCACAAACAACGATTGCATCGGATCGTCGATTTGCGCTACTGCTTGTGCTTCACCCATGTTCCACCTCATCTTCGAAATCGAATTTTCTTTCCTGCCCCTTGTTCATCACCTTGCGCAACCAAGGGGGCGGCGTGCCCTGCAACACACCCTGCAATTTGTCCAGGATTTCGCCGATGTCTTCGGGTTGATTCACCTTGATCGGATGGATTTTATTGGCGACCACGCGCGCCGCGCCCGATCCGCCGATCGCCGCCACGTACAGAATGGCGCAGTCCTTGATGGCCTCGATCTTCGGCGCCAGCTTGTCTTCGTTGCCGTCCTCTTGCAGATCACCTTCGAACTGCACGGCCTCGACGAAGTGATGGCCCTGGGGCGAAACCTCATATATGGCGATGTTTTTCGCCCACCCAAAATGGGCATCCACCCGTTTTAAATCCTGTGTTGCAAAAGCGATTTTCATAGAACCTCCGTTGGTGACCCCTTCCCTTCCGTTATCGGCGCGAGGGTTGGGCTTGCTGCTAATGAGCCGTAACCGGCGCACAAGCACTGCATTCTTCCTTGGACTGACCCCATGAGTCCGGCCCGGGCTCGTGGGCATCCGCCATAAACAGGTTGCCGATTTCAAAAATCAGATCGCGCGTGCCGCGATAGCCCGCCGCCAAGCGGTGCGCGGCGCCGAGCCGGTCAAACAGCGGCATCCCCATGCGTAGAAAAGGGATCGCCAGCCGTTCCGCCATTTGCCGCCCATGCGAATGGGTAATCAACAAATCGCAGCCCTGCGCGCGATTTTCCATATCTTCCAGATCGCCGATCAGCGCTTCCGCGGCGGGCATTTTTTCCAGCAGCGGCGAGTGCGTGGTGGTCACCGCGGCGCTAATTTCGCAGCCCATGTCCGCCAGCAAATTGCCGATGCCCCACAACAAATCCGGCTCGGCGCCGATGGCGATTTTTTTGCCGCTGAAGAAGAAATGACCATCCAGCATCGCATCCACCAACTGGCTGCGCTGGCGGCGGTATTTGTTCGGCACCGGCTTGCCGGAGACTTCGGCCAGCAGCGCGATGAAGCGGTCGCTGGCTTCCAGGCCGGTGATCCGATCCAGCACCTCGAAGCGAGTGCCGCACTTGGCGTGCAGGGCTTCGGCTGCGGCGCGCATGTGTTCGCCGATGGCCAGGGTGAAGCCGGATGCGCCCATGCGGCGGATATCGGCGAGCGTGGTGCCGCCCATGGTGGTGGGCGTGAATTCTTCGGGGATATGCCCGTCCAGCGAGCCGGACAAGTCGGGCAGGATGATGGGCTCCAGACCGAAGGCTTCGACCGTCTCGCGAATTTCCTCGATATCGCCGGGGGTCAAATGACTGCCGGCCAGAATGTTGACCTGTTTGGGCGTTGCATTTGCCGGCTCTATCAACACTTCCACCAAGCGCGTCACGGCGCGCGCCCAACCATCCTGGAACGCGTCTTTATAGTCCGGGGTGGAAACATAAATGATGGCCAGATCGGCCAGCTCCGGATGCTTCTTGCGGATGAGCGTGATATAGCCGTCCACGTCGTCGCCCTTGGTTTCGGTCAGGCCGGTGGAAGCAATGCAAATGATTTGCGGCTTGGCCCGTGTCCAGATGTTCATGATGGCTTGCTCGATATTGTCCATGCCGCCGAGGATGGAGGTGGCCTCGTTCATGGCGGTGGTCTGCAGCGGAATGTTTTCGCGGAAATGGCGCACGAACAGCACCAGGCCGAAAGCCGTGCAGCCTTGCGAGCCGTGCAGCGCCGGCATGCATTGGTCGAGCCCGAGGAAGGCCAGCACCGCGCCGATGGGCTGGCTCATCTTGAGCGGGTTGACGGTGCAGGCTTTGCGCGAGGTGGTGACGGTTGCCATGAGTTACCCCAGAACCTGTTTGCCACAGAGCACACAGAGATCACAGAGGCAAAAGCCGTGCTGGATTTTCTCTGTGCCCTCTGTGATCTCTGTGGCCAATGCATTTTTCACTTGCCTTACTCCCACGGCGCCGGTTTGCGCACCTGTTCCCACATCGGGCTGTACAGCGCCTTGTCGATTTCCCGCACCAGCGCCACCATGCCGTCGTAACCGGCATAGGCGTGGTGCCGTTCCTGGTTGATGTCCAGCCAGGGCATCTTGGCCTTCAGCGCCACGAACTGCGAACGGCCGCCGGAGAGCATGATGTCGGCGCGCGCGTCCTTCAGCATCTTGTACATCTCGCGCGGCGTCATATCTTCGATCATATGCGCATCTTGACCCATCAGCTCCTTAATGCGCTCCTTGTCCTCCTTGGTGGACTTTTTCACCGAAGTGCCGACAAGC
>JACRIU010000108.1 GCA_016235775.1 Hydrogenophilales bacterium
ACGTACGTTTTAGTGTGAAGTTAAAAATAAATTTGTTTTTCTATAAATCTTATTCATAACTCCTCCCGCCATCTCCTTATCTTAAGGGGAGGAGGAAGGCGGAAAATCCCTCCCCGCCTCCCTTTTTCAAAGGGAGGAGATTGCCTCAGTGGCATCCTGACGATGCCCCCCTTTTGAAAAAGGGGGGATAGGGGGGATTTAAAACGTGTCATAAATAATGAAATACTCAATAGCGTATAGGGATAATTGCAACGCCACGAACAGCCTCCCTCTTCAAAGGGGCGAGAGATTGACGAACGTTTAACCAAATGCCATGAGGCGATGCGAGTAATGAAAACCCAAGGCTTCACGCTCATCGAGCTGCTCATCACGGTAGTCATCGTCGGCCTGTTGGCCAGCATCGCGCTGCCGATGACCGAGCTGGCGGTGCAGCGCTCCAAGGAGCAGGAACTGCGCATCGCGCTGCGCGAAATCCGCACCGGCATCGATGCGTATAAAAAAGCCTGGGATGGAGGCCATATTCAGAAGAGTTTGGACGATTCCGGCTATCCGAAAAAACTCGAGGTGCTGGTTGAGGGCGTGGAAGACTTCAAAAGTCCGAAACGCGTCAAAATGTACTTTCTGCGCCGCATTCCGCGTGACCCGATGGTGAAAGACACACGCAGCGACGCCGCCGAGACCTGGGGCAAGCGTTCCTACAAAAGCCCGCCCGACGACCCGACAGACGGCGATGACGTGTACGACGTTTATTCGTTGAGCACGGGTACGGGGCTGAACGGCGTGGCGTATCGGGAATGGTAATGATGAGGCATCAGGCGTCAGGCGTCAGGCGTCAGGGAAAGGGATTTACGCTCATCGAATTGCTGGTGGTGCTGGCGATTATCGCCCTGTTGGTGTCGATTGCCGCGCCGCGCTATTTCAATAGCGTGGGAAAGTCCAAGGAAGCGGTGTTGAAGCAAGATTTGTCCACGATGCGCGACGCGCTCGACAAGTATTACGGCGACACCGGCAAATATCCCGAAGCGCTCGACGATTTGGTCTCGAAAAAGTATTTGCGCAAGTTGCCGGTCGATCCGGTCACCGATAGCGCCGCGACCTGGGTGATCGTGCCGCCGGAAGACAGTGAAAAGGGCGGCGTGTTCGATGTGCACAGCGGCGCGCCGGGCAACGCGCGCGACGGCACGCCGTATTCGAGCTGGTAATGCGCCAACGCGGCTTCACTTATCTCGCGCTGCTGTTCATGGTGGCCATCATGGGCGCGGTGCTGGGCGCCACCGCCGTGGTGTGGCGCACCATGAACCAACGCGACAAGGAGCAAGAGCTGTTATTCATCGGCCACGAGTACCGGCGCGCGATTGGGCTCTACTACGAGCGCACGCCGGGTGCTGCCAAGCAGTTCCCCAAAAAGCTCGAAGACCTGCTCGAAGACAAGCGTCAAACCACGCTCACGCGCTATCTGCGCAAACGCTACAACGATCCGTTTAGCGCCGGCAAGGAATGGGGCTTGGCGCCGGGGCCGGGCGGCACGATCATGGGCGTGTACAGCCTGTCGGATAAGGCGCCGATCAAGACCGGCAATTTCGACGAGGACGACAAAGACTTCGCGGATGCGGCTTCGTTTCAGGATTGGAAATTCGTGTATCAGGCGCAGGCTGCCTCGACCGCACCGATCCCTGTAACGCCGACGGCAGCGTCGCCTTCACCCTAGCAAACGACATGGCTGTAACCACGGATGAAGGACAAATGCATATCTATATGTCTTTAGCTTAACTGTGCATGTTTACCTGCATTACCCGACGCAATTAGTCTGTCTTCAATTTGTCACATGATTCGCGTCCCGCATGCCAGCAAGACCATAATGGTCATCCCTCAAAACCAACCGGAGCAGATGATGAAAGCGGTCAAAAAAATCGCCAAACGCTTGACGGATTCGACCATCGACCAGGAATCGGCGGCTATTTTCAAGGATTTGATCCAAGCGTTGCATGAAAAGCGCGAGTTCCAACTCACGCGCTTCTACAATCTGAATTACTAGGATTTAGACCTCGCCTTGTCGCTGCTCATCGATTGGCGTCTTCAGCGTTTCACCATGGCGGAGGGCGGTTTGGTGGGGCTGCTGCAAGAAGCGAGCAATACTAGAAACGTCTCCCTATACCACGCTTAAACGGCCCCCTCCGCTAAGGGGATGGTTGTAGATTTGCTTTCCCAAGCCCAGGCGTGGGCGATGATGGTCTCCAAGCAATCGAACCGCGGCTGCCAACTCAATCCCTTGCGCGCAAGCGATGCATCCGCCACCAGACGCGGTGGGTCGCCCGCGCGGCGCGGTTCATGTGTAATGCGAATCACGCAGTCGGTGACACGCTCGGCCGCTGCGATCACTTCGGCCACCGAGAAGCCATTGCCATTACCCAAGTTGTAAACGGCGCTGCCGCCGTCCTGCATTAAGCGCGTCAACGCGAGCCGATGCGCCTCGCACAAATCCGCCACATGCACATAGTCGCGGATACAAGTGCCGTCCGGCGTGTTGTAGTCGCGCCCGAAGACCTTGATGTCCGGCGCGCGCCCCGAGGCCGCGCGCAGCACCAAGGGGATCAGGTGCGTCTCCGGCTCGTGGCGCTCGCCCAGTTCTCCCGCCGGGTCGGCGCCCGCCGCGTTGAAATAGCGCAGGCTGATCGATTTCAAACCGTAGGCCCGGTCGTAGTCTTCCAAGATTTGCTCCACCATCCACTTCGTGCGGCCGTAGGGATTGATCGGCGCCTTTGGGTGATCTTCGGCAATCGGCACCAGAATCGGATTGCCATACACCGCCGCGCTGGAGGAGAAAATGAAGCGCTTGACCCCATGCGCGACCATCGCATCGAGCAAGTTCAAGGTATTGGTGACATTGTTGGCGTAATACTTGGCCGGCGCATTGACCGACTCGCCGACTTGAATGAAGGAAGCGAAGTGCATCACGGCATCGAATGCGCGGCTCGCAAACAGCGCATCCAGCGCAGTGCGATCGGCCAGATCCGCCCGCACAAATTCGCCGCCGACGATGGCGTCGCGGTAGCCGGTGGAGAAGTTGTCCAAGGTCATCACTTGGCAGCCGTGCGCGAGCAATAGCTTCACCATGTGGGAGCCGATATAGCCGGCGCCGCCGACCACGAGGATGCGAGGAGATGTCATAGGGTGGGGTCGATCAGTGAGTAAGAGGAGCAAATGCGGCTTTGCAAAATCCCTCCTATCCTCCCTTTTTCAAAGGGAGGGACCTTTTGCATGCGTATTAAAAAGGTTCCCCCCTTTGAAAAAGGGGGGAGAGGGGGGATTTGCTTAAGTGTTATCCATTTCGTGAAAGCTCAATAACGCAATCAATCGTCAGCGTGTTCTTTCTCTTTGCGGCACTCGCCCGAATGTTCGGCGTGCACTTGCTGCGCTTGGAACCCCGGCAACTCGTAGCCATCGATCGCGAATGCGAACACGCGCGTCGCTTGCGTGGCGACGAAATCGTTATCGTTGGCCACCAGCAGCAGGTGACGGCCATCGGCCAAATCGGGGCCGAAAGCCAGGCCTTCGATTTTCTCGGGGAAGCTGGCGCCAGCCAAGCCGTGGGCGGGGTCGAGCAGATTCAGAAACAGGCTCTTCGTCACCGGCGTGACACCCAAAGGCATGCCCGTCTGCGGCAATTGCTTGATGCCGCGAATATCGGTGGCGGCGCTGATGTCGATTTTGAAAATCTTCTTCACCGCGGCTTCGACGCCGGGTTTTCCGTCGCGCTCCAGCACCAGCAATTCGTGCTCGTTCACGGCGAGGATTTCGCTCACGCCATTGCCTTTATTGTCGAGCGGATAGAGAAACTCGCGCACCGCGCCGCTCTCCACGTCGATTTCGGCAATGCGAATATTCGTGCCGACACGCTTAGCGGCGGCGTCCAGCCCGCCGTCTTGCAACAAGGGGCTCTGCATGATGCCCAGCAGCTTGCGGCCGTCGGGCGTGATGGCCAGGCCTTCCATGCCGCGATTGGATTGGCGTCCGCTCGCGTTCTGGGCCAGCTCTACGCTCGGCGTGGCGGACGGAAAATCGGTGAGAAATTTATTCGGCACATTCACGCTGCGCAAACGCTTGCCGGATTCCAAATCTATTTCATAAATGAAGGGACCGTATTCATCCGATACAAAGGCGCTGTGGCCACAACGGCTGATACGCACACCCTCGGGATCAAAGCGCAATGAGTCGGGCGAGTTGACCGCATCGAAGGCCGCCGCGCTGCCGGTGAAATAGGTCTTGCGCGCTTGGCGCATCAGCGTGGTGCGGGTCACCGTGGGTTCAACCAGGTATTGGTTCGCACTTTGCTGTTTGAGCTTGATATCGAGTTGATAAATGCGATCGATATATGAAGTGGCGCCGTCCGCCGGGCCGCGATCAGGTGTGGCGATATAGCGCTGCCCCTTGCCGGTGTAAGCCAGCGCGGAGCCCAAGCCGCCGATGAGATTGTGGGGGGTGACGCCATCTTCCAACAACCCGGTGAGGCCCGACTGATCGGTGGCGGTACCCGGGATGCTGCCTTCGCCGATAAAGGTTACCGCCGCTTGAACCGGCAAGGTGCATAACAGGCTCGCGAGTAGCAAGCCAAGACGTTTCTGCGGGAAATTGCGTTGCATGGAAATCTCCTGAGCTAAGAATGGGAGGGGAGTATCGAGGTGCATACCTCGTATTGTCTGAGTGCGTTGTTACAGGACGGTGAATGCGGTGGGACTCTCGAATTATCGCCGCCGAGGCTCAGCTATGGCGCACGGCGCCATGATCCACGTGCCAGCAGGATCAAGCCGGGCAGCAGCAACAGGATGGTGGAAGGCACGGGAACGGTGTTTAACCTCAGCCCACCTGATGGGCCTGCGCGAAGAGTCAAATCACCACCCGGAGCAAGCGATATATCTCCACTTTTCAAACCACCACCTGGATGATCGAAAAATGGGGAGCTTCTGAGAATGAGATCACCACTGAGATTGAGACTTCCGGCAAACAAGTTCAGTGATCCTGCAATAATCTGGGAACCCGCCCTCAGCTCGATTTGATTGCCGGCCATCAAACCCAAACTACCACTGCCGGCATCGATGATGCCATCGACGAAGATATCGTTTGCCGCCAGCAAGTCGCCGAAGGCGCCGCTCGTGGGCGTCAGTATGGCGAGCTTGATGCCAGCATCAATATAGATGCTGCTGTATTGCGGCACAGTGAAGCCGGACAAATCCAGGGTGAAATCAGAGATGGGACGGAACACGCCACTTGAGCCGTCCGATATCACGCTGGCCGCCACCGGTTGTGCGCCGATCAAAACCAAACTCAGCGCAAGCAGAGTAGCCCAAGGAAATTTCATCGCAAGTCCCAAAAAGTCGATGGATCACCGCGCGATTCTCAAATGCCATCACGTCAGGTGAGATGGGATGGGACTCTATCGAAGTTATGTGACCGTCAAGGGTCGCCTAAACCGCATAAACCTGAGTCATTCGGGCTATACAAGTAACGCCAAATTTAGTTGGGGAGCGCAATACACGACAACGGGTCGCCTGTAACAGGTTCCCTCTTCGGCAAAGGGGAAATTCCGGGCAAGGCGCTTGAGCGGCTCACCGCAGTGCACCGCCGCGCAACGGCGATTGATTTCTCGCCCGGCATTACATATTATGTAATATGTAACTATCTGACGATTGGAGAAAATGATGGCTGGACTTGTGCTCACAAACGTTTACCTCGAAGACACACAGAAAAAAGCCCTGGCGAAAAAAGCCAAGGCCGACGGCACCAACATCTCCGCCGAGATGCGCCGGGCCGTTGATGTTTATCTGGCCGGCATGAATGAAGATGATTTGCGCTTGCTGGATGAGGCAACGAAGCAGGCCAAAGTCGAGATTGACGAGATGAACCAAATTCTCGATAACGGCCTCAAGCGCGCAAACAAATTCTTCGCCGAAATCGAAGCGCTCAAGGCCGCCGCGTGAGTCTTGTCACCGACATCCTCGACCGGCTATCCGGCGTCGCGAGCCTCAAAGAAAAAATCTCACAGCAGGACCGGGTGATCGAAGGCATGCAGCGCATCATGCTCGACCAGCAGCGGGATATTTCTGAACTCAAGGGCACGCTCAAAGCGATGATTGCGATGCGACCCGAATCGAAACGCCTGAAATGACAGCACCAATATATTTCTGATCCACTGAGTGTTGACGCGCACTGAAAGATCAGACATGGGACACTCCGTCCGCGATTTTTTCCTGCTATTTTTACCTTTAAGCGCCCCTCGGCCACCTAAACCTGAGTCATTCGGGCTATACAGTCGACCCAAAATCAGTTCAATTTGGCAACTGTATCGTCGACATGGGGTTTTGCTTGCGAAACGCCAGGCTCAATTCGCGCGCCATGGTGGAGTTAATCAGCTTGAGCTTGGCATAGGCCGCCAAGGCATCCGGTTGGTTGCCCTGCGATAGATTCACCACCGTCAGCAGCCCCCAGGCATGGGCGAAATTCGGTGCTTGGAGCACTAATCGGCTGAGTTGCTCCTTGGCCTTGTCGTTCTGCCCGCTGCCCGCATAGGCTTGCGAGATAAAGATCTGCGCGTCCGTGGCCTTCGGCGCTAATTTAAGCGCTTGTTCCAGGGTGGCGATGGCTTTGCCGAGTTGCTTGCTGCGCAAGTAGGCTTCACCCAGATTGATCCATGCGGCGATCAAATCAGGCTGCAAACGGGTGGCGGTTTCGAGCGCTGGTATGGCTTCCGGATAGCGGCGCAATTTAATCAGCGCATAGCCTTTACCGTTCCAGTGGTGTGCTGAGGCGGAGTTAACCGCCAGTGCACGCTGTGCATACTCGAGCGACTTGCCGGGATCGCCGCTCATGCCGTAATACATGGTAAGCGCGCTCAAAGCGGTTTCATTTTTCGAGTCTAATTTTTCTGCTTGTTGCAATGATTTATACGCTGCATCGCGCTGCCCGGATCGAAACTGCATCTCCCCAAGGTACGCCCAACCCGCACTCCTCGACGGGTCGAGCCGGATAGCTTGCTCTAGCGGCGAAACCGCGCTGGTGAAATCGCCCAGTTGCGATCGCACCACGCCGAGGCCAAACCACCCCCCGGCGTATTTAGGATCGGCCACCGTGGCTTTTTCAAAAGCCTCCTTTGCACCCGCCTTGTCACCGCGCTGTAACGCCACATCTCCCAAGGTGACCCAAGCAGGTGCGAAGTTTGGCTTATGCTTGACGGCTTGGCGCAACGCTTCCTCCGCCTCGGTGTTGCGGCTCACACGAATCAAATAATGGCCTAAGCTATTCCAAGCGTCGGCAAAAGTGGGGCTGATTTCCAGCGATTTGCGGTATGCGCGTTCCGCTTCCGCGAAGTGCCCTTGTTTTTCCTCGGTGACACCAACACCCAGCCAAGCCGCTGCATCGACTATGTCACCGGTTGGCGTAGTCGCCATCAACGTTTGGCGTGCGGCGCTGGCCTCGCCCAGCGCCGCCAACGACAAAGCGAGGTTGGCCGAAGCCTGCGGAAAATTCGGTTTCAAGCGCAACGCGCTTCGTGAAGCTTGCGCCGCCTCTGCGAAATGCTGTTGCCGCTGATGCAAATTCGCGAGTACATCCCAACTGAACTCATTGCCGGGATCCAACTTCAACGCGGTTTGAATCGAATCGAATGCACCAGGGATATCTCCGCTGGCGCGCTGCCAAAGCGCCCGCACGAGATAGAAATAACCGACCGCAGGCGACAACACGATCGCGTTTTGCATATCCGCCTGTGCCGCTTGTTTCTCCCCGAGGAAGAAACGTGTCTCGGCCAAGTAGCCTTGGGACACTGCATGAAGAGGATCGTTTTGCAGCGCCGCTAACAACACCTGCTTGCCCTCTTCGGCCTGATTCAGTTTCAACAATGCGAAACCAAGATATGAGCCCGCCTCGGCGGACTTTGGATAGGCTTCAAGCCAACGCCGCGACCAAGCGGCGAGCTTGGCCCACTCGCCGGCGATGCGATGCGTTTCGGATTGCCCGGGCCAATCGGGGTCGGGGGTGGAAGCCGGCACCGCGACCTTTGGCACGCCACGCGCAGGCAGCTCTGCGATCCAATCGGCGGGCACCGCTAAGTTTAAATTTTGTGCGCCGGGGTAAAAGCCGGTGGTGATGCCGATCAAACGCCCTTTACTATCGAACAAGCCGCCGCCGCTCGATCCGGGTGATATCGGTGCGCTGCTGAAAAGGCGCAATTCGCCTTTGTGTGGTCCGATGGATGAAACCAGGCCGGCGCTGACCGCAAGCTCAAATCCAAGCGGGTTGCCCACCGCGTAGATGGGCTCGCCGATTTGTACCTCGCGATAGCTGCGAATTTTTGCGGCGGGCGCCGTCAAGCCTGGGACATCCAGTTGACACAGGTCGCGCGCGCTATCCGCCAAGGCAACCGTGGCGCTCCACACCTTTTCGCCCGCGCGCACTTGGATGGCAACCGCCTCTTGCACCACATGGCAATTGGTGATGACGCGCCCCGGCGCCACCACCACGCCGCTGCCTGCGCCATCGACTTCCTTGCGTTCGTCGTAGACGGTCAGGGTGACGACCGAATCGCGCACGCTATTGAAGACCGTTTCCGTTTCGCCCGCATGAGCGTGAGCGGCGCACAACAGCAGGATGAGCAACCAGCGCTTCATTGTGCAACCTGATACGGAAGAATCAATTTGCGATAGCTTTGCTCCGCCCAGGCCGCATTCACGCCCAATAAATTCTGATGGGCGCGTTTCACGTCTTCGCGGCGACCGGCGCTATGGTAGGCCTCCATCAAGGCGGACCAGACCTTGGCTTGTTTGCGATCGAAGCTCAGCGATTTTTCATACGCGGGAATCGCGGCTTCCGCTTGCCCCAGATAACTGTGCACGTATCCGATCTGACGCCAGGCAAATGGGTCTTCGGGATGCACGTCCCTTAGCTTCTCGAACAGGCGCAACGCTTCCGCTAGCTGCAAACCGTCTTTCAAGGCAAGGCCGTATCTTCCCTTGAGTCCGTCGTCGTCGGGCGTGAGTTTTAGCGCCTCGCGATAGGCCGCGATGGCCTGCGGAAATAAATGCAGTTCGTAGTAGATATCCGCCAGCCAACCCCAAGCCACTTCCGGCCGGTGCGGCTTCAAGGTAATGGCTTTTTGCATTGCATCGATCGCCTCATGATGACGCTTCAAACCAGACAGCGCGCCGCCTTTGAACAGCCAAGCATCGCCGCTGCCGGGCGCCAGCGCGATGGCGTGTTCGGCGCTGGCCAATGCACGTTCCGGTCGCGCATTGAGAACATAAAGACGCGCTAGGTCAACCCAATGAAATGAATTCTCGGCATCGATTTGCATCACCTGCCGCTGCGCCGATAACGCACCCGGCCAGTCGCCACGCAGGTTGGCGATACTAACCAGCCCCGTGTAAGCCTCACTGTTCCAGGGCTCGAGTTGCGCGCTGTACGCAAACGCCTGTTTGGCTTCATCCGTATGGCCCAGCGCGCGCTCGGCGGCGCCGATGGCGAGCCAGATGCGCGCATCCTCGGCGCGATAGCGCAACATGCTTTTCGCCACCTCCAACGCGGGTTGGGCTTTGTTCTGTGCCAACAGCACGCGTGCCAATGCCACCCCGGCTTGGGTTGCCGACGGTTCGTAGCGCAGGGCTTCACGGTAGGCGAGTTCCGCCGCCGGCCAATCCTGGCGGTGGATGTGCGCACTACCGAGCCAGAGCCAGGCCTCCGCGCTGTCGGCGAGCGCCTTGGACCAGGCCGTGGCATGTGCGGCTAAATCATCCCATTTCGCTTCGCGTTCCAGCGCCAGCGCTTTGGCGCGCCACGCCTCGGCGGCATCGGCGCTGGCGGCGCGCTGGCCGATTTCTTTGAGCCATTGCGCCGGGAACGCGAAATTCACATTTTGGCCATCGCGCTGCCGGTAGCTGATCAAGCCGACCAACTTGCCCTCGGCATCGAATAGACCGCCCCCTTCCGATCCAGGCGCAATGGCGGCGGTGTGTTGGATGAATGACTCGCCCTGTAAAGCGCGAACGCCCGATACCACCCCTTCGGCAATACTGATACCCAAACCCAGCGCATTGCTCACTGCATACACTTGCACCCCCGCTTGGGGCACATCGTCGCGCAGTTTCACGCTGGACTCACCCGCGCCCGGCGCATGTAGCAGGCAGAGATTGCGCGCGCTGTCCTTCTGCGCGAGTTGGGCCGGATAAATTTCAGCGCCTTGCCGCAAGCGCAGACTGGGCGCGCCCTGCACCGAGTCGCACTGGGTCGCCACCGTATCCGGGTCGAGCAACACCGCCGTAAGGTAGGAGAAAACCGCTCCCTGCTCGTTCAACACCTCCAGCACGAAAACCTGGCGTTCGGCTTGGCGGTAGATTTCCTGCGGGGACAGGGCATGCGCATCCAGCACCACGCCTGTTAGGCCGCAGATAAAGAGAAAATAATTTAGCTTGTCTGTGTTTTTCACGTGCATCCTCGTCACTGAAAATTTAGCCGCGCGAGGCTTCCCTAGCGCGGCTTATACGATACCAGTGTCGTGGATTGAAATGATGATTTGATGACAGATTGGTGACTATCGCTTGGGCTAGCCTTGCCGCCAATAAGCCGCACCGAGCAAGAGGCCCGCCATCAAAATCGCGCCCCACTCGGGCAAGGTAGGGATATCGCCGTCGTCCGCCGCCACCACGGCGGCGGCGACCGGAGTGGTGTCGGAATCGGTGTTGTTCGCACTATTCGGATCGGGTACATCGGACGTGACGCTTGCGTTGTTGATAGCTGTGCCGGCATTGGACAAGCGGATGACGATATTGACCAGGCTCGATGCGCCATTGGCCAGCGTGCCCAGCACACAGGTGACGATGCCGGCGCTGTGGGTGCAGCCGGTGGTCGCGGAGATGAACAGCGCGCCCGGCGGCAGCGTGTCGCTCAGCACGACATTGGTCGCGGTCTGCGGGCCGTTGTTATTGATGGTGAGGGTGTAGGTCAGGTCGGTGTCGATCGTCACCGGTTCGGGCGCGGCATTGCTGACGACGAAAATATCCGCTTGGGCGGCGGTCAGTGACCAATTAAGCGCGAGATCATTCGCTACGCCATTTGCGCCGTCCACCGCGATCTGATATTCGACCCCGGCTTGCGCTTGAAACAGCACGCCGCTCGCGCCGTTCGCCGTGCCATCGTTGTCGTTGCCGGCGATCAGGGTGAGTGCGCTCACCGCGCCGCCGGTATACACGGCAAGCAGCGTATCCGCCACGCTGCCATGCGTATCGAAGCTGGCTTGCCCGGCGGAGGGTGCGGTCCATTTCCACCACACCGACGCGCCGCCGCTGTTGCTGGCATGATTGGGCTCGCCCGCCTCCTTGGTCGCGAGCACGTTGTAGCCGATGACCGTGCCGCTCGCGCCGCTGAGCAAGATGCGCTTAGCGAACGCATCGTTGGCCGGGCGCGCCGCAGCGGTCAGATCGATGCGCGGTGTGACGATGGCGTTGCGGCTGTCGGTGACCGCTAGGCCAGTCGTGGTCATGCGCGCGACCGTCTCGTCCACCGTTTCGGTGAAATAGGCAGCGCGCAGCACAGCAGCGACGCCCGCCACGTGCGGCGTGGCGAACGAGGTGCCGGCGGAGGTCGTGCCTGTTACGGTGATGAGGCTGCCCGGCGCGAGCAGCGTCAGAAAATATGCGCTGTTGGAAAAACACGCCACTTTGTTCGCGACACTGGTCGTGTCAGTACAAGCGCCATAGCTCACTTGCCCCACATTGGCGTCATACACTGCGCCGACCGACACCGCGCTCGGCGTGCAACCCGGCTCGAGCATGCCATCGATGTAGCCATCGTTGCCGGAGGCGGCGACCGGCATGATGCCGGCCGATTTAGCTGCGCCGAATGTCGTCACGTAGGGATTAGTCCCCTTGTTGCCGCAGGGGCTGGTTTGTTTAGGGCCCCCGCCCAGACTCAGATTCATGGCAACGATGTTGTATAGGGCCTGATTGGCGATGCCCCAGTTAATGGCTTCGTTGATGTCCGCGTCAGTGGCGGAGCTGCTCGCGCCAAACACATTGAATACCGCCAGCTTGGCGCCCGGCGCCACGCCTACCGTCACGCCGGAAACCAGTGTGCCGTGGCCCAGGGTATCCAGCGCGGTAGAAGTGTCGGCATTGTTCGCGTAATAAACCACCTTGCAACTCGCGGGTGTGCCCGGCGCGGTGCAGGAACCAAATTCCGCGCGGGTGTAATCCACGCCGCTATCAATCACCAGCACCGTGGCTCCTGCGCCATCGTCGCCCGCGGCGGCGGCGGCCGGCTGGCCAATCAGCGGCAGGCTCTGCGCCAGCACGGGATATCTGCGCTGATTCACGTACAGCGCAATGACTTCGGGATGAGCGGCGATTTGCTCCAGCGCGGCGAGCGATTTGATGCGCAGCAAAGCCAGCGGAAGATGGCTGTAATTGCGCATCATCTCGTACCCCTCGGCGGGGAACGCCGCGAGCACGCGCTGCTTGAGCGCGAAATAAGCCGCTGACTTTTGCTGCTGAATCTTGCCGGTATCGGTCTTGACCTTGAACTGCTTTCTGAGTGTGGCGGCTTGCGCTTGAATTGCCTGGTCATCGAACAACACCAAGACTTCCTGCGGCTCGCCGCGCACCAACGCGGCGCGCATGGCGTCCGGAATTTTGCTCGTCGGCAATGCAAGGGCCGACGCGGCAAACAATAACAGTGCGAGTATCCCCAGCGCACGAGGAATACGAGTTAGAACGCCTTGCATGATTTATCTCCGGCCTGGGCACGTCAGCGTGCGAGCGTAGCGCTACATCCTAGGCGCGGCACATGACAATTCTGGGAGGGGAAATAGGGCCGGTGTAGGCCGAATGGGCTACTGCGAGTGGCGCTGGTTTGCCGGCAGGGATGCCGGCGCTACAAAAGTGCCGTTGGGCTGAGCAAGGCAAAACCTGTCTCGCGTGTATAGTCCGTTAGGGCCATTGCACCCTAAGGAGGAAGTCTATTTGGACGTTGCCGCGAGGGAAGAAAGCGCGATTTCGTTGACGGTGATGGGCATTTTCAGCAGGAGCTGATTCAAATATTGCTGCTCGTTCTCCTGGGCTTTTTTCAGGCGCATGGATTGCACTAAATTTTCACGTACCTCGGCCAGGGATTTCTGCAACGCCGCTTTGCGCTCCGCCATTTTTAAAACATGCCAGCCATCGGCCGCTTTGATGGGTTTTGCGATCTGACCGATCGCCAATTTCTGAATCGCCGCGCGTATCTCCGGCACCAGTTGATCTTCCTGCAGCCAACCCATGTCGCCGCCCTTGGCCGCGCTCTCGGCGTGTTTCGATTGCTTGCGCGCAAGCTCGGCGAAATCCGCGCCTTTTTCGTTCGCCTGCCGCCATAACGCTTCGGCCTTCGTTGACGAATCGGCTTCGGATGCGGGCAAATAAATTTGTATCAGGCGCACTTGGGGCGTCTGCACGAATAACGCCTTATTGGCGTCATAGGTGGTTTGAATCTCTTGCTCCGATGGATACGCAGACGCCGGACGCGCCTGTTGATTCATGAAGCTGGTGACGATGACTTGTTCGCGCGCGCGCTCGATCTGCTGCTGCACCTCGGGACGTTTGTCCCACGCGACACGTTTCGCTTCTTCTACCAACGCACGCCGTATCAGTTCTGCTCGCAGCGCTTGGTCGATGGCTTGTACCGAAGGCCGCGCTTCCGGACTACTCGCTTGCGCCGCACTTAGCATTTGATTCAGTTCGCTACGCTTGATCTCATTGGTACCCATTTTTGCCACCACATCATCCGGGCTGCCGGCCGCCATTGCGTTCAGGCTCGCGAGGAGGCCAATCATTACCGCTGTTCGTATTAACATCTTTCCTACCCTCACTAAATAACAACCGGATACAGTAATCGTTTCGCGTTAAGAAACGATGACATAGACGGTTTACGGTTTGATGAAAAAGTGCATGTATGAGTTTCATGGTTCGATCAGCACCGCGCGCCGGATCAACTCGGCGCTCGCGATGTTAGGGAGCCAGTATGACTGTTACGTGACAACTCATAGTTCACGCATCGGCGCCGGCTCGCCGATTGCTTTGCCCTGTATGGCGTCCACACCCAATTCGCAGGCCAAACTCATTTGCGCATCGCTTTCCACCCCCGTCGCGATGACTTGGCATTCGACGTCGTGCGCAAAATCGCACAGTGTGCGCACGTAGACCTTGCGCTCTATTTGTTTTTCCAGCTCTGGCAGGAGCGCGCCGTCCAGCTTGATGAAATCGAAGCGCAGGGATTTGAGGTGATGCAAGGTGCTGCTATCGCTGCCGACTTGGTCGAGGCCAAAGTGCACCCCCAGTGACCGCAGACGCGTCAGTAACTCATGCACGACGAACGGCACGGCGGAAAGCGCACGTTCAGGAATTTCGAAGCAAAGATAGGGTGCCAGCGCGGCCTTGTCGTGCAAACGCGCGCTCAAGCGCGGTACAAAAGCCGGATCGCGCAAGGTGTCGAGCGAGAGATTAAAAGAATAGACGCTGCGCGTGCCGGCCAGCGCCTCGACGCGGGCCAGCCCCTCGCCGATCAGCAACCAATCGATTTCCGGCGCCAGCCCCAAGCGCCGCGCCATCGGCATGAAAATACCGGCTGGAATCAATGAACCGTCGGCTTGTATCAGTCGTGCGAGGACTTCATGATGCAGCACGGCGCGATCGGCGCAGGCGGCCACCGGCTGACTATACAGACGGAATCCATTCAACTCGGTCGCGGCTGTGAGCAGGCGGCGCCAGGCGGATGCACCCAGGATGAGACCGCCTTCCAATTGTTTTGGCTCGTAGGCATGCCAGCCGAAATGGCTTTTCAACTGTGCCTTGCGCAAGGCCATGTCGGCTTCCGCGAACACGGTCGAAATCGTTTGCGTCGATCTGTCCATAAAACCGATACCCACATGCGCGCCCGCCAATGGCGCACTCACACCCGCGATGCAGATGCTGTACAGGTGTTGAGAAATTTCAATGCCCAGCAGCTTGGTTTCGTCGGGCGCTAAGCCGGATACGGCCAAACCCAACTCGGCGCCGCCAAGCCGGCCCACTAGGCATTCGCCGAGCCGCTCGGCCAAGCCGGCAAGATAATCCGCCAACTGGCGCAACAATTCGTTGCCCGCCTCATAACCGTGTTGGCTGTTGTACTCGGCCAGCCCGGACAAACGCACGATGAAGAACCCGCCATGCGCGAATGCTTCTTCCTGTTGCAGCCATGCATGCACCCGCGACTCGAATTGGGCGCGATTGAGCGCGCCGGTCAAGGAGTCGAGTATCGCTTCCTGTTCGATCTTGCGGATCAGGTCCAGTTTGCTTTTGAACATGCCCTCGACTTTTTTGCTCATCGTATTCAGGGCCTGCGCGATATGGCGCAAATCGCGCGTATAGGGGATATCTTCCAGCACTCGAAACTTGCCATCGCTGATCGCCACTGCTTGCGCTTGCATTTTATCGAGCGGCTTGAGCGCCATCCGCACCACGCCG
Organism: Hydrogenophilales bacterium; assembly: GCA_016235775.1. Lineage (GTDB taxonomy): Bacteria > Pseudomonadota > Gammaproteobacteria > Burkholderiales > Thiobacteraceae > RBG-16-58-11. The sequence continues at coordinate 15,516 of JACRIU010000108.1, forward strand.
AAGGCGACCAGGCACAGGGCGGCCCACGAAGCGGCAAACCACCAGAAGGTGGTGTAGGTATCGTGCCAGAGCCGTTGGTAGGCGTACCCGGTGTTGCTTGCCACGCGCACTCGGCCACTCACGCGCCAGCCATCCTGCACCGCCGCTTCTTTCACCGGCAGGTCGAGCGCCACCCATTGCATGAACCAGGTGGGCACACCTTGCACCCGCAGCGGTGTCACGCGCTCCGCCAGTGTTTGGCCGTCGCGCAATTCGACGCGTACGCTGCTGAAAAACCCGCCATCGCTGATCGCCTCCACCATGGACTCCGCCGCCGCACGATCTGCTTGCGCCAGCGCAGGAGCGAGCGCGACAGCCAGCGCGGTGGCGGTGTCTTGCGCATGCACGCCGAGCTGTTGGTTGAAATAGTCCTTGGCCTGGTTGACGCCGAGCATGAAGCTGCCGCCGAAGGAGCACATCAACAACAGCGAAAGCAGGGCGATTAGTTGTTGTGCGAGTCCCATATTATTTTTCTCCCATGATCTGCGGCGCATGCTCGTCGGCGGATAGGCGCGCACGCAGCATGCTCCATAAATTCGCCGGCGCCGGCTCGCTCAAACGGCCGCTCCCGCGCAGCTTCGATGCCCACAACTGGGCGCCGTTGAAACTATAGGTCGGCGCCAAATCCTTGCGTTCGGAGGCCGGCTTGATCACGTTTGTCAGATTGTCGAGGACCAGCGGTTCGGCGTCGTGCGCGGGGTGATAAGTCAATACCATGTGCGACTGCATTTCCTTGCTGGCGGGTAAATACGCGCGGACATAGGTCAGGCGCAGGCGCTCATCCGGCACGCCGAGCTCGCGCAGAGTGAAATATTTAGCCAGCGCGAAATCCTCGCAATCACCGCCGTTCGCGCCGATCAACTCCAAGGGCGTGGCCCAATAATCCAATTTTCCCCACTGCGCCTGGTCACTGGTGTTGGGTATGCGGTTAAAGAATTCATTGACCTGCTTGAGCTTCTCGCTTTCGCCCGCTTGGCTGGCGTCAAGCATCAAGGAAAACCAGTTGCGGACTCGCGCGACTGCCTGGGCGCCATAATGGACGCGCGTGAATTGCAATACGGCGTCCTGGCTCGCTTGCTCCAACGCAAAGGCCATGCCGGCAGCGAGCCCCAATGCCAGCAGCCCTGCGGTGCGCCTTGATGCGAGCTGTCGTATGGGAATGTCGGGGAACTTGAACAAACAATATCGTGGGCATACGCCCTTGCCGGATTCGGGCCGGAGTAAGCCTCCGCCACCTGAAACGGTAATGTCGGGTGAATGTGTTACAGGCTGATGACAACGCGAACGAATGCTCTGGCGTGCGGAAGCACTAAACTTTCATCGGATTTACTGAGGATCGAAGCTTTCATTTTGATCGGAGATTTCATAACCTTCAGGCGGTATCTCCTCATGCACCTCCGGAATGCGCCGGCGCAAACCATCCACCGTGTGGCGCGACAAGCCCGAATCCGGCAGCGGATCGGACACTTCTAGACCATAGGGGTCTTCATAGTCTATCGACTCGAAATCGAGGGGAATCACTTCATAAGTCGCATCGAGATTCCGCGGCTCGATTATTAACCCCTCCGCTAAGTCACGCAGTCGTTCCAGTATTTTCATGTTGCCCTCGCTTCATAACGCTGTCGATCATCCCTGCATGCGCCGGTTTTATGCGTCAAGCATCAGGGATGATTGTTACGTGACGATGAATGTCGAGGTGAGGATTTTGCTTGTATGAAAGTGCTTAGTAGGCGTTGCGGTCGCGAACGACGACCAGCGCGGTTTTAAGGATGATCATAAGGTCGAACACCAGCGACCAATGCCGCAGATAGTCGATGTCGTATCGAACCCGATCTGCCATCTTTTCTACGGTATCCGTCTCGCCGCGCAAGCCGTTGACCTGTGCCCAGCCGGTGATGCCCGGCTTGACCTTATGCCGAATCATGTAGCCCTTGACCAGTTTGCGATACAGCTCGTTGTGCGCCACGGCGTGCGGGCGCGGCCCGACAATGCTCATGCCACCTTGCAGCACGTTTAAAAATTGCGGCAACTCGTCGAGCGAGGTTTTGCGCAGGAACGCGCCAAAAGGGGTGACCCGCTTGTCGTTTTTTTTCGCTTGCTCGATATGGCCGCCGTCTTCGCATACGCTCATGGAGCGGAATTTGTAGACGAGGATATCTTGCCCGTCGAGGCCATAGCGGCGTTGTTTGAACAGAACCGGGCCGGGCGAGGAATACTTCACCCCTAGCGCGATGGCGAACATGAGCGGTGAAACCAGTAGCAGGATGACGCTGGAGATAAAGAGGTCACTGAGCCGCTTGAGCAAACCATTTACGCCATAAAAAGGCGTCTCACACACCGCCACCACCGGCAGGCCGCGCACGTCGTCGATGCGCGCCTGGATCAGGTCGGACATGAAGATGTCGGGCACGAAATAGACCGATGCGGTGGTATCGCGCAAATCATCGAGCATTTGCATGATGCGCGGCTGGGAAGCCATGGGCAGCGCGATGTAAATCAAATCCACGCTATTTTCTTTGACGTATTCCGTTAGCTGCCCGATGCGCCCGAGAATCGCGCCCTCTCCTACCTCGCCCAGCCGCACCGCGCCCCGGTCATCGAAAAAACCTTTGAACGATATGCCCAGACACTAGTGTCCGGTTAAATTCAAAACAACATCAATTGGTTAGTGACTGGCTGCACGATGCTTCTGTTACCCAGTGGCTGAAAGGCGCATGAAATAGGGGTTTTCTCAAAAATTGAGACCGACAATATCTGTAACAAAG
>JACRIU010000107.1 GCA_016235775.1 Hydrogenophilales bacterium
GGCGCCGAGATAGCCGGCGAACCCGCCGTCCAGATCGGTGTAGGGCGCGCCGTGATCCAGCAACCAGTGGTAGCTGCCGTCGCGATGGTGGATACGGTATTCCATGGTGAACGGCTCGCGCCGGTTGAAGGCGGAAAGGAAGGTGCCGAGGCTGTGTTCACGGTCTTCGGGGTGTATGCCGTCGGCCCAGCCGTCGCCCAGCTCCTGCGCCTCGGCGCGGCCGGTGAATTCCAGCCAGGCGCGGTTGACATAGTCGCACTTGCCGTCCTTGTTGACGCGCCAGATCGGGTTGGGGAACTCCTGCATCAGTTTGAGATGGAAATCGAGCGAGGATTGCAGGCGCTGTTCCAGCATCTTGAAATGCGTGGTGTCGCGCATGATGCTGGAATAATAAGCCACCGCGCCGTCCTCTCCCTTGTGGGCGATGATCAACTGCGACACCGGAATGTCCACACCGGTATGGCTGCGCAGCGCGCTTTCCCCCGACCAGAACCCGGACTGCACCGCAGCGGGCAGGGCGGTGTGCAGGATGAGATCGGCTATCTCGGGCGGGTGGTGATCGGCGATGGTGTAGCGGCCAAGGTCTTCATCCTCGGCCAGCCCCAGCATGTTGCGCCCGGCGCGGTTGAGATAAAGGCAGCGCCCTTCCGGGGAAGCGGTGCCGACAAAGTCGGTGGTGGCTTCGAGAATGCCGGCCAGGACGGCGTTTTCCCGCGCGCGCCGGTCAAGTTCATCGATCAGTTCGGCGTTTTGCGCCGCTGTGGTGTTGAATGTCAACACCAGTTCGCCGATCTCGTCGTGCGAATGAAAATCCATGCGCACGTTCCGCTCGCCGGCGGCGAAACGCCGGACGAAATCGGTCAGATTGAGGATCGGTGCGGTGATCCGCGAACGCACGTAGAAGAAGACCCAGAACATGAGCAGGATTTCCACTGCCTGCACCAGTAAAACGATGGAATCCTCCCGCCGGTTGGCGGTGTGGGAAGCTTTTTCGAGGGCGCTCACCAAATGATCGGTCTCATGCAACATCACCACCGCATCGGCGGCCACCTCGCTCTGGGCCGCCCGCCGCGCCGCCAGGCCAGGCTCCACCAGCACCCGCTCCAGCGCGGCGTGCTGGTGCTGCCAGGTTTTATCTATCCGTTCCAGTTGCCCTTCCAGATTGTCCCCGGCACTGCGCATCAGCGGATGGAGTTGCCCAATCTCGCGCACCACACTGGCATAACGCAGGTTAAATGCACTCTCCCCCTCCTGCTCTGACCGTCTGGCATCCTCGCCCGGCTCCAGCACGAAGCTGGCCGAATTGAAGGCGATCTTCTGGGAAAGGTAACGCAGTTGCCCGCTCTGATTGATGATGTCGGCGACATTCGTGATGCTGCCGTGCATCTCATTGGAAAAATACAGATTGCCGATGGCGGTTATCGCCAGCAGCAGTAATACCCCGCCCAGCTTGATGCTCACCGTCAAGTGGCGGGGTAGCGCAACAGATTTGGGCGAGGTGGTCATGGTCAGTTTGGTTATACGGTAGTTTCGTTATACGGTTTTGTTCTGAGGCATCGGTATTTGTTTTTTGCACCCCCATCCCAGCCTTCCCCCGATGCCCTCTCCTCAATCCTCTCCCGATGCCCTCACCTCAATCCTCTCCCGCAAGCGGGAGAGGAGGCGAACGAGAAAGGCAATCTTCGATCCATGCGGGGGAAGGAGTAAAGGCTCCCTCCCTTGCGCGTAGCGCGGGGGAGGGTTGGGGAGGGGGCAATACACTCATACCGTTTCATTGACTATCCATTCTTCACGGGCCAGCAGCGCGGGCAGATTCAGTACCGCCATCATCTTGCCGCCGTAAGGCGCGGCGCCCTTGACCTCTGCCCCGTGCTGTTCGCGCAACGCCGACGGTGTTGCCTGCAATTCTTCCTCGCGCAAATAAATTACGTCATGCACTTGATCCACCGCCACACCCACCGCCTGCTCGCCGAGGCCTGTGCCGAACCGGGTCGAAGCGCGGGCGATTACCGCCTTGCCGCTGCGCTGCGCCGCACGCGGCAGGTTGAGCGCGGCGCGCAGATCGAGCAGGGTGAACAGGTTGCCGCGCAGGCCGATGGCGCCGAGGATGTGCGGCGGGCAGCAGGGACTCGGGGTGGGACGGGCGATGTCGCAGAATTCCTGCACTGCCTCAAGCCCGATGCCGAAATATTCGCCGTCCAGTTCCACCACCGCCAACGGCAGGCGCGTGCCTTCTTCTTCGGTAGCGGCTTCCATCAGCGCCCTGGCGCGTGCATGGAAAATGGCGCGTTGTTCCGGTGTGGCCTCAGGGCAGAAGTGCATACCCCCACCCCAACCCTCCCCCGCGCTGCGCGCAAGGGAGGGAGTAGCTCCCTCCTCCGCTTGCGGGGGAGGGCTGGGGAGGGGGGCTTGTGACCCATGCATCAGTTGGCTCACATCCAGCAGCGTCACGATGTCGTCTCCCACCCGCGCCTCGCCCGCCACCAGATGTGCATGGCGATGCGCCTCCCCATCGAATTCCGGCGGCGGCTGAATGGCTTCGGCGGAAAGTTCGATCACTTCGCGCACCTCGCTGACGATCAACCCCATCAGCAATTGATCCAGTTCCAGCACCACGATTTGATCGCCGAAGCGATAAGGTAATGCAGGATGGCCGAAACGCAGATTGAGGTCGGTGACGGGAACGATCTGACCGCGCAGGCTGAAAATGCCGGCGATGTAAGGCGGCGCTTCCTCGACCGGAGTGAGTTCCGGCAGCCAGACCGATTCGCGCACCAGCGTGGCGTCAAGGCCGAAACGTGCATCGTCCAGATCAAAAATCAGTAAGGTGCGGGAGGGAGCCATACTATTTCAGGAATGGCTCAACAAAAAGACCGGGGATAATGCGAAGCATATCCGACGCCCTACGGCTTGATGCCGCACAGCGTATCCTGAAATAATTTCTGTGAAGCGTAATGCTTTCATACCCCCGCCCCTCCCCCGGCATCCCTATTTGAAGAACCTGTTCACTGCCCGCTGATGAATACATTGAAGACGCTTTTTAAGCCGCTTGAGGGTCTCGCCCATTGAAATGCACGCCGCTCTTCGCGCGATCCACTTATATTTTGTGTATATCGGCAGCTTTGTATAAAACTTTAATATGAAACTCGCGTAGCGAGACATTGTCCCCCTCGCCATCCGGGAGAGGGTGGGGTGAGGGAAACGGACATGGCGATTCGCTGTTTCATCATTCTAAGGCAGCAGTTGCCATGTCCGTTAGGGGAGTGCCAAGGTTTATCCCGCTGGCTCCGGGTCGGTATTGCTCTCATGCTTATGAATTAAGCGGCAACGAACGCACTGATGGCTGTCTCGATGCACTCAGAGGTTCCCAAGCTCAACTGCGAATAGCACGAACCGCTGTCATACATATGTCACAATTCTTTAATATCATCACATTTTGTTATTAACGCGGAACGCTGGAGAAAACCATGGATGCAACTATCCTGCTGGTGGAAGACGAGCCGGCGATACTGGAGTTGCTGGCAATCAACATCACGCAATGCGGCTACCGCGCGATCCGGGCGCATGACGCCGCCGCTGCCATGGCGCACATCAGCCGTGCCTTGCCCGACCTGATCCTGCTCGACTGGATGCTGCCCGACATCAGCGGGGTGGAACTGGCGCGCCGCCTGCGCGCCGACCCGCGCACGCGCGACATTCCCATCATCATGCTGACCGCACGCGCCGATGAACGCGACAAGGTGCTGGGGCTGGAATCCGGCGCGGACGACTACATCACCAAACCGTTTTCGCCGCGCGAACTGAAGGCGCGCATCCGCGCCGTGCTGCGCCGCCGTGCGCCGCAGGCGAGCGACGATACGGTGTCCGCCGGCGGGCTGGAGCTGTCACCGGCCACGCACCGCATCAGCGCCAATGGCGCAGTGGTTGATCTGGGGCCTA
>JACRIU010000011.1 GCA_016235775.1 Hydrogenophilales bacterium
CAGCATACCCATCAGTTTCGACATCTCTCGTTTCCTCATCTTGCCCTCCTGGGATCAGCGCAACTGCGCGATGTCGCCAGTATCAGCAATGTCGTAGCTCACCAGATGAGCCTGTCACTATCATTCGCTAGAAGAGCCTTTCCAAATGGCCTTCCACATTTTTAGTGATGCCTTCAATTGCACCTACAGTAAATATATGGACGCCAGCGTCCGTATAACAATTATTATTCAGGGCGCCCATTATGCTCATGCAATTCACTGATTCGCAAGTAATTTTATTTTTCTTGGTCTCTACAATATGCCCAAAAGTACGGGCCGCTTGAAAGGCTCGGCCCAGCCTTCCACCCCAGTGCCCACTCCGGCACTTAACCGCCCGGCAAACCATTCAAACCGGCTTCTGGTACGACTCCCCGGTGGTCTCCAACAACAAAACTTTTCCCTGCTGAGTGAGTGAACGAGGCCTTTCTTCCGCAGCGTATTTCCATGAACGCTGCTACGCGCGATGCGCAGAATCGGTCGAGCTGATCGAGTGTTGATCGGCGAGTTGCCGCGAATAGGAAGTTCTGAAACTGCACCTTGGGCGTCATGCCGGCGCAGACCGGAATGACGGGCTTTTTCAGAGCCCCCTTAGATGGAACGATCACCACCTGGGCTGGGATGCAATTCGATGTAGTAGGTGGACATCGTGTTGTCCTGATTCTGTTCTAAGCCGGCTTGGCTGCGGCGCAAGATGGCTTCCACCAAGGCGGCTTTGATTTCGTTTTCATCCGCCGCCGGCGGGTAGAGCCGGTGATGTTTCAACACTTCGCACGCTTGGCGGCGCGCCTGCCGCTCCAATAGGCGGCGCGTCTCCAGATCGAGATGCGACAGCAACAACAGCCACGGCGCCTGCCATGCATGAAAATCATGGATGAGTTGCCGGTGTGCTGCGTCATGGCCAAGCTGCGACAGAAACAGCGCGGGAAAAGCCGCCAGATCGAGGGTGCGCGATTCCCATGCCGTGGGTAGCTGGATGCCTTGCATGCCGATGCCCGAGCCATTCGGCAGGCGCCAGAACCACTGCGCGGCTGGGCTCCCCCCGGCACGTGCATTGATGTAGCGCATCAGATATTCACCGGCTGCCGGCGATGCCGCGCCGAGGGTTTGCATCACGGGGCTGGCAAAACGCTCGCAAGCCGCGAAACCGGAGCGCCACGCAACCGAGCGATCCAGATCGAGCTCATGCTCCGATACCACGCTCTCGAGCAAAGCCAGCGGCCGGCCTTCCCCATCCAATAACCAGAGTTCGAAACAATCCTGAAACGGAAACGGCACTTTCTGGTGCACGTGGATAAGATGCTCAAAAACGGTGGCGCCCATTGCTTCCATGAGCCGAAAATCTTCCGAGGGGAAAATGGGACCGCGCTTGAGGCCGCTTTCCATTGACCAGCTGCCATAGCGAATATCGCTGACTTGCACGCGATGGCTCTGGTGCAGATCGTCCAGCAGCTTCTCGTTGCTGACATAAATATCCCAGTGCACGCCATCCAGGGTGACCGCCTCGGCGGATTCATAGCGAATGGTGTTGGTGACCCCGCGAAACGGGTTGAGCAAGCGCTGGGCGTAGCATTCGACGGACATGCCTGCAATTTATCGCAAGTGCTTCAAAGTGACAATTCGTATCAATAGCACCTGAAAAAACCTAGCGGGAACCGGGTTGAATCTTGGAGAAAAACGTTCTACTTTGGAATTATCTTAATCTGCCGATGAGGAGAAAATCATGCTCGACTCACAACGCGATCCGATCCACCCCGGCAGGGGTGCGCCGTTACTGGATTTTCCCCATGCGCCGATCGGCTGGATGCCTGAGGAAGCGCGCCTGGCCGCGCGGCAAGAAGGCCTCATCCTGACCGGGCAGCATTGGCAGGTGATACGCGCGCTACAGGCTTTTTATGCACAGCATGATGAGACCGGCATCCATAGGATCGAATTGCATGATGCGCTGGATGAAAAATTCCACCACCAGGGTGGCGTCAAATTTCTTTATCAACTCTTCCCCAAAGGGCCGGTGGCGCAAGGTTGCCGCCTGGCCGGCCTGACGCCGCCGGCGGGCGCAATCGATCTGGGGTTCGGGAGCGTGATGTGAACTAGGCGCGGGACGCCAAGCTTAAATCCTGGGTGATCGGCTGCGCCGGGTAGTGGAAGCTGACCGGGCCATCGAATTCGCCATTCACGAATTGCTTCACGAAGGGGTGATCGGACGCCAGCATTTCCGCCGGCGTGCCGGAGGCGACAATCACGCCTTCGGAAATGAAGTACACGTAATCGACCACCTTGAACGATTCCGCCATATCGTAAGTCACGACGATGGAGGTGATGCCGAGCGCATCGTTCAAGCGCCGGATCAGATTCGCGATCACGCTGAGCGAGATCGGATCGAGGCCGGCAAACGGCTCGTCGTACATCACCAGCATCGGGTCCAGCGCAATCGCGCGCGCCAGCGCCACCCGGCGCGACATGCCGCCGGAAAGATCGTCGGTGCGAAAACCATGCACCCCGCGCAGCCCCACGGCATGCAGTTTCATCAACACCAGATCGCGAATCATGCTCTCGGATAAATGGGTGTGCTCGCGCATCGGAAAAGCCAAATTCTCGAAAACCGACAAATCGCTGAATAGCCCCCCAGCCTGAAACATCATGCCCATTTGACGCCGCAGTTTGTACAGGGCTTCATCATCCAATTCATGCACCACTTTTCCATCGACCTTGACCGAGCCAGACTTCGGCGTGAGCTGTCCGCCGATATGGCGCAGCAGCGTCGTCTTGCCGCAACCGCTCGCCCCCAAAATCGCGACCACTTTGCCGCGCGGAATGGCGAGGTTGATGCCCTTTAGTACCGGGTTGCTGTTATAGGAAAAGTGAAGATTGTCGATTTCGACCAGGTTTTCAGTAGACAAATGCGTTCCTTATTTTCAGCCATCTGGATTATTTTGATTTTTTGAGATCGCTAGCTTTGCCCATCCCAAGGGTGGCGTCAAGACAAGCCTTGCCCGCCTGCAAACAACCCCGCAATTTATTCATATCTTTTTGATAAATAGCCAGAATTAACTATTTTCCGGATAATACTTGACTAGATCGCTAGGTTAATGTTTAATAGCCAATCGTTTTACTCAATTATTGCAGCGGCGCCATCAGCCGCGCATTCGAATACATTTCAATTTGCAGGAGGTTTTAGCAATGTCTTTACCAGAACGTGATGGTGACGGATATCTCACCGATATGAGCGAATGGACCGAAGAAATCGGCCGCGCCATGGCCGATGCCGATGGCTATGAGCTGAGCGATGTAAAGTGGGATCACATCGTCAAGGCGCGCCAATATTTTGATGAATTCGGCAGCGTGCCGCCGATTCGCAAATTCGCGAAATACATCGAAGAAGATCAAAATGCGCTGTTCAAAATTTGGATGACCGGCCCCATGAAGCCCATCACCAAATACGGCGGCCTGCCCAAGCCGACAGGCTGCGTGTAAGCCCTCCCCCCAAACGCCGGCACTCGCCGGCGTTTTTATTCCTCGCTTCCGCGCTCACACGCTCATGCTGCGCAGTAAAAACGCCTGCACCAAATCGCTCAGCTTCGGTTCACCCACTTCCGCGAATTCATAACGCACCCGCACCAGCGGTTTGTCGATCGCGATCAGCGCGCCCAAGTCGCAGGGCGTCGCGGCCAGCACCACGTCGACCTGCGCCGCGTTGATGGTTTGGCGCAGTGCGTCGAGCTGCGCCGGGCTGTAACCCAACGCGGGCAGCACCGGCCCGATGTGAGGATAGGCGGTGTAAACCTGTTGAATCGCAGGCGCCGCCGCCGAGCGTGGATCGACTATCGCCGCACCAGCGGCTTTCGCGGCCAAGTAGCCAGCGCCATACGGCATGCCGCCGTGGGTGATGGTGGGGCCGTCTTCCACCACCAGCACGCGCTTGCCGCGTAGTTGTTCGGAATCATCCAGGCTGATGGGCAATGCGCCTTGCACGATACTGGCATCAGGATTGATGCGCCGCGCCGCGTCGGTGACGCGCTGGATGTCGGCCGCGCTGGCGGAATCGGTTTTTGACACCAGCACGATGCCGGCCATGCGCAGCACCGCTTCGCCCGGATGATGCGTCGTCTCGTGCCCAGGCCGCAGCGGATCGACCAGCACGATTAGCAGATCGGGACGGATAAAGGGGAAATCGTTGTTGCCGCCATCCCACAGCAGCACATCCGCTTCCGCTTCGGCCTGCGCGACGATGCGCGCATAGTCCACGCCCGCATACACCACATTGCCCAGGGCGAGATGCGGCTCGTATTCCTCGCGCTCTTCCACCGTGCAGTGTGCGGCGTCCAAATCGGCGCGCGTAGCGAAGCGCTGCACCGTTTGGCGCGCGAGATCGCCATAAGGCATGGGGTGGCGGAGGATCGCCGCGCGCAGGCCCTGCTCCCGCAGCCGGCGCGACAACCAGCGCGTGACGGGCGATTTGCCGCAGCCGGTGCGCACGGCGCACACGGCGATCACCGGCACGCGCGCATCGAGCATGGTTTGCTTTGGACCCAGCAGCACAAAATCCGCGCCACCGGCCAGCGCGATCGAAGCCGCATGCATGACCCGGCTGTGCTCGATATCGCTGTAGGCGAAGATCACTTGATCGATGCACTCGCAACCGAGCAGCGCGGGCAGCTCGGCTTCCGCTACGATCGGAATCCCTTGCGGATACAGCGGCCCCGCCAGCTCGGCCGGGTAACGCCGTTCGGCGATGCCGGGAATTTGCGTCGCGGTGAAAGCGGCCACGCGCGTAGCGGGATCATCGCGATACACCACATTGAAATTATGAAAATCACGCCCGGCCGCGCCCATGATCACGATCCGCCGTGGTGGTAAAAGAGTTGGCATGGGTTTCCTTGGCAGCAATGAATCTAGAAAAAGCTATTGAACCACGGAGCGAATTGTAGGGGCCGGGCATGCCCGGCCCGCTGTCGATACCGGGCAAGGCATGCCTCGCCCCTACTGGTTCCCAGCAGACGCCCTACGTCCTCCGCGGTTCAACTGCCTTTTCAGGGTAAGCGCAGGCTAGCGCGCTTTCAGCGCGCTAGCAACCGCAGTTGGCTTCACCAACCCCGCCGAAGCATTCAAGCCGAAGTGATACGGGCAATCCAGCGCGCACCCCATTGATGCAGACTCAGCCCTAAAGCGATGCAAGTGGCGCCGAGCCATTCGCTGGCCGGCGCCACTTCGTCGTTCAGGGCATGGCCGAGCAGCAGCGCGATCACCGGCGTGATGAGCATGATCAGCGCCACCGAGCCGGTCTCCATGTGTTTTATCATGTAGTAGTACAGCACGAAACCCAGCACCGATCCGAACACGCCCAGATACACGATTGCCGCAGCGGCGCGCGGCGTGAGCTGGGCCGGCCACTGTCCGTCCGTCAGCCACCAGACGCCGATGAACAAGGGCAGCGCCACCAGCAGCGTGCCGAGATTGATCGCCACCGCCGGGCTGTCGTCATTGATGCGCTTGATCCACACCATGCCGAGCGATTGCAGCAAGACCGCGATCAGCAGCACGCCGATGCCGAGCAGCGCACCCGGCCCGAGCCCGAGGCTGCCGTGGAACACCAGCGTCAAGCCCGCCAGCCCCAAGCCCATGCCGGCCAGCTTGTTCGGCGTGAGCGCTTCCTCCTTCAGCCAATACGCCGCGCCCAGGCTGGTCATCAGCGGTGACAAGCCGAACAGCACCGAGATCAAGCCCGAGTTCACCGTCTGTGATGCCCAGTAAGTGAGGCTCATCGCACCGAACATGGAAAGCCCCGCCGCCAGGTAAGTCAGACGTGCTTTGCGATGCAGCGGAAAACGCACACGCAGCGTCCACAGCAATAAGGCGCACAACAAGGTGCCGATCGCCATGCGTGCGAGTAGGGCGAAGCTCGCGCCGGCTCCCAGCGCGCTCCACTTAATCGCGAGCGGTGTGGTAGACCAAATCATCACAACCGAAATAAATGCGGCGGACAGCGACATACTTTTCTCCAATCCCTTTAAATCGCCCCAAAAAAGAAAGGCCACAGCGTTTGTCTGTGGCCTTTCGGAAAATCACGCTGCTGAAATCGAACTACGCGCTATCTCTCCCGGCCACGAGACGAACGGCGACGCGCCATACACGGGGGCGTTTCGGTAGGTGGCGAATGATGGGGAGCGAGAACATGAGTCGATTATCGGGGCGCGGTAAATGCTCTGTCAAATGAATTGTGGTCTAGACTCAAGCAATGCTTCGATCACCAGGAGAGTCACATGCCAAATCACCACACATCCTTCATCTTGCTGCTGGGCATCGGCTTGCTCAGCGCGATGCCGGCGGTCCGGGCCGACACCTTCACCGGCAAGATCGATTTGATCGAAGCCAAATCCGACGGCACCCGCTTCTTTGTGCGCGAAGCGGGCTTGAATCTCTATGCCAGCGGGCATTATCGCGATCTGCTGCAGCAGGGCTACTTCCGCAAGGCCGCCTTTAGCATCGGCTATCAGCTTTTCCCCTGCCCCGGCGGTTTAAGCGGCAAATGCGGAACGGTGTATTCGGTCGCAGTGGAACAAACTACTTTCTAGTGCGCTGCTACAACCAAGCCGACAGCACGCTTTGCAATTCTGCTTCCTTGACCGGCATGGTCAGCGTGGCGTCCATGCGCAAGCGGCTGCGCACCTTGTCCAACACCGGCTGATGCTTGGGCTCGTATAACACCAGAATCCTGGTATGGGCCAGCGGTTGCGCGGACGCCAGCAGCGATTCCAGATTGCTCAGCCGATCGCGGAAATCGGCTTGGAAATAAAAATCCGCGACGATCACATCCGGCGGAAATTTGCGCATCAATGCAATCGCCTTGCGCACTTGCCACTCGGTGCTCACCTCATAGCCGAGTTGCTTGTACAGGCTCGCCAGTTTGGAATGCTCGAGAAATTCGACGACGGATAATAATTTTTTGGGCATGGCGATTCAAAGCGCCTGCTATTCCTCAACGCACGCCGCGTTGGTAAGTACCGACCAGTTCCGTCTGCGCCAGAATGCGCCCTTGCATCGCTTGCATGAGTTGCAGCCGGCTGGGCTTCCCCATATCCGGCAGCATCGTATCCAAGGCATACAGCGCAAAGAAATAGCGATGCCGTCCGATCGGCGGGCAAGGTCCGCCATAGCCGGTGCGGCCCCAATCGTTCACGCCTGGCAAGGCGCCCAATGGCAAGGCCTGCGCCGCGATTTGTTCTTTCAGTCCGCTGCAATTCGGGGGCAGGTTATAGAGCACCCAGTGCACCCAAATGCGCTGCGGGTGCGCGGGGTCGGGCGCATCCGGGTCGTACACGATGAGCGCAAGGCTCTTGGCGCCCGCCGGAAGGCCGGTCCAAGCCAAAGGGGGGGAAATATCGTCGCCGTCGCAGGTGTAGCGCCGCGGCATCTCGCCGTGGTGGGAAAATACGGCGGAGGTGAGAGTTAAGCTCATCGATGTCTCCGGTTTAATGATGCTTGCCAAAGGGCGCCATCACCCCACCCGCTTAGCAATAGACAGCACATCGGGCAAGGGCGGCACGTCGACAATTTTCATGCCGCGCGCATCCAACAGCGCCGAGAAACTTTCCGCATCGATCGGCCGGCTGATCCAATACCCTTGCGCATGCTGGCAACCCATGCCGCGCAGCGCGTGAAATTGCGCTTCGGTTTCGATGCCTTCGGCCAATGCGGTTTTTTCCAGGCCATTCACCAGCGCGAGAATCGTGCGCACGATCGCCGTGTCATCTACATCGATGTTGACGCCGTCAACAAACGATTTATCGATTTTGATTTTATCGGCCGGGATGCGCTTCAAATAGCTCAGCGACGAGTACCCCGTGCCGAAATCATCAATGGCGATGCGCACGCCTTTTGACTTTAGGCTGCCCAGGATGCGGATACTCATTTCCGGATCGCGCATGGCGGCGCTCTCGGTAACCTCCAGTTCCAGACGCGATGCCTCCAATCCGGTTTCGCGCAGCACCGCCGCCACTTTGACCGCTAAATGCGGGTCTTGAAATTGATGCGCCGACAGATTGACCGCCATCCACAAATCGCGGCCCGCCGCATTCCACGCTTTGGCCTGCGCGCACGCCGTGTGCAGCACCCATTCGCCGATGGGAATGATTAGGCCAGAGGCTTCGGCGATGCCGATAAACTCCCCAGGCTGGCGCTGCTTGCCATCCCGAGGTTGCCAGCGCAGCAAGGCCTCGGCGCCTACCGCCTGGCCGTTCAGCATATTGACGATCGGTTGATAGACGAGCCTGAATTCATCTCGCTTGAGCGCGTCGCGCAGTTGGTGCTCGACATTCAAGCGTTGATGCACCCGAGCGCCCTGCTCTTCCGCATACACGCTGAAGGCGCCGCCGCCCTTGCGTTTTGCCTCGTACATCGCCGTGTCCGCATGCTTGATCAGCGTTTCGAAATCCGCGCCATGCGCGGGGTAGACCGCGATGCCGACCGAGGGCGATATCTGCAAGTGCCTGGCGCCCACCACCAGCGGGGTTTGGAACGCATTCAACAAGCGCTCGGTAATCGCGCCGGCACGGTCGGCATTGCTGCCCCGCAGCAGGATCGTGAACTCATCTCCACCGAACCGGCCCAACACATCGTCGTCGCGCAACGCCGACTGAATGGTATTCGCCGCGGCAACGATCAATTGGTCGCCGACCACATGCCCGTACGCATCGTTGATATCCTTGAACCGGTCGAGATCGATGAAGAGCACCGCGAATTCGCGCGCATGATCGCTCGCGATTTTGATCGCATCGTGCAATATTTCGTTGATGGCGGCGCGGTTCGGCAAACCGGTCAATTCATCGCGCCGGGCTTGGCTCAACAACTCTTGGCTATGTGACTGCTCGCGCCGGGACACGCGGTAAGCGCCCGCGCTGAATACCGCGAGGCAAAGCATGAAACTGAGCAAGATAGGCGCGTTATGCCGCCACCACTGTTGCGCGATATGGGAGGCCGGCGCGGAAATGTAGGCATACATATTCGAACGCGGCAACCGCGTGAATGCCCCGATCCGTTGCCCCTCCTGTGCCGACCAAGGCGAGGCACCGCCGAAAACGCCGGTTTTGATGCCGGGATTCGCCGCGATCATTTTCGCAGCCGGGCCTTGGGATAATTTGCCATATACATTTTTCGGATCATCCACCGGCCAGCGCGCTTGTTGAAAGCCGTCTTCGCGCAATAGCCCGATAAAACTTGCCTGCGGCAAAGGCAGCCGATGCAGAAAAGTTCCCTCGCGTTCGAGGGGAATCGCAGCTTGCAGCAGGAAGCACGGCTTGCCTTTTTCATCCCGCACCACATGGCGAAAGGCGAAACGCCATTGCCCCAGCGCCTTGCCGTATTCCGGCCGCCCGACGCTATAGCGCTGCGCACTCTCCATATCCGCCATCAATTGCTTAAAGTACGGCGGATCCTTGATGAAACTGGGCAAGGGCTGGCCGGCGCTGACCGCGGTATTGATCATCATGTCGCCCGTCGGCGCGAACAGGGCCATCGCACCCACCTCGGGATGCAGCATTTGAAATTTCAACAGGTGTATGCGCGCGCTTTCCGGCTCTTTCAGCACGCCGATTTGATCCAGCAATTGCCCCAAGGGCTCCAGCCCATTGCCCAAATCGTCGAAAAAAGATTGGGATGCGTGAGCGAGAAAACCCGACAAAATAATCAGATTTTCCTTCACATCCTGCTGTTCGCGCTTCCAGCTATATAGGCCATAGGCGATCGCGGCTAAAGTGCTGACCAGCACAAAAGCCCATACCGCTTTACGCAACGCGCGGGCAAAGGGAGTGAGTCGCTCAGAGCGCATTAGGGTTCCTGGGTTAGCCCGGTGATTATCTGCCTTATTTTCCCAGACTGAAACACGGCGCGAAATTTTTTAATGGCGGCTTTGCGCCATGCTGTCTAAGATTGCAAAATGTCACTCTCATCGAAAGGAAATCAAATGCGCCGATACACAGCGATCATCATCATGCTTCTGTTAAGCGGCTGCGGCCTGGATGTCGCCAGTAGCGCGGCCACCGGTGCTGCGACCAAGGCCGAGGAAATCAAACAAGCGGAGAAGACCAAGGAGCAATTTCAACAGCGCCTGGATGCGGCAAATCAAGCCGCGCAACAACAACGGCAGGAGATGGAAAAAGCGGCGAATCCGTGAACAAGCCTGAATGTTTCCCCTGAATTTCCCCTTGGAGCGCAAATGATTTTTCCATTCGGGTAAGGTCACGCATCACCTAATCTGCAATAATCCTCCCCCACCTTGTCACCGCTCTTTGTAGAAAGTCTCCATGCAAACGATCCCATTCCAACTCAAGGCCGAGCACATCGCCCTCTGCGATCTGCTCAAGCTCGCCGGCGTAGCCGACAGCGGCGGCCGCGGCAAAGCCCTGGTCGCTGCGGGCGAAGTGCGCGTCGATGGCCAGCCCGAGAGCCGCAAGACTGCAAAAATTCGCGCCGGACAAATCGTGGAATGCCTGGGCGCACGCATCGAAGTCACGGGGCGGTAAGCATGGCGCTCAAAGCAACCGTGTTCAAAGCCGATCTGCAAATCGCGGACATGGATCGCCATTACTACCAGACCCACGCCCTGACCCTCGCGCGCCATCCGTCGGAAACCGATGAACGCATGATGGTGCGCCTGCTCGCCTTTGCCCTGTATGCCAGCGATGCGCTGGCCTTCGGCAAAGGGCTGTCAGCCGATGACGAACCCGCCCTGTGGCAAAAAGACCTCACCGGCGCAATCGAATGGTGGCTCGACGTCGGCCTGCCGGAAGAGCGCGAGGTGCGCAAAGCCTGCGGGCGCGCGAAGCAAGTGGTGATCGTCATCTATGGCCGTGGCGCCGACATGTGGTGGAGCCAGAACCGCGACAAGTTGCAACGTCAAACCAACCTCACCGTGCTCAGCCTCCCGGCCGATGGCACCCAAGCACTGGCAGCCTTGGCCAGCCGCACCATGCAAGTGCAATGCACGATTCAGGAAGGGCTGGTGTGGGTGACGGTGGAATCGGGTGCGGTGCCGATCGAGCCGATGACGCTGCTGCGAGCGAAGTAATACGTGCAACGGCATTCATCATCCTAAAAACGGCATTTCACCAGCGTGTAGCCTACCCTCCTCCGGGATACGGAGTACACGGAGGCCGCGGAGGAATTGGGTTTCGCAGGGATGAGCGGCCTGTCGCTCAACTCGAAAAACAAGGCCTGGTCATTTTTCTGAATCGCCTGCTGGGCGGGCGTGTTTGTTTCGCTAAGCATTTGAATTACTCCGCGCCCTCCGTGTACTCTGTGGTTCAATAGCTTTTTCCAGGATCATTTTTTTGCGCGCCGAATAGGCGCATTCACTTCGGGGGAGGCATATGACAAGAACCAGCACGACGGCGAAACATGGCATCACGCCGTTTTGGAATCGGATTCCGCGTTTCTTTCTCTACCCGTTCGGCTTGGCGCCCTTGTTGTATATGGGGGTGTTGTCGGCAATCAGCCTGGTGGTCTTGCTGCCAATTGTCGGGCCGCTGGTTCAGCTTTTAATTTGGGCCACGTTTCTGCGCTATACGTTCGTGGTGCTGGAGCACACCTCCTATGGCCATCTCGAACCACCCAGCTCACTGGGCAGACTCAGCAGCGCCGAGAACAACCGGCCTTACAAACAGCTGGTCGTATTCATTTTGATGGGCGTTTCGGTTTTCCTGGTCGGAATGGCGTTTGGCGGCACAGCCGCCCTGATTGCCGGTTTACTGCTTGGCTTGGCGCTGCCTGCGTGCATTATGTTACTGGCGATCAACGATGGTTTTTTTCAGGCGCTGAATCCACTTTCCATTATTTACCTCATCAGCAAAATCGGCCTGCCTTATCTGGCGCTGTGTTTCTTTTTGCTGAGCTTATCGGGCGGGTCGGGATGGTTTGCGGAATTTCTGGCGCCACGGATCAGCAAATGGGCCTTGTTTCCGGCGCTCAATTTTATTGCCATGTATTTCACGCTCATCATGTACAACATGATGGGATATGTGTTGTATCAAAATCACCAATCCATCGGGCTGGATGTGCAGGTCGATTTCGCCGACTCGCCGGATGCGCTGCATAAACACGGCGCCGGGCACGATCCGCTCACGGCCGAATTGAATCGGCTATTGGCGGATGGCCATACAGACGAAGCTGTGGCCTTGTTGGCGCAAAAAATCCGCATTGATTGGGAGAATAACGATCTGCATGACCGCTATCACAAGCTGCTGGTGCTGGCAGGGCGCAAGGAGGTGACTTCTCATGGGCGCGAATATATCAGCAAGCTGGTGCGGGATAAGAAGCTGGCGCGTGCGCTGGATATTTATCAGGATTGCTTGAAAGCCGACCGGGAATTCATGCCGCAAGAGGCCGCGCAGGTGTATCCGCTGGCGTGCGCCGCGCGCGATATGAAACAACACAAGCTGGCGCTATCGATCATGCGCAAATTCGATAAAAATTTTCCGCGCAGCCCGGATATTCCTTCGGTGTATCTGCTCTCGGCGAAGCTGATGTATGAAGAATTCCGCGACGAAAAAATGGCCCGCGCCATTCTGCACCACATCCAAAAAAAGTATCCGCAGCATCCTTTGAGCGGGGAGGCGGAACACTATCTCGCCTTCATCGACAAACTCGCGCCGTCGGCTTAATTCGCCAGTAATTCCGCCGCCACACGCGCTTCCTTGACGTCGGGAAATAAGCGGGCGATGAGCTTGAGGTAGCCGTGATACTTCTCCGTCTTGCCGGCGCGGTAGCAGGCCTTTGCCACCGCCAGCACGACCCCCGGCAACGCCGGGTTGGCGGGTTGTTTCTTGATCAGATAGTGCGCGAGTTTCTCCGCATCTTGCAGATAATCCATCGCGGCAAAACACGCGGCAAGATCCAGCAGCAACGCCGGGGTGAAGCGCGGGCCGGGCTTGGCCAGTTTTGCATACTCAGTATAAATTTCATGCGCCTCGGCCACGCTGGCCGGATCATCGCCCGCGCGCTGCATGAGGCGGGCCGCCGCCGTGTGGTACGCAGGATGATCGGGGTGGAATTTGCTGGTTTGATACAACTGCTTGAGCAGCTCGTGATTGTCCGGGTTTTCCTGCGATAGCTTTTCGAAAATCAGGCGCGCCTGCTCGATCTTCAGCTCGCCCAACAGCGCTTGGCCGCGCGCGAATTCTTGCTCGAAGGATTCGTGTCGATCCACCTCGGCATGCGAGGTCTCGATGCGGTTTGGCATCCATTTGCGATAGCCCGCGCCAATCAAGGCGCCGCTGATCAAGCCGCCGATGTGCGCGACGTAAGCGACGTTGCTATAGCGTTCGGTGAAGAGTTGATAGAACTCGTTGCCGATCCAGATCGGCAGCAGCAGGATGGCAGGGGCGCGCACGTAATCGAAGTAGAAGAAAATAGAATAGAAGAACTCGACTTTTCGCAAGCCGAAAATCAAGGTGTAGAGCCCCATCAACCCGGCAATCGCGCCGGAGGCGCCCACCAGCGGCGCGGTGCTGCCGGGGTAGACGGCGCCGAACAATTCCACCGCGCACAGGCCCGCGATGAAATAAGCCAGCAAGAATGGCCGCGCGCCGAGCACGCGCTCGGTCATGAATCCAACCAGAAACAAAAACAGCATATTCCCGAAAAGATGGCCGAGATCGCCATGCATGAACATATGGCTCACGAGCGTCAGCGGTTTGTGCGCGGCCGGTTTGAAGCCGAAGCGCTCGACGGAGAGTTGGCCGATCAGTTCGTCGAAACGCGCGCGCTGCGTGCGCCATGTGGCATAAGCCGGGTCGTTAGGTGGAATGATCTTGCCGCCGCGCAAGCGCGCCATGAATGCTTCGTCCCATTGCATGCGCAGGGCGAGCAAAGATTGCAATTCGGGTTTGTCGAGTTGAAAAATCGCGTCGGCAGGAATCTTCTCGCGCTTCTCTTCCTTGAGATAGGCGACGTAGTAAGGCAGCTCCAACTGCGGCAGCGCGGACGACTGATAGTAGGCGAGCGCCTTGCCGAGCACACGATCGTCATCGCCCTGGATGAAAATAAAGGCCAGCACGTTGAGCAGAATGAGCAGCAGCGTGGCCGGCGGCGGGCGGCGCCAATCGACTTGCTTTCCTACCGGGATGATAAACATGAGCGTATGCGATGAATGAAGAAAAGCGCCCCTACTCCCCGCTCTCCAAATGCGAGGCGGAAATGCCGGCGCGGGTAAGCAGTTCGCGCAGGTGTTTGACATCTTCGCGATTCAGCACATTGCTGTGATGCGGGTGATGCAAAAAGCCCTCTACGCCATTCAAGAGGATGCGAAAGCGCGCGCCATGCGCGGGTTCAACCTTTGCGCCCAAATGATTCAACAGCGATTCAACTTCGCGCCAGTGAATGTTGCCGCTGATCGGGTCATGAAAGATAGTGCGCAGCAGGTTCGCGTGCTTGTGGCTCATGGGCGCCTCTTCGATGGTCTATTCTGATTTAAAAATAGCCATCTTAAAGCATACGGCTTAGCTCTGCGCAGCAGAAGGAAAGAAGCCATTGCCCTGCGGGCAGTCGCCAGAAGAGGAAAACGGCAAAGAATGAGATGGTGGGCCCCCCGGGAGTCGAACCCGGCACCAACGGATTATGAGTCGAGGCGGCCCAATTAGCGTTTCAACAAATCAACCACTTACGTCGCCTGCTAAATTGGTACGCAGTCTGAAAAAGGCTGGAATGAAGTGAAGGGAATATACCAGTGGTACGAAATTGGTACGCCGCAATGCCACTGGCCGCATTGATACAAAGGGCCGCTCACGGCGGCCCTTTGTATGCGTCTTCCACGCTAATGTGATTGCAACGTTTTACAGACCTGGCAACCGGTCACGGTCAGCGAAAAATCATCCACCGCGATCGGCGTGCTCGATCAATTACAGGACGCCACCTGTTGGATGCGATCCCGCGCGCCAGGCGCCACGCCCAAGGGATTGGCCGTGAAGTAAAGCTCCAGCGCGTCCAAGTCCACATCGCCGCCCAATTGATTGGCGCCCAAGTTGAACACGGAGTAGTTGTCGCCGCCGGTGGCGAGGAAGGAATTCATCGTCACGCGGTAGCTGGCGGCTTTGTTGATCGGCGCGCCATTGAGCATCATCGAGCCGTCGCACACGTAGTTCACGCCCAGCGGGCTGCTATTCGGGATGAAGGTGTGTTTGTAGGTGAAGCCGTTCGACACTTGCAGGGTGCGGCCGCCGTCGGCGAACTGGTTCGTGCCCCACTGCTGGTTCAGCAGGTCATAGAGATGCTGGCCGGTCAAGGTTTTCACCACCAAACTGTTACCGAAGGGCTGCACGGTGAAGGACTCGCCGTAAGTGACATTGCCATCGCCCTCGCCCGCCGTGCTGCCGGTGTAGGTGAGGTCGGCGCGAATGCCGCCGGTGTTCATGAAGGCGATGACCGCGCCGCCCTTGTCCGCCGGCGCCGTCGCATTCAATTGCGCGTCGGCGATCACGTCGCCCAGCGCAGACTCGCCTGCGGCCGTACGCACGCGGTTGATGTCGGCGGTGATGCTACCGACAACGCGATTGGCGATGGGCTGCACGATACTGTTGTAGTTGGCGACGATGGTGCTGATCTCCGCCACCGGCTGGATCGGTTCGGCGGCGCCCAGAAAGTTGCTGCGATCCACCAGTTTGTTTTCCGCGCTGACGGCGATCACGTCCCAGGTTTTGGTATCGAGAGTGAGATCGATGTTGGTCATGACGCGGCTGAATGCGCCGGCGCTGGTGACGGGGATAGTGCGCCCCTTGCTGTTGGGCAGGTTGCAGTTATAGGCCTGGTGCGTGTGGCCGGAGACTACGAGATCCACCGCATCGTCCAAACGGCCGACGATATCGACAATGGGGCCGGACACGCCGGTACAGCCATTGATGCTGCCGGGAACGAAACCGCCCTCGTGCACCAGCACCACCACCGCGTCAATGCCATGGTGCTTGAGCTTGCCCACCAGTTTATTCACCGTGTCCGCCTCATCACGGAATTCCAGGCCCCCCACACCGGAAGGCGTAACGATAGAAGGCGTGGCTTCCAGCGTCATACCGATGAAGGCAACGCGATTGCCCTTGAAGTTCTTCACGCCGTAGGCGGGGAACAGCGTCTTGCCAGTCGCGGTTTCCACGACGTTGGCCGCCAAGAAATCGAATTTAGCGCCTTCGAAAGGATAAGGCGTGCCGACGAAATTGCCACGGCAGGAATTAGGATCGGTGGGATGGCAGCCGCCGTTCTGCATGCGCAGCAGTTCGTCCCGGCCCTCGTCGAACTCGTGGTTGCCCACGGCGTTGAAATCCAGACCGAGGCGGTTCATGGTTTCGATGCTGGGCTCATCGTGGAACAAGGCGGAGTTCAGCGGGCTGGCGCCGATCAGATCACCGGCGGAAACCACCACGCTGTTGGGCGCGCCGGCCTTGAGTTGCTGCACCAGGCCGGCCATGTAGTCGACACCACCAGCGGGCACTGCGGCACGCTGACCGGCGGCATTCAGCCGAAAAATATGATCGGGGTCGCTGCGCAAGGTCAGGTTGGCGCCGTCGATGTTGCCGTGAAAATCGTTGAAGGCGATGACTCGCACCCGCAGGGTTTTACCCACGTCGGAGCGCGCACCGCTCGCCACCAGCTTGGCGGCCTCGCGCGGCGTAATGTCACGGCTCTTGGCCAAGCCAGCCGCAAGCCGTGTCAGGTAGACGACGAACTCGCCATGGTTGCCATAGTTGGCGCCCTCGGCGGCGGTGTCGATGATGAGGTCGTTGAGGCAGCTTGCGCCGATGGTCTTGTTGGAAACTTCACTGGTGATTTGGGCGGCGCCTTCGCCGATGATGACGTTGCCGGTGCAATCGGCAAGAACGGGGCTGGACAGTGCCAGAGCGATAAGGGCTGCAATTGGTTTCATGAGGTGCATGGTTCATCTCCAGATGGGAATGAGGGATGCACTAGTTTCCTGCTAGCTTGTTTCGACGTTATGACGGCCACCATAGCCCGTCATGATCGCCGGTGTGCTGCCAAGCAGACTAAAGGGGCTCGCCGTCCGGGCCGATGCGATCGAAGTTGATGGGCCGGCGGCGTACGCGCTCAATCCAAGCGACGGCTTCGCCGCAGATTGCCTTCTCTTGTTCCCGTTGCCACACCCAGGCGCGGCTGCCCAAGGGAATGCGCAACATGCGGTAAAAACGCGTCGCGGCGGCAGACTGAGATTCCGGGTGGTCGTCGTGATTGTGCGATTCGATCAAGCCGGCGACATCGGGTTTGAGCAAGCCATTGATGATGAGTATGGGCGCAGCGCCGGGTTCGGATCGCAGCAGCAAGCGGAACTCCAGGCCATCCACCAAGCGCTCCGAATTCAGCACGGGGCCGGAAAGCTTGGCCCGCTCAGCCATGCACGCCGCAAGGGTCGTCAATTCCGGCGAGCCCGCGACCAAGGCCACCGGCGTGGAAGCCGCCTGCACAGGTTGGGCCACCCACACCGCAACCGCCAGTGCAAATCCGGCCACGCAACCGGACAGACCAGCCGCCCGTAGTCCATGTGAACGATGCACTGAGCGTAATTTGTTCAAAGCGAATTCAATCCCTTCCATTTAATTCCGGTTAAGGCAAGACCCAGGAAAACGAAGAAAGCGGAAACCGATCGCCATGCCCGCCCCGACCGCCAGCACATCTGCGGCAAAATCCATGAACGAAGCATGCCGGCCTGGCAAGGTCAACTGGTGCAGCTCATCGAAGGCGGCATAAGCGATCGCCAGCAAGACAACCAGCCACAGACGCTGGGGGCCGAGCCCCCACAACAAAAGCACAGCCAGCACGAAAAAAACCGCGAAATGCGCCAGCAAATCCCAGGGCGCCCGGACCAAATCGGCCGCAACGGGCTGGCCGTTGAACCATGACAACACGGCCATCAGCAACAATGCGGCCGCGAGAAAAAGCGCCTGGGGTTTGAAACTCATGTTCAAGCTCGGGGAGCGTAAATCCGGAAATGGAAAAGAAAAAACCGGATCCATATTCATGGTATCCGGCAAGAAGTTACTCGAAGAAATTTAGCACGCCAAATGTCAGTGCTTAGCACGAGACACGCCCTCACACCTGACGGCGGTTGTTGCGGCGTAACGCGAAGCCCACCAGACCAAGACCGGCGAGCATCATGGCCCAGCTCTCCGCTTCGGGCACGGCGGAAATTGCCGTGGTATAGGCCCCACCCAAAGTACCCGAAGTCGTACCGGTTATTTTCAGATAGTAATTCGTATTCGTCAGCAGATACGACGACAGCGTTACGCCGCTGCCCACCAAGCCAGACCAAAGCGCATTCTGTTCCGAGTACAACCCCAATTGCAGGTTATCGATATTAAGGAAAGGGACCAGATTCAGATTGACTGCGATGCTGGAGGCCCCCGTAACGCTACCGATCTGGAAATTGAAAATATCCATGAATGTGGTGCCCACCGGCTCGGCAGGGAGCACGTGGTTCACGACTTGAGTATAGGGTGTGCCGGAAACCAGTGTACCGACATTAAACGTATAGTCGGTCGCCCACGCCCCAGCGCTTGCGCCCACACCGCTGAGCGCCAACATCAGCACCGCCATTTTTTTCCACAGCCCCGAAGGTTTCATCGCATTCTCCTGTTAATTAACGTTTCAACAAACTATCCAAGTTAGTTAGTCGGATATTAACGTCCCAGTATGCAACGCGTAAGAATTTGGAGGGCTGAATAGTAGGTCGAATGGGCTAGCGCGTGAACTATGGATGGTGCATTTAACTTACATCAAAGGCCTCGGCCACTCAGCGGATTTTTACCAACGCCTTCGCCAGCAGCCAGAAAAAAACCATGTCATCGATGAAGTAGCGCTTGAACATGCGGCGCGGCTCTTGCAGAAAGCGGTAGAACCATTCAAGCCCGGCCTGCTGCATCCAGACAGGCGCCCTCTTGACCTTGC
The DNA here is from genome assembly GCA_016235775.1 of Hydrogenophilales bacterium. Lineage (GTDB taxonomy): Bacteria > Pseudomonadota > Gammaproteobacteria > Burkholderiales > Thiobacteraceae > RBG-16-58-11. The sequence continues at coordinate 18,970 of JACRIU010000011.1, forward strand.
CCATCGCAACATCGAAGGTGCCGCCCACGCCCATGGCGAAAGGAATTTTCATCTCGGCCTGATAGCGACCTAGAAAGTGCTCCTTCTTTGGCGAACTGATGGCGACAAATAAAAGATCGGCTTGTGCCGCCTTGATCTGCTCGACCACGCCCGCCTCCTCCTCCGGCTTCCAGTAGCCATTACGGTAGCCAGCCACAATGAGTCCTGGGTATTTCTTCTCGTAGGCCCGCTTCACACCTGAAACAACTTCTTCCCGCGCGCCTAGGAGAAATACCCGCCAGCCCTTCTCCGCGGAGCGCTGCATGAGCGACTCAAACAGATCCACACCGGCCACGCGCTCTTTCAGCGGCTTCCCCAGCAGGCGCGATGCCCACACCACGGGCATGCCGTCCACATTGATCAAGGCGCACGCGTTGATGATGCGGCGCAATTCCGCATCGCGACTAGCCTTGACCAGTTTGTCCACGTTGACCACCACATGCTGGTGCGGGCGGCCATCGCGCACGAATACCTCGACACGATCCAGCGTTTCCTGCATCGTGTAGTTGTCAATCGCGCAGCCCATAATGGAAACCCTCGTGCTTGCTTCATTTATTGCCAAATCCATACTACCTCCCTTTGGATGACAAATTGTTGTGCTCGGCTAGTACGAGTCGAAAGTGCCGGGCGCTAAAAACAAGACTTGGTCACCTTACGTGCGCGCGATGACATGCTCGTGAATCGAAATCGCGAATACATAGCCCATTCGACTTATGGCGCGTGCGAAACGGTGACGAGGGATTTACTACTGAGCGTTACTTAGAGAGAGGCTTTTGCGTGTGCACCACAAAAAGAGAGGGAGGGAGGAAGTAGATTTATTTGTCAACTATTTCGTGGGAGATCAATAATTACGTGACACCCCTTGAGAGGCGCAGGTTGTCACACCGGCGAAAGCTGCAATCCAGAATTGGCGCCGAAACTCCCTTTTCCATGCCATGTTTATTAGGGGTAATTAGCGCGCAATGACTTGCCCATTTTCGAGAAATAATAAATCGAGGCCATTCGCGCGCACCGAATAAGCGCCCTCATCGGTTTTCACCATCGCGATCTCGGCAGGCGCGCAATCTATCCGCAACGCAACGAGGTGCCGCATCTCCGCGCTTGCGGCAACAGGCTTGAGGATACCGTGCCATTGTTTCGGAAATGCTTCAGCCGGGTTCTCGGTACGTGCAGGGTGCAGCCCATCATCTCGATACGTTGATTCATGACAATTCCTTCGCCAGCACCTGGACAATCCGCTCCGCCGCCTTGCCGTCCCACAGATGCGGCCGGCGACCCTGTTTGCCTTCGCCGCGCAGCACCTTGCGCACCTCGGCAACAATTCGTACCGGATCAGTGCCGGCCAACACATTGGAGCCCTCATCCACCGTGACTGGGCGCTCAGTGTTCTCGCGAATCGTGATACAGGGCACGCCTAGCGCGGTGGTTTCTTCCTGCAAGCCACCGCTATCGGTCAGCACCACTGCGGCGTCTTTCCACAAATTGAGAAAGGCCATGTATGCCTGCGGCCCCACCAGCGTAATGTTCGGCCCCAGATCGATGCCGAACTTCTCCAGATTGCCCCGCGTGCGTGGATGCACAGGAAAGATCAAGGGCAACTCGACCGCAATCTCCTTCAGCGCACCGCCGATGCGCATCATCATCTCGGCACTATCCACGTTGCTTGGCCGATGCAGCGTAATCACACCGTAGCGCGCGCCATTTTGTGTATTCACAGACTTGAAGTCCTTTGTTTCGAAGCCTACGGTATCGGCGCTCGCCAGTTTCTCAGCCTGGTACAGCGCGTTATCGATCATCACATGCCCGACATAATGAATCGCCGACTCCAGCTTGCCCTCGCGCCGCAAGTGAGCCACGCCACTCGGCTCAGTCACAAAAAACCAGTCCGCGATACTGTCGGTGACCAGACGGTTGATCTCTTCCGGCATGGTCATATCGCCGCTACGCAAACCGGCTTCAACGTGAGCCACCGGAATGCTCAGCTTCTTGGCCACAATCGAGCAGGCTAGTGTTGAATTCACATCGCCCACTACCAGCACGGCGTCGGGCCGCTTGGCCAAGCAAAGCTCCTCAAAGGCCACCATGATCTTGCTCGTCTGCTGCGAGTGACTCCCACCGCCAGCAGCCATGAATACATCAGGCTCGGGGATACCAAGCTCCTCGAAAAAAACGTCATTCATATCCCGGTCGTAATGCTGGCCGGTGTGGATTATCTTGAATGCTAAGCCGCCATGCGCCTTCAAGGCACGCACGATGGGGGCAATTTTCATGAAATTCGGGCGAGCCCCCGCCACCAGAAAAATAGTTTTCACTCCCTACCTCCCACACAAATCGTCTAGGTGCGCCATCAAAAGCACTTCATGCAGGCGGTGCCTGCTTCGAAGGTGAAAATATATTGGAAATTACCTACGGCCCAGAACTGGGAACCGTCTCGCTGGCGCAGTTTAGAGTCTTACTATGACGGAGTTCTTACAGCGTCACGGATTGTGAGCGCCGGAATTCCGGGTAACCACGGGATCCGCCCCACCATCAAAAATCACCTCGACACCTTCCAGGCCGATCCGAACCCTGTCTCCTGTACGTGAGATGGCTGGCATTCCGCTGGAAGCGTGGCAACCAATGTCGATCACGGTCACCCAGGTTGCCGATGTTGCCGGCGAAGCACTTCGTAATACGGCGTGCCACTGCTGCTCATGATTTGCCATGGCCGGAGGATCATCAAAGCCTGATCGCTGCGTGAACGCAAAATTTGCCGGCGACCAAACACTGGTACAAGCCCTCACGTTCCCATTGGAAATGACAAGTTGGCCAGAATTCCATTGCATCGCCTCCAGCGCGTGGAAGTTCAGCTCCCACAATCTCGGTGTCGCCGACTCCAACTCGTCGTAGATCACCACCCGCTCGGGCCGCAGGTACACCACTGTCCGCACAGCCCTTTTCAGTTGCCCACCGTAAGCGCGGGTCGCGTCACCCTGGGCAAAAGCGTAATCGGTCTGTGCCGAAAAACGGCGAATGGCGCCCTGTGCACCTTGATCCATGATCGCCTGCCCACGACCACCGTCGAACGTGACCGCGTTGTGGGCAATCGTCTGCTTGTACCAACCTTTCCCATGCGGCGACCCATACCAATCATAGTATCCGCTGCCGACGAGCAAGTGCCGCCCGGCTGCGTTTATCACGATCGCGTTCTGATCCGCATGGCCGTGGCTGAGCGAACCGTATGGGCTGCTCTTGAAATAAATCGAAACCCGGTCGCGTGCTTTAAGATCGCTGTGCATGGCAACCCAGCCAGTCGACAGATTCAGGTAGTCATCCGGGAAACGCCGATCTACAGGGACGGCCTGCAAGGAAGAGCCCATCAGTAGCGCCAAATCCGAGGCATCCTCGCCCACCGTCAGCGCACTCAGCCAGCGCATTTCCTCCACCGGAACCCGTTGCGCATATGCCTTGATGTAGCGGGCGTACACGTGCGGCATCCGTTGCTCGGCGCCATCCCCGAACACCCCTTGGGCGGCTCCCGGAGGTGTGAAGTACATAAGCGTCCGTGCAAAATTGCGCGCATAGGCTTTGTCCGCCAGATTCAGCCCGATAGCGTTTTTCAAAGTATCCCAGACCAACCAAGCATCGGCGATCTCCCACATCGCGTAGTTCATACCGTTCGCGTACCCACCATCGCCGCCACCCCATGGCCAGAGAAGATTCGCGTACAGCGGCACCGCCTGTCGGAACCAGTCGGCCGCCACCGGCAGTTCGCCAACCATCAAGCTTGAAACGGATGCAACGACCCCCAGGTTCGTGAGCCCCACTGAATTAAGGGCGTTATGCTCCATGTTGCGCGCATCGCCGACCACACTGTCCACCAGGGCCGGCATGCGCGCATTGATGGCAGACAGAATCACGGCCCGCTGCGCCGGCGTCAGAAATTCATATAACCAGTCGTAGCCAACGGCCAACGTGCGTACGATGGCGCGGGACACCTGGAATTGCGATGCGTAGCTTGTTGCACCCTGTGGATCCCAGGCCGTCAGGTTCATCATCCTGCGCACGGCAATGTCAACACGCGCCGGGCGCCTTGTCATCGCCGCCGCGAAAGCGGATTCCAAGACACGCGTCTCTTCCACATTCATCATTTGCCACAAGGCCTGGATCACCTTGACCTGCTCCGAACGGGCGGCGATACGTGTGGTGTCCAACGTCGGCTCCACTGGCGGCGGCTCCGAACCATAGCGATCCACCCTATCCAGCAACTTGCCAAAAGCCTCTCGCCGCTCACCATTCAGGAACCGGAGCAGCGCTTCTCGCATTTCTCCCCGTGGCAGCCCGCGCGGACGCCCCTGGCTGAGCGCTTGATCCAACAAGCGATCCACCGGCTCCATCACGAAAGGAATCGCCGTATCAGGCACCACGAACGTGCGGGTCGCCGAGCGTGTTTCCCGGCCAGCGGCGGACCGTGCGACAACCCACCACGAATAAGCGCCGGGCACAAAGGTCTCGCTCCATGAATACCAATTTCCCGCCGTCGTCGCTGTCCGAACCTTACCCGCAGGTTCCACCACGTGAAGGGAATAGCGCACCCCTCGCCCCGCATGAGGCCAATTGAAGTCGGGGGGCGTCTGCGCCGCAACCGCACAGTCCGCTGGCCGTACCGGTAACACTGGAAGCACCGCCTTATCCATCCAGTCGACTGCCGTGTGGACATTGCAGTTCGCCAATGTCTCCTGCGAAATAAAGAGCGTAATGACCACCAGTATCGCCCGCAGCTTCATTTTTCTTTCCGTATCACAATCAACGTTGTTTCTACCTAACGAATCGTTCAAAGACAATCCTGATTAGCCCTCAAGCTCAGCTCGTCATTCCGGGTTCCGCTACGCGGCCCCGGAATGACGCAAGGGTTTTGTGGCTGAGCTTGAGGGCTAATCAAGAAGACGATTGACGAATCAGGGAACAAGCCGCGCTTCATCTTGATGATCAAGCAAACTCAATTCGCCGATGGTCCCTGCATATTCCCACCAATTTTTTTGCGTCCCTGTGCCGTAGCCTACGATCCCGAATTTGCCATTGCTGCCAGATATAGATTCTCCAAGCGAGGCAGTACGGCGTCGGTACTGAAACGGTGTGTGAACACCCTCTGCCCCGCTTCACCTAAGCGCTTCCGAAGTGCTGGGTCTACGGCGAGCCGAATCATCGCCTCTGCCAGCCGTTCAACGTCTCCTGGGGGAACGAAAAGCGCATCCTTCCCATCGCACAGCACCTCCGGAATCGATCCCACCGGACAGATGACAATAGGCAGGCCACAATGCATCGCCTCCAGCATGGAAACGGGGAGCCCTTCAATATGGGAAGGGAGAACGAAAATATCCGCATCCGAAAATGCCCGGCGTTTGGCATCTCCGGTAACCCAGCCGAGAAAATCAATCCGCGTTTCGATGCCCAATTCATTGGCGAGCGCCTGGGCCGATTTCAACTCACCATCTCCACCCAACACCAGCCTGCACTGGGCTCGCTCGCATACCCGTGCGAAAGCCTCGATCAACTCGTAGACGCCCTTGTCCCGTTCCAAACGGCCCAAAAACAGAAATCGGATTTCTCCCTCATGCACGCGTTTTGCCAGTGCCCACTCCACGACGGGATTCTCCATCGCAACGCAATTTTCCGCTGGTACGATTGCGCCGATCCTATCCACCCAACAGTCCGACAACACTACAACCCGCCAAGCCCGCAGCATAGTGGCCCGGATGTACCGCTGCGCCCAGGCCGGCGATCGGGCAAAAAATTCGGGAAAATTCCCCCCATGCACATGCAAGATAACCGGCCGGCAAAAAAGATAGGCGAGCCAGCAGAACATCGATTTGCGCCAGAAGCTGATACCCGAAGCCACATGGACATGGACCAAGCGGACCTGCCCGGCGACAAGCAATAACAAGAACTGAAACCAAACTGCGCTGGCGACAAATGCTTTTTTCGCCGTTCCGCCCGCAGCTACGGGCGAAAGGTAGAGAATTCCACAGCGCTCGAAGAATCCGCCATCCCGATAGGCTGCTACAACAGACGACATGCTGCCCCGCCCATCAAGAGGGGTACCAATCATGACAACTCCGGCACAATGACCTGACATCTCTGTTTCAGATAGTCCGCACGACGACTCGGAGCTTGCCATTGGAAGTGCGTGGAATCTCTGCTACCTCCCGTACACTGATGAGCAACCCCTCGCCCAACTGCGCCTTGGCTGCAGCTACTGCAGCTGCCTTATCTATCTGAGTGCCCGGCGCAGGAACGATGAGAATCTGAACCTCATCTACGGAGTCCTGACGCACCTGCCCTTCGAGCAGATTAGGAATGTGATCCAAAGCGTTGCTCATCATGAACACATGCCGGCCATCCGGCGTCAGCACATAGTCCTCAACGCGCCCCACGATCTGCTTTACCACCGGGAATGCCCTGCCACAGGGACACGTATAGCCTGGATCAACCGGCATAATCGAATCCCCCAACCGGTAGCGAATCCACGGCATCAAGAAGTTATCGAATGATGTGCCAATCACCTCGCAGGTACCATCCTCCTTCGGCGCCAACTCAGTGAAACCGTAATCTGAAATAACGTGATAATTGCCGTGTTCGCAATTGCCAATCGCGGTCACTCGCTCAGCCGAGCCGTACCAGTCAAAAATCCGGCAGCCGAAAGCCTCCTGCACAAGCCGGCGATGCTCATCCGTCACCGTCTCGCTTGAAGTCATGAAGCCACGAAGGCTCTTGCCACGATACGTCCGCCCCGCATTGACCATGTATCGCGCCAGCAGCAGCACCGCCGATGGATAGACCATACCGAAAACCGGATCGAACGCCTCAATCGCCCGAATGTAATGCTCCGCACTCTGCTCAGACAAATGGTAGGACGACATCATCAGCATGTTATCCGCCTTGCTGTAACGCCAGAAAGGCGGCGCCTTCACATCGGCAGGAACAATCTTGTCACCACGAATCCACACCCGGCGATCGCCAGGCCGCCCCCCCGCCCAGATGCATTGCCGCCAGACAAAGGCATTTTCCCGGTTAATCGATTGCAGGTCCCGCTGCACCTTCATCGACATGCCGGTAGTCCCGCTCGTCGAGTTCGAAAAACGCGGCCCCAAAGCATTCTCGGCGAGCATTCGCTCGCCTGCGTCGAACGCATTGCGCTTCGTCAGCACCGGGATGCGTTGCACATCCTCAAGCGCGACCAGTTGATCGGGCGAGAACCCCGCAGCCGCAAACGACTCGCGGTAATAGGGCACATGCAATGCCGCATGCCGCACCACCTTCTGCAAGCGCTCAAGCTGCAGGCGCTGCATCGCCACGCGCCCCAGCCACTGGGTACGCTCCACCTCTTCCAACTCGCGGCGAAAGGCCGACCCTTCACGCAGCGTGCGGCGCCCATAACCACGCGCCGACAGCATCATGTTCTGCAGCCAAACCGGACTACGCTTGTAAACAGGCAGGGAATACATCTTTTAGTTTTCCAGCACGACTACTTCGTAGCCGCCATAGGTGAACATTTGCGTCTGCCATGCGCCGAGGCCTTTCTCGAAAGCCTCCTTGAAACGGGGATCGAAATAGATAATCCAAATCTTGCGTCGATGCCTGCCTAGAGAATCCTTGATTTGACGCAACACCCCTTGCAACACATCCAACTCGAAAGGGTTAAAGAAATAGAACGCATTCTCGTCATCTCGAAGCACGTATTCGGTTGCGTCACAGCAGACAGGCTCGATCAGCGATGCATCCGTGGCGCCGTAACGCCGAATGTTAGCCACTGCTACTTCGTGCAACTCGGGCGAGTACTCGATACCCACCACACGCCTGAAACCCAGCTTGCTCGCCAGCAACAGCACCTTGCCTTTGCCGGAGCCGTAGTCCACAAACACGCTGTCTTGCGGGAAGGTGAGTGATGACAAGAGTTTTCTAAAAGCACGGCCACGGGTTGGAATATACGGGTGAGCGGAAGCCTTGTTTGGGTGCTCGAAATCCAGTTCCACCTGGTAAACCCGCGACACCGTGTCAGTAGCATGGCGCCAATCGAACACCCAATCTTCAGCGATGCTCAGCGCACTCTGCAAAGTACGGCGCATCCCTTGTTCATGCAGGCTTCTCAACAATCTGGCAACCGGCCCGGCTTGCTTATGTTTTTTCTTACTAACGGTTGCACTCATTACATGACCTCACATGAACTCGGGTTACGACCACCGGCCAATCAGCTATCCAGCGCCTGTTCATCCGCAAGGCCATCACCACGTAGGATCAGGCGCGCGGGTATGCCCACGGCCACAGCGCTGGCCGGCACGTCTTGCAATACCACTGCGTTCGCACCGATCTTGGCGCCCCGCCCAATCCGCACCGGGCCAAGGATTTTGGCGCCTGCACCTATCAACACATCACTCTCGATCACAGGTACATCCAGCAACTCGGAACGACCGCCAATGGTTACCCCAGGAGCGATGACAACGTTATCGCCAATAACCACCCGCCGGTGAATCACAATACACAAGCCGTGATAGCCCAACACCACATCACGCCCAATACGCACCGATGGGGGTATCACGGCGCTGAACACCAAACGATTGAATACATAGATCAAGTGAGGCAACACCGGCACCCCAAGGTTATAAAGCCAATGTGACAAGCGATAGAGTCGCATCAGCATGATGGTTTCCGCCCCGCTAGACGCATGGTTTCCGCATAGGCTGCGACCGTCTGGTCAGCAATAGCCGGCCACGAAAATTCACCCTGAGCCAGATGCCATGCCGCCAAGCCCAGGGTTTGGGCATATGCCGGCGCCGTCACCAAGCGGCATATCGCCGCCGCCAAGGCCGCGCTGTCCCTGGGCGGGACCAGCAAGCCGTTCTCTCCCCCACGCACCATCTCCGGAATGCTACCCACTCGGCTGGCGACCACCGGGCGGGCATAGGCCATAGCCAGCCCAGCCACCCCGCTCTGGGTGCCATCGGTGTAGGGCAACACCACGACTTGGGCGCGCCGGAATATTTCCGGCACCCTCTCTTTGGGGATGAAACCTTCGTGAATCTCGAACAAGCCGCTGCCTTCAATCTCGGGGCGATACCGATCCAGATCACCTCCCCGGCCAGCAATCACCCCTTTGACGCGCAAGCCTTCATCGGCCAAGCGCTGCACGGCTTCTATGAAATAGGACAAGCCCTTGTAAGGCTGGATACGGCCGAAAAACAACAGACATCCTGGTTCCCACCCGAAATCCGGTTGCGCACAGATCGCCCCCAGCGGGCCGTGGGGAATGGCGAACACCTTTCCGCGCAGACGGGGCAGCAATGCTTCCACTTCCCGCCGCAGAAAATCACCGTGGGCAATAGCGGTGTCACAACACCGTCTGAGCAACCAACGATATAGGTGGTAACGCTTACGCAAGCCGCGCAAGCGCGTCTCGCCGGTATGCAACACCGGGTCGTGAATGGTGAGCACCAACGGATAGCTACGCAACCAAGGCAAAGTGGCCATCAGGTAATCCCATAACGACTCCTGTAAATGCACCAAGTCCGGTCTGAATGCCGAAATAGCACGGCGAATCGCGTTTGCATTTCGTAGCACGGCCAGCGGCGACCGCCCATGGCGCACACGCAGGATCAACAAATTGGCAGGTGGCGGCCCATCCGCCTCTTGGCCAAGCTCGCGACGGAAGCAGTCTTCCTCCACCACCAGCAATACCGTGTGCTGGCGCGCCAATGCGCTAGCCAAGCGATAGGAATACTCGGCAAAGTGGAGGGCGATGAGGGCGATGCGCATGCTAATCAATACTCAAAGTTGAACGGGGTTCATCACATCAGGCGCAGCATTCGTTTTGATAATCCGCATGGGATTTCCCACAACGACTGACGATGGCGGCACATCCTTCGTTACAACGGCGCCACCGGCGATGATGGCGCCATCGCCCACCGTCACTCCGCCCACAACGATAGCGTGAGGCCCTATCCACACATTATTTCCAATTACGGGGTAGCCGCTCACACGCTCGCCATTAGCCAAAATTCTGTCCTTTTGCCCTAGCGTCACGCCATGGAACAAAGTGACATTGGAGCCAATCTGCGCACCTGCCGACACCACCAATCCCCATCCATGGGTAATCTTTAGGCCGATGCCTACCCTGCATTGCCTCGGAAAATCCATTCCGCCCGCACTTTGAGCCCATGCATGGCTTATCCGAAACAGAATGCCGATGGTCGAACGTAGTAGAGCCGGTTGCATTTGCGCCCACTGGGCAAGCCGCAACGACAGCACAGGTCGCAAGGTGCGCTCAAGCAGAAATCCGCGTATAAAAAGTAGCAATGATTTTCGGCCAAATGCCCGGATCAAATCGCCATCGATCGCAGCTCTGAGGCTGGCTGACTGATTGCTCACTAACTCACCTACCCAAAATGGCGCTGAAGACAAAATGCGCCTCTTCCGTTCGCCCACGCAACAACGCCTTCATTCCTTCGAGCGCCAATCTGGACTTAACCCAAAATTGTGCTTCAGGAAAAAACCGCTTCGTCACAAGCAACCGGTTTCTGCAAGAACATCGCTCTGACACACTCAGCCCCTTACTCCGTGGCGTCTTTTTAGTCGCCGCGCCGACCTTGTGATAAACGATACTGAGTGGCGCGTACAAAGAGGAGAAACCCAGTTTTCTTCCCCGCTCGGCCCAATCCAATTCTTCAAAGTACAAAAAATAGTCCTCGCACATCAACCCGACTTGCTCAAGGAAAGTGCGCGAAACAAGCATCGAGGCGCCAACGACATAGGCTGCATTTTTCTCTACGCTGGTGGGATCAACCGGAACAGCCCCGATTGAACAACCACAACCGATCGGCGCCGCCAAACCAATTTTTTTCGAGTAACTGGCGCACCCAAAGGCTTGAACACGGTCAGGTTCAGCATAGAAAATTAACGTTGAACCCACTATTCCGCGCCCCGATGTCTCACCCATTCGGTCAATAAGCGCACGCAACGCCCCAGCATCGACAACCGTATCGTTGTTAAGCGCCCAGATATAATCGGCATCCCCTCTGGCCAGCGCATAGCGGAAGCCAACATTATTGCCGCCTGCAAAGCCCAGGTTGGCCCCAGTTTGTATCAGCACCAGCGGAGGATGCTCCGCCAAATCGCCACCGCGCTCCGCTTCCGCGCGGTCATAATCCGCCCATATGAGCGGCTTGGGGATTGAGGGGGTGACCAGATGCGCCAGTGTGGGATTCGATGGACTCACAATCAACTCACCCCGCGCCCACTCCTTGATACGCTCAAGCGAGTCATCGCTGGAATCGTTGTCGCACACCACGACCGTAAAATCGGTGTAATCAAGCCGGAACACGCTTTCGAGACACTCGATGGTGTCGCGCCAACCGTTCCAGTTGACCAGCACGATACATACACGACTTGGCTTGCTCATTTCTGCGATGCTCGGCGAGCTGCATCGTTGGGTTTCTCTGCCAACCAATGGCTGAGGTCACGACCGATCAGTTCTTGAAGCTGGCGGATGTCAGGCGCAAAACGATCACGCAAATGGGCACGCAGCGCTGGCGCCATTGGAGAGGCTTTGAACGGTTTGCGGTTCCGCGTCTGTATCCACCACATCAAGCCCATCATGGGGCGTCGCACACCCACTGGCAGCAAGGCCTTGGCCACCCTCTTGATTCGGGATTTCTCATCCAGCAAACCCTGAAAGCCCATGCTGACAGGCATGTAGGCTTGATGTGACTCCTCCTCTGAAATCGGCACGTATGGTATCGACGGCAGATCGAGAAATGCATAAATCCGGCGCAAGGTTTCCTGCGGCTCCCTTTTCAGATCCTCGGACAGCAAAAAAAATAGATTTCCCCTGGGAAAGTACTTGAGGTAACGCGACACCTGCTCGAAGTAAAAGCCTCTTCGGCTGTAACTGAAATCAGATTGACTCAGATGATCCCCGCGCATCCGCTCGCTCTCGGCGTCTAACGCATCGGCAAAATCCAAAGGCTCACGCCCTCGTCGTACCGTCATCCAGTAGTGGCTGTAGGCACGGGAAATCGGCTCGCGCAAAATGAAAATAAGTTTGGCGGCTGGGAAATATTGGGCGAGTCGCGCAGGCACTTCCGGAAAAAACAGATACTCCGGGTCTATTTCTCCCGCCAAGGCATCTTGCGGGGCGCCATCAAAGTAGTTGGCCAGATAGTGCCCTATCCCCAAAGGCCACTCACCATGTCCATCGTCAAAGAAATGCGTTTCCTTGACAGATGGCAGGAACACCGCCGGATGCCTGGAAAGATGATGATGGAGCGCAGTGGTCCCGCTCTTTTGAGCACCTACGCAAAAAAAACTGGGGGTGTGCAATTTCATATACTTGCTTCTTGCACACGCATGCGAATGACTTTTGCAGGTACGCCACCGACAATTGCATAAGGCGGGACATCCTTATTCACCAATGCGCCGGCGGCCACGACAGCGCCGGCGCCTATTGTTACCCCCCTGAGAATGATAGCGCCATGACCAATCCAGACATCGTCTTCAATTTTGACCGGTCTAGTGTTAATACCCTGCGACTTCATTGGAATAGAAACATCATCAAACCCATGGTCGGTATCACGAATCGTTACGGCCTGAGCGATCATTGTGTTACGCCCGATCGTAATGCTTTCATTGCACCCGAAAACACAAAACTCGCCACAAAACGCACCTACCCCAAATCTAATTTCCCCGCTACCCTGAAAAATGCTAAATGCCCCAATAGCGTTATCGCCTTCAAGGCGAATCAATAATTTTTTATTACCCTGGAAGGGCTTAACCAAAATATTCATTCCGAAACTGCAACCAGAACCCATGCGAAAAAACATGCCAAACAAGAGCCGCACCCGACAATAGGACATGCGGCTTCGCAGTTTTGATAAAGCCAAGAACACAGAGTATCGATCGATCATCGTCAAGATTGTCTTATCGATTGCCGGAAAGCTGGAGCAAGGAAATGAACCATCACTCCCAGTTTCTTCCGCACAGACAACATCGCCAAAATATTTAGTACGACGCCGCCGACCATGGTCGAGAATGCGGCGCCCAGCGCACCAAAGTAAGGAATTAGCGAGAAATTCAGCGCGACCGTAATAAGAACGCTGGCTATAGAACAACTACGCAATATCCTTTCATTGCCAGTCATTATTAGTATTTGTCCTACCGAACCAGTCGCCACATTAATCATCTGCCCTAAGGCCAAGATAACCAACACCCACTCCCCTTGTTCGAACTGTGGCCCGAACAGGGAAAGCACCACCTTCGGCATGGCAACCAAGACAAACAAGATAGGGCTGGCGATCAACAGGGTCAGCCGGGTTGAACGCACCGCATACTGCGCCAAGCCGGCCAAGTCATTGTTGCAATGAAACACGGCAAACTTTGGCGCCGCATAACTGTTGACGGCCAGCAGGATGAAGGTGGTGAGCATGGCGAGGCGAGCGGCGACGCCGTAGACCCCCACATCGGCTGCGGTTCCCAAAGCGCCCAGGATGAGGACATCCACAGTGCTGACAAGCGTGTTAAGTAACGCCACCCACAGCAAGGGGCTGCCGGAACGTAGTAAACGCGAGGACAGCAGCTCTGTGCGCTCGCCACCTCCATGCGACGCCGCCAATCGGCGCCAAGCCAGGTAACCGAGCATGAGCGCGGCAATGTTGCCTGCGATATGCGCCGCCATGGCCGCTGACAGGCCAAATGCTTGGCCAGCCACGAAGAGGATGAAAACCGTGACGAGGGGTGTAATAAAAACTTGGGCCAACTGGGATTCGATAAACCGCTGAGCTCCGCGCAACAGTTCCGAATAGAACATGGCAAGGGTGGCCGGCAAGACGGTCAGGGAGAGCCAGTAAAGAACATGGGCAAGCGCGGGTTTGCTGAATACCACATCCGCAAGCACTGGCGCGGCCAGCCACAAGAGCAAAGTACACAGCAAGGATGAAATTAAGCCGATGCGGATGGTTGCCTTGGCCACATCGCCAACGGCGGCCCATTGGCCCGCGCTTGCATGCGGCGCCACCTCGCGCACGATGATGCTATCCAAGCCCAGGCGCGCGACGATACCGACCAGCCCAACAACGGTCAGGCCCAGGAAAAGCAAACCCACGCCTTCCGCCCCAACATATCGTGCGAGAATTAGATTGAATACCAAGCCCAGGCCGGCGCCGCCAATACGAAGTGAAAAGGAAAGGCCCGTCCCACGGATCAGATCACATGTTACAGGGTCGAACCGGATGAGTGAAAGCATCTTTATTGCCATGATGATTTGCGCGTGGCAACTGAATGCAGATGTTCAGGCATTCCACCATCTGAAGCCTGACGTCGTAAATTATTCATTGCTGCGACCGTGCCAATACCCACGGCAAACATGCACACGGTCGCCTGAACTATCCACTCTGGCCGGGTATTTGCGCTTATCAATATCATTGGCACGAGGGCGCGAATGACAGAAAGTATTGCCCTATCTGAATTCTGCGGCGCCAGGCTTCGAGCAAGCACCGTGGCCTCTTTCCAATACCTGACAAGCAAAAAAACCAATATTAGCGCGCCAGCCAAGCCCAGCTTCAAGAGGATGGCCATATGCCCGTTATGAACCGTGCGGCGTTCTCCTTCCCACTCTTTCTCAGAACCGGCTGGCTTGTAATTCACGCCAAGCCCAATACCAAACACGGGGGAGGATTGAATACGCTTAAGGGCCAATCCATTTTCCTCGAATCGCCACCCAAGCGAGGTGCGTGAATCGCCTTCATCCTTAACACTTAACGCACGATCAATTACAACATCGGCAACATCCGGCTTGTATAGCGATACAAGTGCTAGCACCCCAAGCACAACAACAAGTAATAACACGCCAACTTTAATCGTTCGCGCGATGCCTAGCAGGAACCCAACGAACATCAATCCAAAAAGGGTTGTTCCCCATAACGTGCGTCCATAGGTATACATCAGTGCAAGCGCAAACAACCCGGATAGCAATAGCGAAACAAACAAGCCTTGTTTACCTAATATATAGCGCGAAACAATTAACAAAAAAGCGAACATGATTAGATAAATCCCAGGCACGGTGCTACGTAACACACCACTATATTCAGTGTGGCCAATCGCCGCAGTCTCCAAACGCCCGGCATGCATTATTGGAATGCCGAAATTAACCTGCAAGATTTGCGCAAGCGCAAGCAGCACCGCTCCAACAACAAGCGCCGACAGAAATCGATCAAGAACACGACGTTGATGGGCCATCATTACAATAATGAGCGGCAAGACCCAATACACGAACGCCCTCAGGTCCTCGGTCACCGCAGTGGTTGCCACCCCCACAATGAATACTGAATAAACGGCAGATAGGCCCGCCAGCCCCATCAGCAGCAACAGCGGCCACACAAAAGGCTTTAGCCCTGGGAGCCAACGCTTCGCGTCTCCGCCATACTTCAGCAGCGTAATGAGCAGCACAAAACCAAGAAAGAAATCTTCAGCACGCAGGGTGCCGCCAACCGTAGAGATGCTTGGCAGCAAAAAATCCGGCAAGAATCCAGAAACGACCAGAACAAGAAATGCGAGCGCGTATTCAGGCCGAACCCAAGCGATAAGAATAAATACGGGTACAGCAAACAGCGGCACGAAGAAAAACCAGGGGATCACGACCGCCATCAAACCCAAGGTCAAACCTGCAACTGCACCAAACAACACCAAAATCACCAAACTGGGTGAATTGCCAAGGTAGGCGTAGACCTGGGCAGCAATACTGGTGATGCGCGCTTTATTATTCATGGCCTGGGTTTGTTGATCGTGACTACATTACGTGGCGGGCGTTGGGTGGCCGATAAGGCGCTCTCTTCCACCGGGTGTCAGCGCCTTCAGTAGCGCCCGGGCAAAATCATCCTGCAATCTGTAAGCCACCGCGTCGTCGGACTGAATACTGGATATCCTGAACAACAAGCCATCCGGGATTTTTCCGGTAAGGCCATACTTCAGTTGATAGAGCTTCCATTGCAGGCTCGTGACGGCGACGTTGTCACCGACCGTCGTCCAATAGGTAATGGGTTCGATTCTTTCCCCGTGCGTGGCCACCAGACGTTTAACAGGGATGGAACCATTGCCGGTGGAGAAAACATCATTGCTATTCTTCAGTATTTGAAAACCCTGCGCCGGATAGCAAACTTCCGGTTTGTGAACCTGCATGGCGTCGCTTTGGTCGCCCCCATAAGCAATGGACAGCATGATGCGTTCACCGCGTGAATTGGCATAGGTGCGAGTCAGCGTCTGGTTGTAAATCTTGTTGAGCCGCGCTTGCGTTTCCGGATTGACCAAGAGCGTCGCGATGGTTTCGTCTATTTTCCAATCGCCGAATTGTGCGGGAATCAGTGTTTCCAGGTTGATCTTCGGTCCCTTGTCGGCAATTTTGGCAGTGGGTTTGAGCGCCATAGCCAAACCTGCTGCCGCAAGCATGCACAGGCCGATGATGAGATGCTTGAGGCTAAGGGCTTTCATGAAATGTGATCCGAAATAATAAGCAGGCGCGAGCATCACGGGTGCGCTGATGATCGAGCGCGATCAGGCAAGATAAGGCCAAGCAGCCCATCCAGCGCAAACAGCAGCAGCAGCGCAATGACAAACAGCAGAATGCCGGCGAAGCCATGCAAAAACCCCTGCCCTGCCTCATCGCCAAAATAATAAGTAACCATTACCAGAATGATCACGCGCATCACGTTGGCGAAAAAGGCAATCGGCCAGATGCTCGCGACCAAGATCAGGATACGTGCCACGCTGGTATGCTGCATGAGGTAGAGGTACAGCAAGCCCATGGCGGAAAGCGAGAACATGGAATTAAGCCCGGAACAAGCGTCAGCCACCAACAACTGATAGGGGCCGATGGACAGCGTCACACCGTTGCGCGCGATCGGGTAGCCGGCGACATAGAGGGCTTGTTCGACCAGGATTGAGATGTAATGCTTGAGTGGGCCAGTCAGGGCGTCGACAATGAAGCCCGGCACCGGAATCAGGAAGATCAGAAAAAACAGCGGAAACCACAATGTCCTCACTGCTGGTACACCACGCAACATCAGCAACGCGCCACCCAGGATAAACATCTCAGAACCGATCTCGAACAGCAGTATCTCCTGCGACCGGCCCAAGGCGTACAGCAACAGTCCGAAACCCAGCAACATTCCGCCCGCCACAGGCTTGACTTGTTGAGGCGCCGCCAACAAGGCGTGGCGTTTAAACCAAAAAAGCCACAGCACGACCAGCAGCGCGATTGGGCCGTGGGCGTTTTCCTCGGAGTTCCAGAGGGTCCGATTGAGATCGGCGTAGGTCGGGAGGAACAACACCGCCAGCCCCAGCAGTACCGGCCACCATTCGGCAGCGAAGCCAAGCCAATTCGGGCGCAACGGGGGAGGGAGAGGAAGCGCGGCGGACATGGCTAAAATTGATTGAGTACGGTCCCGACCAATTCGGCGCCGGCGCCGCTCATTTGATCTCTGTGCGCAGCAGCGGCGGCGAGTCGGGTATGGTTCTGGCGCAGCACCAGCATTGCCCCGGCCGCCCGAGCGGCAACGGTGAGCGCATCCGCATTCATCCCCGCTGGCGGTGTGTCGATCAAGATGACATCGTAGCGCTCGGCGAAATCTTCCAGCAGGATCGGCAGCGTAGCGCGAGACAGTAATTCGGCCGGGTTGGGCGGCACCGCACCCGCTGTCAACACCGATAGATCAACAAAGGCCGGGATGCGCGCCACGGCGGCATGACTGGCGCGGCCCACTAGCATGTCCGACAGACCTTGTCGGCTGCCCAGGCTGAAAATAATATGCTGGCGCGGGTTGCGCAGGTCGGCGTCTATCAACAGGGTACGCTCACCGAGCTGGGAGAACACCACCGCGAGGTTGGCGGCAAGATAACTCGCGCCCTCGCCCGCGTTGACACCTACGATGGCGAGCGTCTTGTGGCCAGCGGCGAACCAGCGCAGCATCAACTGGCTGCGCAACGCCCGCAACTGCTCCACCTGCGGCCCGAACGGCTGATAAGCGGCAACCAAATCTGGACTGAAGCCGCCCTCCCTGGAAGATAAATAGGGGTATTCGAACTGGCGGGCCAGTGCCTGACTCAAGTCACCCTCGGAAATCAGGCCCAGTTTGATAGCGGCCTCACCAAAGAGAAGGTTTTCCTCCTTTTGCAGACGCAGCACCCGCTCTGCATCTTGCGGCGCCAGCTTGCCGGCGTCGAGCAGCAGTTTGCCGAGCGACTGTTCCACTTTGGCTTCCGATAACTGCGCGACAATTTTCTCGGCTACGCCGTGATGCGGCATGTTCATAGATTTTCCTCAATGCCTTGAAACGATTCTGTTGCGCCAACGCTAAGCAGGTTGCGCGCCTGGCAGTTTGTCCCACGGCAGACGCCGCCGCTTGGACTCGCCTCCGCTCAACACGCCCAACACTGGGATATCCAGGGCTTCAACCAAGTCCTGCTCCGAACGTATGCGGCGGTCAATCATTTCCATCAAGAACCCAAGCCCAAGGCCAAGAAAGCCGCCTAAGACCAGGGACGCCATGAGGTTAAGTAAAATTTTGGGACTGGACGGTTTGGCCGGTGGAACTGCGGGATTGAGCACGGCAATGTCAGTATGCGTCGTCTGCGACTCAAGCCGGGTTTGGCCATTGCGGCGCGTGGCCTGGTCGAAGAGTTGCTGCGCATTTTCCACATCGCGCAGCAGCACTGACATTTCATCGCGCTTTTGTTTGGTGGACAGCACGCGAGCTTTTTGCGCAGCCAAAGCGCCGCGAAAATCGCTCTCGCGCTGCTGAGACAGGCGCGCCGTGGTAGACACGGTTTGCGTCGCTGTCTTGATCTCGGTATCAAGTTTGCCGCGTAGCGTGTCCACTTCGGTTTGCAAGCGCTGGTACTGCGGATGGTTCTTACCGAATTTGGATTCCATTTCGGAGAGCTTGATTTCGCTCCGCGCCAAATCCGCTTTCAAGCCTTGCACCATGGGATTGTTCATCACATCCGCCAATGCTTCATGGCTCTGGTTGCGGCGCGACACGCTATCGTAGGTTTGCGCTTGCGCCACCACGAACTGGCTGGACAGCTCCGCCAGGCGCGCGGTCTCTACATCGATACGCTCGTCGGACGCCACCACCCCTTGCTCTTTCTGGTAGGCGGACAGTTTCGCTTGCGCCTGTTCCAGGTTATCCCGCAGTTGCTTGATCTGCGCATCGAACCAGGTCGTCGTCAGGCGCGCCGGCTCCACGCGCAATTCAAGATTGGTTTGGATATACGCTTGGGCAAACGCGTTGGCTACCGTCGCCGCGAATTGTGGGTCCGCGCCTTTGTATTCAACTTGGATCAGCGTCGATTCGCGCGAGGGTTGCACTTCCAGTGCACGCAACATGCGGTCTGCCAGCCAATCCCGGATATCGCCCTCGCCGCCGGTAGCCTCGGCAAATTGTTCCCGCACTACCGGGCTTTGCGTCATTTTGAGCGCTTCCACGACCTTGAGCGCCACGTTGTGGCTTTTGATAATTTCGGTTTGCGTGGCGATGTAGCCGGGCATGAGTTGCGCAGGCTGCATGAGTCCGCTTAGTGGATCGACACCCTTGAAATCCACTACTAAGGTAGTAGTAGCGTTATAGCTTTGGGGCAGCAGCAAGCTGACGATCAGGGTTGTGCTAACGGTCACCAGCAGCGCGAACAGCACGATGCGGTAGCGTGCTTTGAGGATGAGCAAGAGTTGCGTGAAATTCACTGTGGCCTCGCGTTCTAGAACAAGCTTTCTTTGACGTAGATCACGTCATCAGGCTTGAGCGGATCGCTCAATGCCACTTCCAGGGTTTGCGTCTGCCCATCCTGTCCGCGGCGCATGACGCGAATGCCGCGTTGCGTGCCGCGCTGCGTGAGGCCGCCGCCCACCGACAGCGCCTGCACCACGCTCATATTGCGTTCGAGCCGGAATGCGCCGGGGCGCTGCACTTCGCCGTAAATGTAGATTTGCGGATAGCGCGGCACAAAAATCACATCGCCGCCCGCGACTTCCCTATCCTTGGCGAGCTTGCCGTCGAGAAACATTTCCAGCGTGTCGATCGTTTGCCGCTCATCTCTCCCGCCATTGCGACGAATGAGCACGATCTGATCCGCGCCGCTGCTGGCGACGCCGCCGGCGAGTGCTAGTATGTCCGCCAAGGTGGAAGTTTGTTCGATCGGATAGCGGCCGGGACGATTCACTTGGCCGAGCACATTTACTTGCTGACCTCGAAACTGCAACACGATCAGATTGACTTGCGCTTTTTTGATAAAGCCGCCTTGCTCGAGGCTGCGCGCAATATTCGCCTCGGCCTGCTGCGCGGTGCCACCGCCGAGCTTGATCTCGCCCAGCAAGGGGAAACTGACGCCCCCGCTCTCGTTGAGCCGCGCCTCGGTGGCGAGATCAGGGTGATCGTAAACCGTGATCTTGACCACGTCCCCTGGGCTCAGTTGATAATCCTTACGATCTGCGATCGCCGGCAACGAGAGGCCGAATAGCAACAAGAGTAAAAGACAGATTCGTGCCATGAGCGCAAAAGATTGAAATGAAGAACGCGCAGACTACGCGCCAAGCATTACAAAGATGTTTCAAACTGCGATTCAGCGGTATAAATACTTGATTTGGTGGGGTGCTTGCTCTTGTCCCCAACCCCCGCTCCCCTTGGGAGGCAGGCGGAAGAAGACAACGGTGCAAGCCTATGCCTTTTGCAGAGCCAAGGTGATTGGTGGCATGCCCGTTCGTTCCACAGCGGACTGGGTTGCCTTGATTTTTGCTTTTTTCAGACTGTACTTAACTTCAATGCGGTGAGCACACTGGATTAAGTGACTTGCAATTGCGCGGGCTTGCTGCACAGTCAGGCACAACACTACATCCTTAAAACCTTCCAATGTGAGTTTGACGACCTCTTCCTCTCCACCCTCTTGGATGAAAATGGCGATGCTCTGTGTTTGATTCGCTTGCTGCATGGGTTGCCCCCTTCTTAGCTATCCAGTCACTTATTAAAATAATCCCAAACCAATACTTGGATTTTGGTTTTGGCTCAAGCCGGATTGAATCTACGCTCAGCCTCTTTCGAAATAATGTATGCGTCTTGGGAAAGCATGGCCCAAATGGGCTATTAAAAAAACACGTGTTGGCCCTTTGATCGTTTCAAAAAAACGTTAGCAGCTCATAGGTTTGCACCAAGTACGCGCGGCAGCCTGCACGCCTCGTCCTTGCGCTGTGGTAGCCCACTGATAATGCACGGATCGCCCGCGTAGAAGTGTTACCGCACCACTTGTCAGAACTCGGCGCGCAGGCCGGCGCTCCATCTTTCATAGCGATAATCAGCTGAGCCGACAGAGGAGTTTCGCCGCTCCGTGTCGTAGCTCAAGGTGGCCTGCGCGTTGCGCAACGCCTGATATCCCAAGGTAACCCCCCCGCCCCGGATCTGATCGGTGCGGCCGGCCTCGTCGTATTGCACGTTTTGGCTGCGCATGGTTCCGCTCAGCGTGATTTTGGCCGTCGCAAGCCAGGTGGCGCCGAGCGCCGCATTGTCGGTGGCCGTGGTCGTCGAAACGGTCGCGGTATCGGATGATCCGACGCTCTTGCTGATGCTCGCATTGAAGCTAAGCTTCCCCGTCGGCGCCCAATTTCCGCTCAAGCTCCAGGTCGGCTGTTGCAGCGTGGTCAGGCCATCGATACGCCGGGACCGGCCCACGGCCCAGGCAATGCGCGACACGCCAGTCGGCGCCCAGTTGCCGTTTAGGTTGTATTCCGTTTGCTCATAGGGCCGGGCCGGTAACTGATTCGGATAATCGCCTTCAGTCTTGCGGTACTGCATACCGAGGTAGTTGCCGGCCGACGTAGGCATGCGCCAGCCGAGGCTATGGACCCGCTCGGTGCGATCCAGCACTTTGCGCGCGTCGGGAGAAAAAGCAAACGTCGCATCGCTCAAGCCGAAGTCGAGGTAAAAGCTGGGGTGCGCCTGGTAGCTGGCGCTAAAGCCTATTACGGTCTGTTTCTGTTTGCTCTGCCCAGTGGTAGAGACATCGGCTTGGGATTGCAAATCCTGCTTAATCAGATAATTCAGGCTGCCGCTAAGCCGGTTGCCTACCACCCAATTCCAGTCCGCCTTAATGCTCAATTCAGTAGTGGGTTTGAGAATAACGCGGTCGAAATCCACTTGGGAAAAGCTACTGCGCAACGCCACCACCTGACGCCCGAACCGCAGGTCGGCATCTACGCCGGCGCCGACGCGGTGCGTCGTGACCGATGCATCGGTCGAACCAAGCAGCGCCTGCGCCTGTGCATCGTTCGCCACGCGAAAATAGTTGCTGTCGTGCGACACGTTGTATTCCAGCTTGAGGCGCACCGTGTCTTCCGGATGCGCATACGCGCCACTGGCCACGCACAGCGCTGCTAAAGCGCTCCAATGCAGTGGGCGCTTCATCACCAATAGCTCCACTGGCCGGTTGTTAGCACCCACGCACCCAGCACGCCGTTGGTGACCGCATGCGCGAAGATGGCGTAGTTAAGATGGCCGGTGCGGCGATACAGCCAGGCGTAGACCAGACCGGCGAAGATGCCCGCCAGCCATTGATGATGTTCAAAACCGAACACCACACTGGAAATCAACACCGCGTTCAACGTCACCGCAGCGGGCTTCACGCTGAGAAAATCGCTTTGAACCACCCAGCGCATCAAGAACGAGCGCCAGAATAATTCCTCCATCAGCGGCACCACCAAAGCCGCACCGGCAAGGCGAAACCCAGCCAACAGCCAATCAATCCGGCCCTCATCGCGTGGGTCGTAGCCCGCACCGGGTTCGCCCAGCACCGCCCAGGGAATATCCAAGCCGACCCAAACCACAAACACGGTCAAGCCCGCGCCCAAGGACAAGGCGGCATCGCCGAGCGAAAATTTAAAATCGCGCAGCTCCGTATATGACAGCCGAAACGTGGCGAGTGCGCCTACAACCAACAAGATTTTCAGCGGATACAACCAACGCGCATCGAACTCGGTAAACAGATGCGGCGCCTGCCCTTCCAACGCTAGCACTACAAGATAAATCGCAAAGGGAGTGATGCGCGCGAAGGCTGGTAAATGGGCTATGCGCATGGGGATAGGAATCGTGTTGACTTGAAAGGTAAGGTAACGCTGCTAAAGCACCTTGGGCGTCATGCCGGCATTCAGTCGTAATTTGATTTTGCCGCGAATTTAAAATTGAAATGGAGAATGCGCAGATTACGCGCCAAGCATTACAGAGATGTTGCAAGTAGCGGTGAATGCGGCATAAGCACTTGATTTGGTGGAGTGCTTTTTCTGCTCCCCCACCCAGCCCCTGTGTCAGGGGGTACCCTCACTTCCCCCCTTTGAAAAGGGGGGTTAGGGGGGATTTTGAAGCATCGACGCAACATCTAAATCCCCCTTGTTCCCCCTTTTTCAAAGGGGGAGACGTTAGCTCGACAGATGATTGCGCACTTGTGTAGATACCCTTCCCCCCTGTGGGGCGGGCGGCAGGAGACACCGATACAAGCTTATGCCTGTTGCAGAGCCGATCTGGTTAATGGCATGCCAGTTCGTTCCATAGCAGACTGGGCTGCCTTGATCTTTGCTTTTTTCAGGCTGTGCTTAACTTCAATGCGGTGCGCATGCTGGATTAAGTCACTTGCAAAAGCACGGGCTTGTTGCACACTCAGGTACAGCGCAACCTCTTTAAAGCCTTGCACCGTGAGCTTGACGCCCTCTTCCTCTCCACCTTCTTGGATAATCAGACCGACACTCTGAGCTTGATTCGCTTGCTGCATGGTTGACCCCTTCTTAGCTATCCAGTCACTCATTCAAAGTAATCCGAAACCATTTCTTGGATTTTGGTTTTGGCCCGCGCTGAAGTGAATCTACGCTTCGCCTCTTACGTAATCATGTATGCGGCTTGGGAATGCATGGCCCAAATGGGCTATTTTAAAAAGAGGATTAATGAGCATGTCGCCATTCCGACGAAAGCCGCCAGGAAGGCGCCCACCAAGGATGCCCAACTGAATTACTTCAGACCCGACAAGCCGCGCTCCATCGCCTTATCGATAGGCTTCTCGGTTGCCTTCACGCTTGGGCTTGGGATTACACTCGCCTTATCGATGGGCTTCTCGACGGCCTTCTCGCTCTGGCTTTCGCTCACGGCGGCAGGAACGGCGGTCTTCGCTTGTGCCAGCGCCGGCTCTTTGCCAAGATCAACATAGTCGCCCAGAAATACGATCTTGGACGCGTCGCGCACTTTTTTCATTTCGGCGCTGGCCAGTTCAATATTCTTTTGTTTCGCTAACAATTGTTCGATCGCCGGTTTAGCCTGGGTCTCATTTACCGCTTGTGGTTGTGAGCCGAGCATGCGCACCAACATAACGCTGTTGCTCGATCTCAAGGTTCCGATTTGTCCGTTCTGCAACTGGGCGATACGCTTCAGATATTCCGGCGGCATCTGCTCGGCGGCGCGTGCCGAATTGGTCCCAGTGAATTGAATGTTCCGCGACTTCAACCACTGCGCGATTTGTTCCATCGATATGGGTTTCTCCAACACTTTCTGCAGTTCGGCCTGCTGCTCGGGCTTCATTTGCGCCGTGATTTCCTGCAAATTGAAGACGCGGCGCTGTTCGAACAATTCCGGATGCTGCTTGTAATAAGCCTTGATGTCGGCATCACCGGGCTTGACCGGTTTAACTTGGCGCGCCAGATAAGCCTGGGCCAAATATTGGCGGCGAGAAAATTCCAACGCCTGCACTACCTGAGGGTCGCGGTCGAGCTTGGCTTCAAGCGCTTTCTGATACAGCATCTCCTGCTCGACCAAGATCCGCAGCACTTGCTTCGACGCCTCCTTGGCTTGCGCTTCGTTCTGCGGGCCCAAGCGTTGTAGCGCAAAGTTGATCTGATGCACGGTGATCTCACTACCGTTCACCTTGGCCGCGACTTGCGTTTTAGCCTTGGCGTCGGCCTTGTCCTTGCCGCCGCAGCCCGCTACGACGGTCACTGCCAACAAAACCAATAGAAAACTGCTGAATTTGAACATGGGAATCCCCCGGATAAAAAATGAATATCGCGTCCACAAGGACTGTGGCGAGGGAAGCAAGATTAACTAGGGATTGTTACGATTGTGTGTCGAAATAATTTAGGTGGGCCTATGCAAAAGCCCGCCATTGCGGCGGAATGTGGTAGCAGCGGATCCTTTTAGCGCCCGCGCTTCACGATCTGCTCGTTGTCGATCTTGTCGCGATACTCTTCCAGTAAATTCTCGATATCGACCCGTTTCATTTGCGTCAACGGTTCCACTTCCAGTAGCACATCGAGCGAACCACGATATTGCGCGCGATTGATCAACTCAACCTGATACTGGTAGAGCTTTTTATTCTTGGTTTCACAGACGCCTAATTCCTTATCGCGCGCGCCGAGGTTCTGCTCCAGCCGCTGCTTCTGACTCGTCTCCTGTTGCAGGCTCTGGCGCGTGTCGCGCAGACTTTGCTGACTCTCGCCGAATTGTTTTTCCAGGGTCGCAACTTTCTCGCTTAGCTCGACCTTCACTTGCTTGAGCGCTTCGGCCTCTTTTTCCGCCGCGGCCTTGCTCCGGTTGGCGCGCGCTATGGACGATTCGATCTCGCCGGTTTTTTTCTTCAGCGTCTCCAACTCCTTGCCGAGAGCGGCCTTTTCCTGCTCCAACGCGGCCTTCTCGTCTTGCGCCTGCTTCACTTGCATTTGCATGCGGCGCTGCGCTTCCTTGGCGGGGTCTTTCTTGTTCGCCGCATGCAGCGGGCTCGCGATCAACAGCGCCAAACAGCCGATCATTAAACTGCGCATCAACATAAGAACCATATTCCTCATAGCCTTCACCTTCATAAATCTACCGCCATGGTTCCGGCCTCGGCGCCATATTCGAGCAACACGCGAATCGCGCCGCGCTGGCCACGGAAAACCGCCCAGAACAAAGGCGGATTGTTATTGCGGTCGATCAAATTCGGATCGACGCCGTGCTTCAGCATCACTTCAAGCGATTCGCTATGCCCCTCGGCTGCCGCAATAGAGAGCGCGGTCATGCGCTCGGGATTGGTCAAGCTCAAGTCGGGGTCGTATTTCAAAATCACCTCGACGGTGCGCGCATGATTCATCTGCGCCGCATTCATCAGCGGCGTGCAACCGTTATCGCTTTTTTTGTCGACATCCGCCCCGGCCTTCAACAGCAACTGCACCGTGCGCGCATGACCATTGAGCGCGGCGATCCCCATCGGCGTGAACCCACTGCCTTTCACATCCGGGTCGGCGCCTGCTTCCAGCAGCATGCGCACCATTTCCACAGCACCATTGCGCGCCGCATATAACAAGGGGCGCATGCCCAGCGCATCGCGCGTATTGGCATTGGCTCCGGACTTGAACAGGGCTTCCACCTGCTTCAGGTCGTTGGCGGCGGCGGCTTCCAGCAGGGCCGCATCGCGACCGCCGGCGAAGCGCGGTGGCTCGTCGTTACCCGTCGCCTTGATGTGGGCGAACACCAGTGGATCGAGCGGCGCGGCTTGGCGCGGCGCAAGTACCGTCGCCGCCCACGGATCGTTCGCCGCTTCGTCGGCCCATGCTGGCGCGTAAGGCACGCCGCCGCACAAGACCGCGATCAGGCCAATGAAGTTAGAAACGCGCATTCAAATCCACCTGGAATACATCGACGCCATATCTCAGCGCACTGATCCCGTCTGCGCTCATCCACTTGAGCGAGAGCCAGGTGTTGCGGTCTATGCCGTAGCTGCCACCCAGGAAATAACCCTTGCTGTCCGTGCCGCCCAGGCGGAAATCGGAATCGGTGAAGGCATCCAGCACTGCGTCTCGCTCCAGATAGCGATAGCCGACAGAAGCCTGCCAGTCACCGCGATCTTGAATCTTGGGACGGCCCACGGTGGCTTGGAGCTGGTAACCCAAAGTCTTTTTGTTATACACAGTATTTGTCGAGGATAAATTGGTTCGCTGGCGGATTTCATTTTCATCGAAACCGATATTGCGTACATAGTCGGCAGTTAGAATTACATGCGTCGGATCGAAATTGGCAATATCCAATTGCGCGGTGAGATTCAGTTCCTTGAATTGCGATGCGAGTTTGTAGACATCGGTAGCCCCCTCGCGAAACACCGAGTTGCCCTTCTGCCGGGTTTGCGGCTGGGTGGCGGTGTAATCGAGCAAGCCGACGGCGGTATCCGGAATGCCCTCGACATTGCGATAATCGTACAAAGCCACGCCGAAGCGCGCCTTGCTGCCGCTCAAAGCGGTGATGTCGGCTCCCGCCTGCACGCCATACAGCCATTTGCTCTTGGCCTTGACGATCTTACTCGGCGCGACATCTTGTATCGGAAACGCCCCTGCCGTGAGATAGACCGAGCGCCGCTCGTCGAAGCGGTAGCGCGCGTTCGCGGCGAAACCGTCGAAATTCAGATCCGCGTCCCATACTAGGTCGGTATGGAACCACGGATTAGGCATGCGCCCGCCCAAAGCGCTCAGCCATTCCGTCGGCTCCAGCTTGAGGTAGGCCTGATCCAGCCAGAGCGAATATTTCTGCTCGTTATTGCCTAGCGTCTGGTTGGTGGACACGGGGTCGCTGTTATTGCCGGTTACGATGCGCACGCCGCCGGAAACCATACTGGATATTTTTGCGGTGAGCCCCAGCCGTGCGCGCAGGCGATAGCGGTCCCGATTCTCAGTTGTATTAGTGGTCGTGTCCAGCGGAAAGCCATAGAAAACGTCAAATTGGGCGGGCAGGTCATTACCGGTCGCATACCTATCCTGCTGGTAGCGCACCCGGATATCGCCTTCCCAATGCATACGATCTACCCACTCCGGCACGGCGTTCACATCGCCCCAGCGCTCGGCCTTGGCCTGCGCCACCACTTCTTGCTTGACTTGATCGCGAATCTCGCGTTTCACCGACTCCGGCACGTAGGGTACGCGCACCACATTGCCCTGCGCCGCCTTGGTCTCATCGACTTTCTTCTTCGCCGATTTTTCCGCCTGCTTGATCAGATCGTTCGCGGCCTCCTGCGTCAGCACGCCTTTTTCCACCAGGGCATAGATCAGGTTAACCGTGGTCTGGCGCACGATCTCCAGCTCTTCTTGCTCGGCGGCAAGCGCGGGTTGCACCACCCCAAACAGCATGCCGATTCCGAGTGCGATCAATTTCCGTTTCATGTTGTTCTCATTTTTCACAAGTTAATTGACAACGACATCAGCGCGACACGATGCGCAATTTCAAGGGTTGCGGCATATCCGGCGGAGGCGCTTCCTTCAATTCGCGCAAGCTGGATAAAATCGCGCGCAAGGTGACATCTACTTCGCTATTTCCGCTGGAATTCATCACTTCGTATCGCTCCACCTTACCGCTTGTACTCACCCATACTTTTACCAGCACCTTATAAGCGACATTCTTCGCCTTCTCACTGGCCGCGAGTTGCTCCTGCAAAGCTTGCTGCAATAGCGATGCATACCAATTGAAGACATTGCCGCCTCCCCCGATGCGCCCGGTGCCTTTACCATCGCCTGCCGCCAAACCGAATCCTCCATCGGCGCCCGGCCCCAGTGACGAGGTCAGGCCTTCCGGTGGACTATCCGCTGGCTCCGGGTTCGGTTGATCGACCTGAACCTCTTCCTTGATCTCTTGCTTTTCCGGCTCCGGCGGCTTTTGTTCAGGCGGTTTCGGCTCCGGTGGTTTCACCAGAGAAATGATCTGCACTTTGCTTTTAGATGGCTTTTCCGCGCTATCGATAAAACCTTTAATCACAAAAAACATGCCAGCCAAAACCAGCAGCAACACCGCGCCCATCATCAGTTTCGGCAAGCGCGCGCGCCATGCCTGCTTGCTCACTTACCTGCCTTTTGCGTCACCAGGCCGAGCTGCGTGATATCCAGGCGCCCGCACAAATCCATCACCTCGATCACCTTCTCGTACGCAATCTTTGAATCGCCTTTAATCACCACCGGCAAATCGGGCGTGATCGCCTTGAAAGAACGCAGCCGCGATTCCAGTTCCGCAATCGTCACCGGATAGGTGTCGAGGTACACCTGGCCATTTGCATCGATGGTGATCGCCTTGGTCTTCGGCTTCGCCAAATTAGGTGTCGTGCTCGCCTTGGGCAGATTCACTTTGATGCCCTGCACCGAAGCGGTAGTCATGATGATAAAAATCACCAACAGCACATACGCCAAATCCAGCATCGGCGTGATGTTGATGTCGTCATACGGCTCATTACCTTCACGTACATCCATCGCGAACCCCTAGACCCAAACCGTACAGCACCGTAGCGCCGGCATCTTGCCGGCATTTCGATTCAACCTTGCCGGCAAGATGCCGGCGCTACAAAACCACAAAGCGTCCAATCAATTCATCCACAAACACCTGCATTTCCGCCCTTGTAGCGCCGGCATCCCGGCCGGCCTCTCGATCCACCCTGGCGGCGGGAGGCCGGCGCTACACAACCTAGGGCGCGTACGC
>JACRIU010000110.1 GCA_016235775.1 Hydrogenophilales bacterium
CCTAGGGTGGAGGCCACGCCGTTGCAGCCGCCTTCGATGGCCAGCTTGACGATGTTCTCCGGGTCGAAATAGATCGGATTCGGCGCAAACGACGCGCCGCCGGAATGTTCCACGCCCTGATCCACCGGCAGCAGCGACAGATAGCCGCTGTCCGCCAGCCGGCCATGCCCGTACAAGCTTTGCAGGCTGCGCAGCACACCGGGCTTGCGGTCTTTCACCGCCACCACGCGGTCCACATAATCCGCCCCCGGCAAGTGCAGCGACTCCCTGGTAATGCCGGTACAACGATATCCCAGCAAATGTTCAGCTTCATCACCCAATAATTGCACGATGTTCGTCATGATCTCGCTCCTTGTGGTTGAAATGAATTAGGGCTGGCAGTTCTCCGTGGATGTTATTCCATTTCCACTTTAAAGGTGCTGCAAAAGGTGCTGCAATCCGTAGGTCGGGCTACGCCCGACAGCTTGATTCGGCGGGCATAGCCCGCCCTACGAAAATGTACTTTTAATTTAGAATTGGAATTAGTCTCTTATCAACCAAATGATCTCAAAACATGACAAGAATTTTTCGCGCGAAGCCGCGAAGATCGCGAAGAAAAACAAGAGCGAGTTTTATTTTCTTCGCGCCTTCGCGCCTTCGTGTGAGAACATTTTTTGGCTCCGGTTTGTCCGGTTTGGGCTTATTTGTTCTTCTGCACGTTATTAACCGGAAACCGGATTACGTCTGCGTATGCTGCGTTTCTATTTGCACCAGCGGTTCATTCTCGATATATACCTCACGCTGGCGCGGGCGGCGGCGCATTGCCGGTTGTTCCGTGTAGCCGGACGGGATATTTGCCACGGTGTTGAACTTGTCCGGATCCGTCTCGATTTGAACGAGGCCTTCACCGCCGCTGGTGGTGGTTACTGCGGGTGCGGAAACTTCAATTGCCGCCGCTGGCGCCACACTTTGCCGGGCTGCGGTTGCCGGCATCGCGATGTATTCGGACGGTTTCGGTTTGGCGGAAACAAACCCGTCGGGCATGGCGATATACTCAGTCGGTTTCACTGTGGCTGGTGCGGCGCTTGCCTGCGTAACAGGCTGATCAACGGTAATGGCTTCGCCATCTGTTGCCATACCTTCAGTGTTTTGCGCGATGTTGTCACGGCGCTGGCGTTCGCGCTGACCGCCACGGCGACCGCGGCGGCGCGCCCCTTCGCGTGCGCCGCCTTCTTCAGCCTGTTCTGCGGAAGAACCGCTGCCTGCACCAGGGCCGACTGAAGGGTGAATATCTGGCGGCGCCCCCTTTGCGGGAGCGGTAGCGGCCTTGCTTTCCAATACCGGTTTTTCTTCGGTTATCCGCGGTGGGCGCGGCGGTTTTGGTTGACGCGGCTCGCGCGGCTCCTGTGGTTTGGCTGCGGTTTCCGGTTGTGCCGGTTTCTGGCTGCTGCGCGGCTCGTTGCGGTCGCGTCCACTGCCGCCTTCGCTGCGTTCGGCACGCGGCCCGCGCTCGCGACGCTTGCTGCCGCTGCCTTCGCTGCGCTCACGGCGTGGGATTTCGCGTGGCTTGCCTGCAGTCGGCTTGGCTTTGGGTTGTTCCGCCGCACCCAATGCCTTGACCCAACCGAAGAGCTTGCTGAAGATTGAAGGCTTGGTTTCTTCAGCCTTTATTGGTGCGGGTTGCATCGGGGTGATGCCCTGCACTACAGCTTGCGCGCGAGTGATTTTCTGTTGCTCCTGTGCGGCAGTCAACGGGCTTTCTTCAACCGGTTTTTCCACCAGTTTGTAGCTGGCCTGCAATATTTCGCCGGTCATGTCATCCTGGCGCAGGCGATTGATGCTGTAGTTGGGCGTTTCCAGATGCGGATTGGGAACCAGCGTAATCGCCACTTTGAGGCGCGATTCGATGCGATGGATGTCGGAGCGTTTTTCGTTGAGCAGGAAGGTGGCGACATCCACCGGCAGCTGGACATGGATCGCCGCGCTGCTTTCTTTCATGGCCTCTTCCTGGATGATGCGCAGAATGTGCAAGGCGGAAGATTCGGTGCCGCGAATGTGGCCGATGCCGCTGCAACGCGGGCAGGCGATGTAGTTGCTTTCGCCCAGGCTGGGCGCCAAACGCTGGCGTGACAGTTCCAGCAGGCCGAAGCGGGAAATCTTCGCGGTCTGCACGCGCGCGCGGTCATGGTGCAGCGAATCGCGCAGGCGGTTCTCGACATCGCGCTGGTTGCGGCTGCTTTCCATGTCGATGAAGTCGATCACGATCAGGCCGCCCAGGTCGCGCAGGCGCAACTGGCGGGCGATCTCTTCCGCCGCCTCAAGGTTGGTGTTGAGCGCGGTGGCCTCAATGTCCGAACCTTTGGTGGCGCGCGCCGAGTTGATGTCGATGGCGGTCAGGGCTTCGGTGTGGTCGATCACGATTGCGCCGCCGGACGGCAGGCGCACTTCGCGCGCATGGGCGGATTCGATCTGGTGCTCGATCTGGAAGCGCGAAAATAACGGCACGTCGTCCACATAACGTTTGATGCGGTTCACGTTGTTCGGCATGACCGTGCTCATGAACGCCAGGGCTTGCTGGTAGACATCTTCGGTGTCGATCAGGATTTCTCCGATTTCTGGATTGAAATAGTCGCGGATGGCGCGGACTACCAGGCTGCTTTCCAGGTAAATCAGCGACGGTGCCTTCTCGGTTTTCGCCGCCCCTTCAATGGCGTCCCACAACTGCTTGAGATAGTTGAGGTCCCATTGCAGCTCTTCCAGATTGCGGCCGATACCGGCGGTGCGC
>JACRIU010000010.1 GCA_016235775.1 Hydrogenophilales bacterium
GCAAAGGAACAAATGCCGCAACAAATCGGACGCCAACCGGATGCGATCATCGCCTGCGTCGGCGGCGGTTCGAACGCGATGG
This sequence comes from Hydrogenophilales bacterium, assembly GCA_016235775.1. Classification (GTDB taxonomy): domain Bacteria; phylum Pseudomonadota; class Gammaproteobacteria; order Burkholderiales; family Thiobacteraceae; genus RBG-16-58-11. Next base: position 83 of record JACRIU010000010.1, read on the forward strand.
GAATTTTTTATCCCTATCTCGAAAATAAAGACGTGCGCCTGATCGGCGTCGAAGCGGCAGGGTTGGGCCTGTCCACCGGCAAGCATGCCGCGCCGCTCAATGCCGGCACCCCCGGCGTATTGCACGGCAACCGCACTTACCTGATGCAGGATGAAAACGGCCAAATCATCGAAACCCATTCGATTTCCGCCGGCCTCGATTACCCTGGCGTCGGCCCCGAACATTCCTGGTTGAAAGACAGTGGCCGCGCCGAGTATGCCGCCGTGACCGATCAGGAAGCGCTGGCAGCTTTCCACGACTTATGTAAATTCGAAGGCATCATTCCCGCGCTGGAGTCGAGCCATGCCCTGGCGTATGCGGCAAAAATCGCGCCGGGCATGAAGCGCGATCAGGCGTTGCTGGTGAATCTTTCCGGGCGCGGTGATAAGGACATCAATACGGTTGCGGCCTTGTCTGGGATTACCCTGTAAAAAAGCTTTTCCCAGTAACAAAAGTTATTTAGATTGGAAGTAAATGTCCCGTATCAAAGCGTGCTTTGCGCAACTCAAACAGCAAAACAGAAAAGCGCTGATTCCCTTTTTCACCGCTGGCGATCCGACCCCTGCGCTGACGGTGCCCATGATGCACGCGCTGACCGAAGCCGGGGCGGACATCATCGAACTCGGGGTGCCGTTTTCCGACCCGATGGCAGATGGCCCGACCATTCAGCGTTCAAGCGAACGCGCCTTGCTGCATCATGTCGGGCTCAAGGATATTCTCGGCATGGTGCGCGAGTTTCGCACACAGAACACCACGACGCCGGTGGTGCTGATGGGCTACGCCAATCCGATCGAGGCGATGGGCTATGAAACTTTCGCTAGGGAAGCCCAAGCCGCCGGCGTGGATGGTGTATTGACGGTGGATTATCCGCCGGAGGAATGCGCTGAATTTTTGGCCTGCCTCGCCCAGTATGATTTGGATCCGATTTTTCTGCTCTCGCCCACCTCGGTGGATGCGCGTGTCGCGGCGGTGGCCAAGGCGGCGCGCGGTTTCGTTTATTATGTGTCATTGAAGGGCGTTACCGGCGCGGCGAATATTGATTTGTCCGAGGTCAAAACGCGGCTGACGAAACTGCGTAAACAGATCAGCCTGCCGCTGGGCGTGGGCTTCGGCATTCGCGATGGCGCGATGGCAAAGGCGATGGCCGAATTTAGCGATGCGGTGGTGATCGGCAGCCGCATCGTGCAAGAAATTGAGCGCGCACCTGCCGGCCAAGTAACGGCGCGCGTGGGCGCACTGGTCAAATCGATCCGAACCGCGATGGACAGCTAGAAGGAGCTATATATGAGCTGGTTTCAAAAATTACTCCCGCCGAAAATCAAGCGCAAAGTCGAAGGCGCAAAAAAGAATGTGCCTGAAGGCTTGTGGCACAAGTGCGCCTCGTGCGAGGCGGTGCTCTATCACGCCGACCTGGAAAAAAACCTCGAGGTGTGTCCCAAGTGCAGCCACCACAACCGCATCACCGCGCGTGAACGCCTGGATTTGTTTCTCGATCCGGAAGGCCGCTATGAAGTCGGCGCCGATGTCGAGCCGATCGACAGCCTGAAATTCAAGGACACCAAAAAATACCCCGACCGCATCAAGGCCGCCCAAGCCGAGACGGGCGAGACCGACGCCTTGGTGGTGATGCAGGGCAGCGTGATGAATCAGCCGGTGGTGGTGGCGGCATTCGAATTCAGATTCATGGGCGGTTCCATGGGCTCGGTCGTCGGCGAGCGTTTTGCCGAGGCGGTGCAAGTGTGTTGCGAGCAAAACATGCCCTTCATTTGCTTTTCCGCCAGCGGCGGCGCGCGCATGCAGGAAGGTCTGTTGTCGCTGATGCAAATGGCCAAGACCAGCGCGGCCCTGACGCAACTTTCCGCCGCGCGCCTGCCTTTCATTTCGGTGTTGACCGACCCGACGATGGGCGGCGTGTCGGCCAGCTTCGCCATGCTGGGCGATGTGATCGTGGCCGAACCGGGCGCGCTGATCGGCTTCGCCGGCCCGCGCGTGATCGAGCAAACGGTGCGCCAAACTTTGCCGCAAGGCTTCCAGCGCGCCGAGTTCCTGCTCGAACACGGCGCGGTGGATATGATCGTGGATCGGCGCCAGATGCGGGAAAAACTCGCGAATCTGCTCGCGCTGTTGATGCGGCAACCCGCTGCCGCTTAAGCGCACTAACTCGTGAATCCCACACGGCTGGAGGACTGGCTCAGCCACCTCGAGCGCCTGCATCCTAAAACCATCGAGTTGGGCCTGGATCGCGCCCGTGCGGTCAAGGAGCGGCTCAAACTCGTTCCCACTTTCCCCGTAATCCTGGTCGGCGGCACCAATGGAAAAGGCTCGACCTGCGCCATGCTGGAGGCGATGCTGCTGGCGGCGGGTTATCGCGTCGGGCTGTACACGTCGCCGCATCTCATCCGCTACAACGAACGCGTGCGCATCGATGGCCGCATGGCGAGTGATGCGGCCTTGTGCCAGGCATTCGAGGCGGTTGAAGCCGCGCGCAATGACACCGCACTGACCTATTTCGAGTTTGGCACGCTCGCGGCCATGTGGCAGTTCGCGCAAGCCAAGATCGAAGTGGCGATTCTGGAAGTCGGGCTGGGCGGCCGTCTGGATGCAGTGAATGTGTTCGAGCCGGACGTCGCGATCGTTACCACGGTCGATCTGGACCATGTGGATTATTTGGGCGATACGCGCGAGAAAATCGGTTTCGAGAAGGCGGGTATTTACCGCCCCGGCAAGCCCGCCATTTGCGCGGATACCGATCCGCCTGCGTCCTTGCTGCACTATGCGGCGCAGGCCGGCGCCCCCCTGTTGCGCATCAACCAGGACTTTAACGCTGTGCGCGAAGCGGCATCCTGGACCTATTCGGGCCCGGGCGGTGTGCGCCCGGCGCTGCCTTATCCGCTGATGCGCGGCGCACATCAGTTGGCCAATGCGGCGGCAGCGATCGCGGCGCTGGATTGCCTGCGTGAACGCTTGCCGCTGGCGCAAACGCATATTCGCACCGGCCTGTTGAGCGCGCGCCTGCCGGGACGGTTCCAGGTGCTGCCGGGCAAGCCGCCGGTCATTTTGGATGTGGCGCACAACCCGCAAGCGGCGCGGATATTGAGCGAAAATCTGCGTGCGCAATATGTGCCGGGCAAGACCCTGGCCGTGTTCGGCATGCTGCGTGATAAGGACATTGCAGCGGTGATTACAGCGGTTAAAGACGGTATGGATGAATGGTATGTGGGCGGTTTGGAGGGTCCGCGCGGTGCGAGTGGAGAAGCGCTGGCATTATTGCTAGGTGATGCAGGCATCACGGCGATTTATACCTGCCCCGGCATCGCGCAAGCCTATGCGGCTGCCTGTCGCCAGGCCGGTGAAAATGATAGAATTTGCGCTTTCGGATCGTTCTACACCGTGGCGGAAGTCCTCCAGGCGCGCGGCGCAAAAGACTAGGAAAATAGACTAGGATAATTCATGGCGACACCCAACTATACCGAAGAAGAAATCCAGTTCAGAAAACGCGCACGCCGCCGCCTGGTGGGCGCCGTGGTGCTGGTGGCCGTGGTGGTTGCGCTGGTGCCGATGATCCTGCCCGAGAACAAGCCGCAGCAGGATAGCCAGCCGATCGATATCCGCATTCCATCGCAAGACGCGACGGGCTATGCACCAAAAATTCTCCCCGCACCTGGGACCGAACAAACTGCACCTAGTGCAAAACCCGCAGCCGCAGTTCCGCCCGCTGCTTTGAATGCTGCTCCGGCCGCGCCCGCTGGTAAATCTAGCGTTGAGCCAATACCGGCAGTGAATGTCGCGAAGCCCTCTGAAACCAAGTCGGAGCAAGCGCCCCAACCCGTGGCCGCTCCAGCCGAATCCAAGCCGGCGCAACAAGCGCCACTGATCAAAGCCGTGGCCGAGCCGCCCAAGCCGGCAAAACCCGCCGACAGCGCCAAACAAACCTATTTCGTGCAATACGGCGCATTTTCCGAAATGAAGAATGCCAAGCAGCGTCAAGCCGATCTGAAATCCCGTGGCGTGAACACGTTTACCGAAGTGGTGAAGACCACCGCCGGGGACAAGATTCGCGTGCGCAGCGGGCCGTATGCCGCGCGCGAGCAAGCGGATAAAGTGCGCGAGAAGGTCAAGCCGATCGACAGCAAGCTGGTGGTGATGGGCAACGGCTAACGGTCATGGCAATGGCCAAAACATATAATGAAATTCGCCATGACCGTTTCCCTCTCTCCTTGCTCTCTCCCGCAAGCGGGAGAGAGGGACGCTGGCTCGCTGCGCGAGTTTTATATTAGCCATGACCGTTTTCGACTACGCGGTTTTAATCGTGATCGGCGTGTCGATATTGTTGAGCGTGATGCGCGGTTTTCTGCGCGAGGTGATGGCGCTGTTGTCATGGGTGGTGGCGTTCTGGGTGGCGAACCTGTATACCGCACCCTTTGCGCCGATGCTGCCGGCGAGTATTCCGACCCCCGAGCTGCGCTTGCTGGCGGCGTTTGTGGCGCTGTTTCTGGCGACGCTGTTGGTGATGACCTTGATCAGCATTACCGTCGGGCATTTCCTCAAGGCAATCGGGATCGGCCCCTGGGATCGGGCGCTGGGCGCCGTGTTCGGCTTCGCGCGCGGCATGGTGATCGTGTTGGTGCTGGTGCTATTGGCCGGTCTGACCAGCCTGCCGAAAGCGCCGATGTGGAAGAACGCCATGTTCAGCTCACCCTTGGAGACATTGGTCATGCAGTTCAAACCGTGGCTACCGGCCGATTTGGCCAAACGATTGAATTATAGTTAGGGGTCATCATGTGCGGCATTCTTGGCGTCGTTGCGACGAGCCCCGTTAACCAGTTGCTGTATGACGGCTTGCAACTGCTGCAGCACCGCGGCCAGGACGCGGCGGGCATCGTCACCTCGGAAGGACGCACCTTCCATATGCACAAAGGCAGCGGCATGGTGCGCGACGTGTTCCGCACGCGCAACATGCGCGAGCTGGAGGGCATGATGGGCGTGGCGCATGTGCGCTATCCCACGGCGGGGTGTGCCGATTCCTCCGCCGAAGCGCAGCCGTTTTATGTCAATTCGCCCTATGGCATCGTGCTGGCGCACAACGGCAATCTCACCAATGCCGCGGAACTCACCCAGGACCTTTATCGCCAAGACCTGCGCCACGTCAACACCCATTCCGATTCAGAAGTGCTGCTCAACGTTCTGGCGCATGAGCTGCAAGCGAACACCGTCAACCACAAGCTCGACATCGCCAATATATTCGCCGCCGTGGCGGGCGTGCACCGGCGCTGCCGCGGCGCCTATGCGGTGGTCGCGATGATTTCCGGCTATGGCTTGCTCGCTTTTCGCGATCCTTTCGGTATTCGCCCCTTGGCGATCGGGCGCGCCGAGACGGAGAAGGGCGTGGATTATTTGATCGCGTCCGAGAGCGTGTCACTCGATGCCTTGGGTTTCAAACTGCTGCGCGATGTCGCGCCGGGCGAGGCGGTGTTCATTGACGATCAAAGCAATTTTTACAGCCAGCAGTGCGCGCAGAACGCGAAACTCACCCCCTGCATTTTCGAGTATGTGTATTTCGCGCGGCCGGACTCCGTGATCGACGGCATCTCCGTGTACGCCAGCCGTTTGCGCATGGGCGAGCGCTTGGCGGATAAGATCCGGCAACAATACGCCCATCTCGATATTGATGTCGTGATCCCCATTCCCGACACCAGCCGTCCGAGCGCGCTGCAACTGGCGAACAAGCTTGGCCTCACTTACCGCGAGGGCTTCATCAAAAACCGCTACATCGGCCGCACCTTCATCATGCCGGGACAGGCGATACGCAGAAAATCCGTGCGCCAAAAGCTGAACGCCATGGCGGTCGAATTCAAGGGCAAGAATGTGCTGCTGGTGGATGACTCCATCGTGCGCGGCACCACCAGCAAGCAAATCGTGCAAATGGCGCGCGAGGCGGGGGCGCGCAAAGTGTTCTTCGCTTCCGCCGCGCCGCCGGTGCGCTTCCCCAACGTATACGGCATCGACATGCCGACCCGCGCCGAATTGCTCGCCACCGGGCGCACCGACGAACAAATCCGGCGCGAGATTGGCGCCGATGCCTTGATTTACCAAGACCTTGATGCCTTGATCGAGGCGGTGCGCGAGTGCAATCCGGAGATTCAGGAATTCGACACCTCGTGCTTCAACGGGCAATACGTCACCGGCGACGTGACGCCGGCGTATCTGGACCGCCTGGAAAATCAGCGCGAGAATGCGAGCGAAGGCGATGCCGGCACCTCGCGCCAGCTTGATCTCAATTTGCGGAGCGCTTGACGCAGTGGATTTTGTCGCGTAACTTGCAAACCTTGATTGCGCCGATTTGATTCAGCTTGCGGGCGCGTAAAAAATACAGCTAAAGTGAGGGAAACCCGGTTTAGCTGACGCTGCCCGGGTTTTTTTGTGTTTGCTCACTAGGCATCTGCTGGTGTGCACGAATTAAAACCTTTAAAAGATTTGCCACAGAGGTCACAGAGATCACAGAGAAAAACAGTGGCACGACCGTCAGGTTGCACTCATCCAAAGGGTGAGGAATATGCCCTGGGTTTGGTGTGCTTTTCTCTGTGTCCTCTGTGATCTCTGTGGCAAAAAGGGCTGTTTTTTGCTTGATAAGGATAGGACCATGACTGAAAAATACGATCTCGACACTCTGGCGGTGCGCGCCGGCACCCACCGCACCCAGTTCAACGAACATTCCGAAGCATTGTTTCTTACTTCAAGCTTTGTGTTCGATTCCGCCGAACAGGCGGCGAAGCGCTTCATCGGCGAGGAGCCGGGCAACATCTACGCCCGCTTCACCAACCCCACGGTGACCGCATTCCAAGAGCGCTTGGCCGCGCTGGAAGGCGCGGAAAGCTGCGTGGCGACCTCCTCCGGCATGTCCGCCATCCTGGCTTGCGCGATGGGTTTGCTGTCGGCGGGCGATCATATCGTGGCCTCGCGCGCGATTTTCGGTTCGACCGTGCAGTTGTTCGGTAATATTCTGAAGCGCTTTGGCGTCGAGACGACGTTTGTGTCACCGGCCGATGTGCGCGAGTGGGAGGCGGCGTGCCGGCCTAACACCAAGTTGTTTTTCGCCGAGACACCCTCCAATCCCTTGACCGAGGTGTGCGATATTGCCGCCCTGGCTGCGATCGCGCATCGCCACGGCGCGTGGCTGGCGGTGGACAATTGCTTCTGCACGCCGATTCTGCAACGGCCGCTGGAGCTGGGCGCGGATATCGTGATCCATTCCGCGACCAAGTATCTCGACGGCCAGGGCCGCGTGCTGGGCGGCGCGGTGCTGGGCAGCAAGTCCCTCATGGAGGGCGTGTATCAATTTCTACGCACGGCCGGGCCGACCTTGAGCGCGTTCAATGCGTGGATTTTTCTCAAGGGCTTGGAGACGCTGCGCATCCGCATGGATGCGCATTCCGCCGCCGCGCTGGAACTGGCCCGCTGGTTGGAAGCCCAGCCGTGCGTGTCGCGCGTGTTGTATCCCGGCTTGCCTTCGCATCCGCAGCATACATTGGCGATGCGTCAGCAAAAAACCGGCGGCGGCATCGTGTCGTTCGAGGTGCGAGGCGGCAAGCCGGCGGCGTGGCGCGTGATCGACGCGACGCGTCTGTTGTCGATCACGGCGAACTTGGGCGACACCAAAACCACGATTACCCATCCCGCGACCACCACGCACGGACGGCTCACACCCGAGCAGCGCGCCGCGGCGGGAATCAACGATGGCCTGATCCGTATTGCGGCCGGTTTGGAATCGGTGGAAGATATCAAGCGCGATCTTAAACAGGGATTCGATCTGCTCGCATGAAATTTCAATTATTCATCGTGATGGTGCTAGGGCTCGCGGCCGGGTCGGCGTGGGGCGCGGGCGGCATGACCGAAGTCACCTATATGGATCAGGAAGCCGACGCCGGCGGTTATGTCACGCGTTATCTGGTGACGGACCGGTTCTTGCGCATGGACTACGGCCGCGACCGCGAAGATTTCGTGCTATTGGATCGGCGTGAAAAGCGCGCCTATAACGTGAACCATGAGCGGCATGAAGTGCTGGTGTTTGAAATGGCGCCGCTCACGATAGAAAAGCCCAAGGAGTGGGATACCGACGATGACCTGCTGAGCGATCGCGACTCCCAAAAGAAGCTGAATCTCATTGTGAACGGCAAGGTGTGCACGCGCATTACTGCGTCGGAACGTTTTTTACCCGAGGTGGCGCGGGCTTTGGGCGAGTTCGGCGAGGTGATGGCCGCGACTCATGCCACGGCTTATTTGGCAACGCCGCCCGAGCAGCGCGAAGCCTGCGATTTGGCGCGGCTGGTGTTGGAGCCGCGCCGCTGGTTCAAATATGGCCTCACGCTGGACGAGGTTCACTACAGCGGATTCTCGCGCCGTTTGCTCAACTATCAAGCGGGCGTTGCGGTGCGCCCGAAGGTGTTTGAGGTGCCGGACCATTATCGCCAGATCAATATGAAAGCGCAGCACGGAGGCCAGCCATGAATCATTCACGCACAGTATTTGCGGTAAGCGCGCTGATTTTATGCGCGATGCCTGCGGCCGATGCCGAGGTGTTCAAGTGCATCAACCCCGCCGGCAAGATTACCTATTCCGAAAAAAAAGAAGCCAACGCCCAATGCAGTCCGGTCACCACGCCGATTAACGTGGTGCCTGCGACAAGCGCGGCCGCGCCGGCAGCCAGACCAGGCTCGGAGGGAGGCGGAAAACAAGACGCCCTGCCCGGGCAAATCGCCGAGCAGGAGCGCGCCTTGGC